>NZ_JBXAFS010000014.1:0-96128 GCF_058793355.1 Afipia sp. MLSD5-FHT05B12
CTTACGCATCGTCCGTCTCCTCGATTGGAGAACAGAACCCTAACTTATAATCGGGGGCGATTCAGGGGAGCAGGTCAAAGGCCATTTAATTTTGGCCAAGTTCTTCGCTCGTGTGCCTCAATTGCATCGCGGGGATCGATCGTTGGCTCCAAAGGAATTTTTGTGCTGCGATTGATCAACAATTCGATCTGATTGTCTTGGATTTCGTAAGGCCGCTCCACAAACTGGCCTTTGGCTGTCTCTCGTCTTACAAGAAATCCCCGCGCCATTAAGACCTGCCAAAATAATGAGACAATATTCGTTACTCGGCCGCCTCGCCAGTATCGCGAATTTTTCCGGCGCGGCCCTTCTTGAGAACAGGCGCCAAAAACTTTCCGGTGTAACTGCGCGGTGCCTTGACGATATCTTCCGGCGGGCCCCATGCGACGATTTCTCCGCCGCCGTCGCCGCCTTCCGGGCCGAGATCGATCACCCAGTCCGCGGTCTTGATAACCTCGAGATTATGTTCGATGACGACCACCGTATTGCCCTGCGCCACCAGCTCATGCAGCACTTCCAGCAGTTTCGCGACGTCATGGAAGTGTAGACCCGTGGTCGGCTCATCGAGAATGTAGAGTGTCCGGCCAGTCGCGCGCTTGCTGAGTTCCTTGGCGAGCTTGACGCGTTGCGCTTCGCCGCCGGAGAGCGTGGTCGCCTGCTGGCCGACATGGATGTAGTCGAGCCCAACGCGATGGAGCGTCTTGAAGGTCTCGCGCACTCGCGGCACGGCCTTGAAGAACTCTGCGGCTTCTTCCACCGTCATATCCAGGACGTCGGCAATCGACTTGCCTTTGAACAACACCTCAAGGGTTTCGCGGTTGTAGCGCTTGCCCTTGCAGGTGTCGCAGGTGACGTAGACATCGGGCAGGAAGTGCATCTCGATCTTGATGACGCCGTCACCCTGACAGGCCTCGCAGCGGCCACCTTTCACATTGAACGAGAAACGGCCGGGCTCATAACCGCGCGCCTTGGACTCCGGCAGACCGGCGAACCATTCGCGGATCGGCGTGAAGGCGCCGGTGTAGGTCGCGGGATTTGAGCGCGGCGTCCGGCCGATCGGCGACTGGTCGATGTCGATGATCTTGTCGATGTGCTCAAGTCCCTCGATCCGATCGTGCGGAGCAGGGCCTTCCGAGGCATTGTTGAGCTTGCGTGCAATGGATTTGTACAGTGTATCGATCAGCAGCGTGGATTTGCCGCCGCCCGAGACACCCGTGACGCAGGTGAACAGTCCGAGCGGGATTTCCGCCGACACGTTCTTGAGATTGTTGCCGCGCGCGTTGACGACCTTGATGGTGCGGCGGTGATTAGGTGGACGTCGTTCGGGAATCGGCACGTACATTTCGCCGGTCAGATACTTACCCGTCATCGAGTTCGGATTGTTCATCACTTGTTGCGGGGTGCCTTGGGCGACGATGTTGCCGCCATGCATGCCGGCACCGGGGCCAACATCCACCACATAATCCGCTGTTTCGATGGCGTCCTCGTCGTGCTCAACGACAATCACTGTGTTGCCGAGATCGCGCAGCCGCCGCAGCGTGTCGAGCAGCCGCGCATTATCGCGCTGGTGCAGGCCGATTGATGGCTCGTCGAGTACGTAGAGCACCCCGGTCAGGCCCGAACCGATCTGCGAGGCGAGGCGGATGCGTTGGCTCTCACCGCCAGACAGGGTCCCGGACGATCGCGATAGCGTGAGGTAGTTCAGGCCGACATCGAGCAGGAACGACAGCCGCTCGCGGATCTCCTTCAACACCCGCGCCGCGATTTCGTTTTGCTGCTTGTTCAACTGCTTGGGAACGGTCTCGAACCATTCCCCGGCGCGCAGAACCGAAAGCTCCGCGATTTCGCCGATATGCTTGCCGCCGATTTTAACGCAAAGAGCTTCGGGCTTCAGGCGATGACCGTGGCACGCTTCGCAAGGAACGTCGCTGAAGTATTTCCCGAGTTCCTCACGCGCCCATTCACTTTCGGTCTCGCGGAAGCGGCGCTCGATATTGGTGACCACGCCCTCGAACGGCTTTTTGGTGTCGTAGGAGCGAACGCCGTCTTCGTAGGAAAATTTGATTTCGTCGTCGCCAGACCCGAACAGGATCGCGTCCTTCGTCTTCTTCGGCAGATCCTTCCATTTGGTGTCGAGCGTGAACTTGTAGAACTTGCCCAGCGCTTGCAGTGTCTGGACGTAGTAAGGCGATGACGATTTTGCCCATGGCGCGATCGCGCCCTTGCGCAGCGTCAGTTCCTTATCCGGGATTACCAGCTCGGAGTCGATGTGCTGCTCGACGCCGAGGCCGCCGCATTTCGGGCAGGCGCCGTAAGGGTTGTTGAATGAGAACAGGCGCGGCTCGATTTCCGGAATCGTGAATCCGGAGACGGGACAGGCGAACTTTTCCGAGAACAGAATCCGCTCCGGTCCGCTCTTGTCGTGGATCTTTGCGGTCTTCTTTTCTGCCTTCTTCTCCGAAGCGCCTTCGTTTGCAGGCGCATCGGCGAACTCGACGACGGCCAGGCCTTCGGCGAGTTTCAACGCGGTCTCGAACGATTCGGCGAGCCGCTGCGCCATATCGGGACGCACGACGATGCGATCAACCACAACGTCGATGTCGTGGGGGAATTTCTTGTCCAGTGTCGGCGCGTCCGCCAGTTCGTAGAACTTGCCGTCGACCTTGATCCGCTGGAATCCCTTCTTGAGATATTCGGCAAATTCCTTGCGGTACTCGCCCTTGCGGCCCTGAACGACCGGTGCCAGCAGATAGAGCCGGGTGCCTTCCGGCAGCGCGAGCACACGATCCACCATCTGCGAAACGGTCTGGCTCTCGATCGGGAGTCCCGTCGCCGGCGAATAGGGAATGCCGACGCGTGCCCACAACAGCCGCATGTAGTCATAGATCTCGGTGACGGTTCCGACCGTCGATCGCGGATTCTTGGACGTCGTTTTCTGTTCGATAGAGATGGCTGGCGACAGGCCGTCGATCTGATCGACGTCCGGCTTCTGCATCATTTCCAGAAATTGACGGGCGTATGCCGACAGCGATTCGACGTAGCGGCGCTGCCCCTCCGCATAGATGGTGTCGAAGGCGAGGGAGGATTTCCCGGAGCCTGACAGGCCCGTGAAGACGACCAGTTTGTCGCGCGGAATCGCCAGGTCGATATTCTTGAGATTGTGCTCGCGCGCGCCGCGAATCGTAATGGCCCGCGAGCTCGATCCGGCTGTCGATTTGCGGCTTGCCTTAATGACTTCATCCATAAGGGAAATTCCGGTGGCGCGTGGTGCGCAGCAAGAGCGCTCTCTCCGGAAAACGCGATGACGGTTCGCCGGTTTCTCATTGTAGGTTAGATTTCAGTCCCGTGAACATAGTAAGAACGCGAGTGGATTTCCAGTCCTGTTCGCAAGCCATCAACGGTTTGCTGAATCTGGAATGTTCAGCCGGCCCAAAGGACAATCGGCAAGCAAAAAGGCCGGCTCAAGAGCCGGCCTTTCCGTATGCCCGAGAAGCTCAGGCAAAGTTAGTCAGGTCTTCGAAGCTCAGTACTTCGCGACAACCGGGCCACCCCAGTTGAAGTGATAGTTGACGCCAACCTTCACAGTGTGGAGGTCGTCCTTGTAGGAAAGCGCGCCGAGGCCAGCGTTGGTCGACACGTTGGTGGTGTCGAAGTTGTAGTACTGGTACTCAACCTTCGCCGACCAGGCCGGAGCGAACATGTATTCCAGACCGCCGCCGACGGTGTAGCCGGTCGAGTTGCGATCGGTCACAGCCGGCTGGAAGCCAGCGGTTGCCGCAAGGCCGCTGTCGTCACGGAACGCGACACCGCCCTTGGCGTAGATCAGGCCCGGACCCCAGGTGTAGCCGAGGCGACCGGTGACCGAAGCGAGCCAGTCGGAACGGTCACGGATCGAGTCAGCGCCGTTGGTGAAGGTGCGGTCGCTGTTCGAGAGGCCGGAGATCTGGCCTTCGATACCCACCAGCCAGTTCGGAGCGAACTGGTAGTCGGCGCCGATCTGACCACCGCCGAGGAACGCGGCGTCGCGGCTCGAACCGGTCAGGCCGACGATGTTGGTTGCGAACCCGTCGTCACCACCGAAAGCGGCGCCGATGTGCGCACCGACGTAGATGCCGGTCCAGTTGTAGATCGGCGCGGCATAAACCGGTGCCTTGGTGTAGGTGCGGGCCGGCAGGTCAGCGGCAACCGCCGAAGCAGTACCGAGGGCAACGAGTGCCACGGTGCCGAGCAAAAACTTCTTCATCTCATCTTCTCCAGTTTTAAATCCACCTCGATTTTTCGAGGCAGTTTTCCAAGGCGCGAACGCAATGGGATTTCGATTTCGTGGGCGGAATATACCGGCTTCTGCCGAAAAAGCCGTCTCCGAAATGCAACAGTCGAAAGGGAAGTGAAGTCTCCTAACGTAAGGAATTATTTGAGGTATTTAGCCTTTTCATTCCACGATTTGATCACGTTTTCGTCACATTTGGCGGGGCCAGGTCCATAATGTTTTGTCTTGTAAGGAGTTCCTCTTTGAGCTTCGCTTGCGTAAGAACAAAGACAGTACGTACTATGTCTGACGGGTGACCTTGGTTGCGTGTGGATAACCGCTGCGGCGGCCTCATCGCGGGGGCGGGAGAGTATAGGGTCATTTGCAGAGCGGGCGTCTCCCGGGTGGGGATTGTCGTCCTGCGTACATAAATCCTGACAGATTCGGCGCGCCGTATCGGTGCGCTAAAGTGGAGAACGGTAATGGCGGGAAGCGTCAATAAAGTCATTCTGGTTGGAAATCTCGGCGCCGACCCTGAAATCAAGCGCACGCAGGACGGTCGTCCCATCGCAAACCTCAGTGTCGCGACATCGGATACCTGGCGTGACAAGAACACCGGCGAGCGGAAAGAAAAGACGGAGTGGCATCGCGTCGTGATCTTCAGCGAGGGTCTCTGCAAGATTGCCGAGCAGTATCTGAAGAAAGGCTCCAAGGTTTATATCGAGGGCCAGCTCCAGACCCGAAAATGGCAGGACAAGGACGGCAAGGATCGCTATTCGACCGAGGTCGTTCTTCAGAACTTCAATTCGACCCTGACGATGCTCGACGGCAAGAGCAGTGGTGGCTCGTTTGGAGCGGACGAGGGCGGCGGCGATTTCGGGTCGTCGGGACCTTCGCGCTCTGCTCCTCCGCGCCGGGTGGCTGCCGGTGGTGGCCGCAACGACGACATGAACGACGATATCCCTTTCTAAGCCGGAATACTGTCAGGTTAGCGAGCGGTGTTGAATTCACCGTCTCTGCTATTGCCGGGCTCTGGCTTGGATCTCGGACGAACGCGCGGGATCGCGGCTGCGTCATCAAGCAATTGACATGAGAGCAAGCAGTACGCGCTTTTCTTGTGCGCATGACTGCGCACGACATTGCTTCGGTCGAATGTTACTCATATTCGGCCGAATGGTTGCGAAATCCAATTCGATCACCTTTCAAACCCGCGCCGTGGGGACAATCGATGAGCTTCGCGCCGCTGCTCAATGCACCTTCGATCATTCAGCTGCATGCGTTTGCTGCGATGGGGGCGCTCGCACTCGGCCTCGTTCAGTTCTCGCTTCCAAAGGGTACTCTGCCTCACCGCACCTTGGGGTGGATCTGGGTCGCACTGATGGCGACTGTCGCGATCAGTTCGTTCTGGATCCATGGTCGTCAGATCAAGCTGGGCGAGCCGTGGAGCCCGATTCATCTGCTGTCGGTATTCAGCCTGATCATGCTTCCGCTCGGAATCTGGTTCGCTCACGGACACCGCGTGAGAGGTCACCGGATCACGATGATCTCGATTTTCACGGGCGGACTCGTCATCGCGGGGCTGTTCACATTTGTGCCCGGGCGCATCATGCATGCCGTTGCATTCGGTCAATAGCGGCTCTCGAAAGGTGGAATTTCTGACCTGGAGAATCGGGAAGCCACGCAGGTTTTTGCGTCGATTGTAAGGTATTGTAATTCCATCAGTTTTATCGCTGGTTTTGAGGGCGAATGCGGTTGGCGTTGCGGTGCGAATTCGCCTATATAAAGCGAGTATTTCGCACCCAGGATTCGCACGTTGACTGACCCAAAAGATCCGCCGTCCGGCCCTCCCGAGGCGGCTGATATCCGTCCCGTCTCGATTACGGATGAGATGAAGCGCTCCTACCTCGACTACGCGATGAGCGTGATCGTGGCACGAGCGCTACCGGACGCGCGTGACGGACTGAAGCCGGTTCATCGCCGCATTCTCTATGCGATGTATGAAAACGGCTTCGAGTGGAACAAGCCTTATCGCAAGTCGGCACGCACCGTCGGTGACGTGATCGGTAAATATCATCCGCATGGCGACCAGTCGGTCTACGATGCGATGGTGCGCATGGCGCAGGATTTCTCCATGCGCGTGCCGCTGATCGATGGGCAGGGCAACTTCGGCTCGGTCGACGGAGATATGGCGGCCGCGATGCGTTACACCGAGTCGCGCCTCGAGAAGGTCGCGCACTCGCTGCTCGATGACATCGACAAGGATACGGTCGACTACCAGCCGAACTACGACAGTTCGGAGCGAGAGCCAAAGGTTCTGCCCGCGAAGTTTCCGAACCTGCTGGTCAACGGCGCCGGCGGTATCGCGGTCGGCATGGCAACCAACATCCCGCCGCATAACCTCGGCGAGGTGATTGATGCCTGTATCGCGCTGATTAACGACCCGGCGCTTGGCATCGACGATCTCATCAATATTGTTCCCGGGCCGGATTTCCCCACCGGCGGCATTATTCTTGGCCGTCAGGGCATTCGCGCGGCTTATCATCTCGGACGCGGCTCCATCGTGATGCGCGGCAAGGTGTCGATCGAAACAATCCGCAAGGATCGTGAAGCGATTATCGTCTCGGAAATCCCGTATCAGGTGAACAAGGCGGGTATGGTCGAACGCATCGCCGAACTGGTGCGCGAGAAGAAGATCGAAGGCATCGCGGATCTGCGCGACGAATCCGATCGCGACGGTTATCGCGTCGTTGTTGAACTGAAGCGCGACGCGGTGCCGGAGGTAGTGCTGAACCAGCTCTACAAGTTCACGCCATTGCAGACCAATTTCGGGGCCAACATGGTGGCGCTCGATGGCGGCCGCCCGCAGGTGATGAACCTGAAGGATCTGCTGACCGTATTCATCGCATTCCGCGAGAGCGTGGTTTCACGGCGCACCAAATTCCTGCTGAACAAGGCACGAGACCGCGCTCACATCCTGGTTGGTCTTGCCATCGCTGTTGCCAATATCGATGAAGTCATTCGCGTGATCCGGACGTCGCCCGATCCGAACACCGCTCGTGAAACCCTGATGGCGCGCGACTGGCCGGCCAAGGACATGGCGACGATGATCACGCTGATCGACGATCCGCGCCATCGCGTCGCCGAAGACGGCACTGCGCGCCTGTCGCTTGAGCAGGCCAAGGCGATCCTCGATTTGCGCCTGCAGCGTCTGACCGCGCTCGGCCGGGAGGAAATCTCCGAAGAGCTGAACAAGCTTGCCACGGAGATCGCGGACTATCTCGATATTTTACGTTCGCGTGCGCGGGTTCAGTCGATCATCAAGGACGAACTCGGTGCCGTGAAGGATGAGTTCGCGACGCCGCGCCGGACCTTGATCATCGATCAGGAAGGCGAGGTCGAGGATGAGGACCTGATCCAGCGCGAGGACATGGTCGTTACCGTCTCGCACGCCGGCTACGTCAAGCGCGTGCCGCTGTCGACCTATCGCGCGCAGAAGCGCGGCGGCAAGGGCCGCTCCGGAATGCAGACCCGGGACGAGGATTTTGTCAGCCGGCTGTTTGTCGCCTCGACGCATACTCCGGTGTTGTTCTTCTCGTCGCACGGTCAGGTCTACAAGGAGAAGGTCTGGCGCCTGCCGATGGCCGCTCCGAATTCGCGCGGCAAGGCGCTGATCAATATCCTGCCGCTCGAGCAGGGTGAGCGCATCACGACCATCATGCCGTTGCCCGAGGATGAATCGTCGTGGGGTAACCTCGACGTGATGTTCGCCACGACCGGCGGAAACGTCCGGCGCAACAAGCTCTCTGATTTCGTCGACGTGCGCCGTTCCGGCATCATCGCCATGAAACTCGACGAGGGCGAGGCCATCGTCGATGTTCAGATTGCCACTGAAAATGACGACGTTCTGTTGACCGCCGCCGGCGGACAGTGCATCCGCTTTCCGGTGACAGATGTGCGTGTATTCAGCGGCCGCACCTCGATGGGTGTGCGCGGTATTGCGCTTGGCGAGGGCGACAAGCTGATCTCTCTCACGATCCTGCGCCACATGGACGTCAACGCCGACGAACGCGCCGCATATCTGCGCCGCGCCAACGCTGTGCGTCGTGGCGGAGCCGAGGAAGAGGCGGGTACGGATCAGGAAGAGGCCACAGGTGCCATTGAACTTGGTGAGCAGCGCTATGTGGAAATGTCGGCTGCCGAACAATTCGTGCTGACCATCAGCGAAAACGGCTATGGCAAGCGCAGTTCGTCGTTCGAGTATCGGACAACGGGTCGTGGCGGGAAGGGTATCGTTGCGATGTCTGTCAACAACCGCAACGGCAAGCTGGTGGCGTCGTTCCCGGTCGAGGACAGCGACCAGATCATGCTGGTGACCGATGCGGGGCAGCTTATCCGCTGCCCGGTCGAGGACATCCGTATCGCCGGACGTTCGACCCAGGGCGTGATCGTGTTCGATACTGCAGAGGACGAGCATGTGGTGTCAGTTGAGCACATCACCGACGAGACGGAAAACGGCAACGGCGGATAGTCGGGGTTAGCTACGATCCGTCGTGACGATGCGCACCGGCTGGATCGCCGTCTTGGAACTGTTGCTGCGGTGCAGGCAGGACGCGTCCATGGTCGGCCAATGCTGTGCCGAGCAGGGTACGGCTGTTGTCCGGATCGGCAGCCGGTCGGCCTTCGCAAGCGCCTGCGGCACGCTTGCCTCCACGGGAGGCGCAAAGCTGGGCAAGATTGTCATGGCGGCTGCAACGAAAGCCGCGATCGTCACTGCTGAGAGTGCCTTGATCATGGTCCGTCCCCTGTGATGCCGGCCTTGGCGGGCCGTTCGAAGGGATGACGCGTAGCGCCCGGTAAAAGTTCACGAGATCTTAAAATTTTTGCCCCTGAAACTCGCGCCGGCGAATGGAACCGGCTCCTTGCGGCAGTCGCCGGGCCGGGTTAGGAGGGGGCATGTCCCGTATTGCGCTTTACCCCGGGTCGTTCGACCCCGTCACCAATGGTCATTTGGATGTGGTTCGGCAGGCTTGCAGCCTGGTCGACCGGCTGGTCGTGGCGATCGGCATTCATCCCGGCAAGGCTCCCCTGTTTCCGGTCGAGGAACGGCAAGTCATGATCCGCGAGGTGTTCGCTCCGATCGCGGCGAGCGCCAAATGCGAGATCGATTGTGTAACGTTCAACGATTTGACCGTGACCGCTGCCCAGCGGGTGGGCGCGACAATCCTGATCCGAGGCCTGCGTGACGGTACCGATCTCGACTACGAGATGCAGATTGCCGGCATGAATCAGACGCTTATGCCTGAAATTCGCACCGTGTTCCTGCCAGCCTCAGCTACCGTCCGCCCGATCACCGCCACACTGGTGCGTCAGATCGCTGGTATGGGCGGAGATGTCTCTCATTTCGTGCCCAAGGCGGTCGCCGCGCGCCTGAAGACAAAGTTTGCCGGCAAATAACTTCCTATGCTCCGGAGTTCTCATGATCCGCATCATTGCCGTTCTTGCGGCCATCGTTTTTGCAACACCTGCCTTGTCCCAGGCGCTTCCCGCCGGACTGGATAAGGACAACACCATTGTTATCGACACCACGCAGGGCCGGGTCATCGTCAAGCTGCGTACCGATCTGGCGCCCAAGCATGCCGAGCGCATCAAGCAGCTTGCGCGCGATGGATACTACAACAACGTCCCGTTCCACCGCGTGATCGAGGGCTTCATGGCCCAGACCGGAGACGGCCAGCGCTTCAATGGCACCGGCGGCTCGAAGTATCCGAACCTTCCGGCGGAATTCTCCAGTGTGCCGTTCAAGCGCGGCATTGTCGGCATGGCGCGTTCGAGCGAACCGAATTCGGCCAATTCGCAGTTCTTCATCATGTTCGCCGACGGCAGCTTCCTGAACAACAAGTACACCGTTGTCGGTGAGGTGGTGTCGGGCATGAACGTCGTGGACAAGATCAAGCGCGGCGAGCCGGTTCAGGATCCGGACAAGATGGTGAAGGTGCAGGTCGCTTCCGACATCAAGTAACCAACCTCAGGCGACCCGCGGCCTCCGGCCATAGCGGATCTCCCAATCTGCAAAGGAAACATCATGGCAGACACCGAAAACACATTGATCCTGGAAACGACGCAGGGACCAGTCACGATCGAGATGCGGCCCGACCTCGCACCGGGGCACGTCGCCCGCATCAAGGAACTGGTGCGCGAGGGATTCTATGACGGCATCGTCTTCCACCGCGTCATCGAGGGGTTCATGGCGCAGACCGGCTGTCCACAGGGCACCGGGACCGGCGGTTCCGGCAAGAAGCTGAAAGCCGAGTTCAACAAGGAGCCGCACGTGCGCGGCACCGCATCGATGGCGCGCGCTGCCAACCCGGATTCCGGTGACAGCCAGTTCTTCATCTGCTTCGACGACGCAGCCTTCCTCAACGGTCAGTATACCGTGTGGGGCAAGGTGACGTCGGGCATGGAGAACGTCGACAAGATCAAGCGCGGCGAACCCGTGCAGAATCCCGACAAGATCATCAAGGCGCACATGGCGGCTGACGCTGCGTAAGCAGCGCGGTAAGCATTTCGATAGCATTTTAAGAGTTGATGGCCGGGCGTAGCCGTTCGAAGAACGGCGGCGCATCCGTTCGCCTATGCCCGGCCATCGACATTTGAGCATCATGCGTACTGATCTTTTCGATTTTGAACTTCCGGAAGGCAATATCGCGCTACGGCCGGTCAGCCCGCGCGACGCGGCGCGCATGCTCGTGGTGAAGCCGGACCAGCCGCTGACGGATGCCACAATTTCCGATTTGCCGTTGCTCCTTCAGCCCGGCGATCAACTCGTGGTCAACGACACCAAGGTCATCCCGGCGCAATTGACCGGCCGCCGGATCGGCCGCGAGACTGAGCCGAAAATCGAAGCCACCCTCATCAAGCGCCTCGACGGATCGCACTGGCAGGCACTGGTCAAGCCGGCCAGAAAGCTTGCCAACGGCGATGTCGTTCGCTTCGGCAACGAAGGCCGCGTTTGTCTGCTCGGGAATCTGGACGCGGAGGTCGAGAGCAAAGGCGAGAACGGCGAGGTGACGTTGAGATTCTCGTTTCACGGGCCGGTCCTGGATCAGGCCATTGCCGACGTCGGCGCGCCGCCGCTGCCGCCCTATATCGCTTCGCGCCGGACACCGGACGAACGTGATACTGCGGACTATCAGACGATGTTTGCCGTCAGCGAGGGCGCGGTTGCCGCACCCACTGCCGGGCTGCACTTCACATCGGCGCTTGAGACAGCCTTACGGGATCGCGGCATCGGTCTGCACCGCGTGACGCTGCATGTAGGGGCGGGGACATTTTTGCCCGTGAAAGCCGACGACACGGCCGGTCACAAGATGCACGCAGAATGGGGCGCCGTGTCCGGTGAGACCGCTACCGCGCTCAACGAGGCCCGTGCCAGGGGCGGCCGTGTCGTCGCGGTCGGGACGACATCGTTGCGGTTACTGGAAAGCGCCGCGGCGGATGACGGTACAATTCACCCGTTCTCCGATGAGACCGCGATTTTCATTACGCCCGGCTATCGGTTCAAGGCGGTGGACATTCTGGTGACGAATTTCCATTTACCGCGTTCCACATTGTTCATGCTGGTTTCTGCCTTCAGCGGGCTGGAGACCATGCAGAAAGCCTATGCTCATGCCATCGGGGCTGGCTATCGCTTCTATTCATATGGCGATGCATGCCTGTTGTTTCGTCAACCACCGGCAGCGCGCAGAATGGAGCAAACGTCGGATACGGACACCAGATGAGCGTTCCCAACCATTTCAGGCTTCTCGGCCGCGACGGCGAAGCGCGAACCGGTGAACTCACGACCCCGCATGGGGTGGTGCGTACACCTGCGTTCATGCCGGTCGGCACGGCGGGCGCAATGAAGGGAATCCATTGGCGCGATATTCGCGAAGCGGGTGCCGATATCGTCCTTGGCAACACCTATCACCTGATGCTGCGGCCGGGCGCCGAACGCATCGCCGCGCTTGGCGGGTTACAGGCATTCACGACGTGGAACGGCCCTATGCTCACCGACTCCGGCGGCTTTCAGGTCATGTCGCTGGCCAAGATACGCAAGGTCACCGAGCATGCGGTGACATTCAGCTCGCACATCGACGGCACCAAGGTCGAGTTGTCGCCAGAGCGCGCCATCGAAGTTCAGCGGCTGCTGGGCTCCGACATTGCCATGCAACTCGATGAATGCGTCAGGCTTCCGGCGGAACGCGCCGAGATTGAACGCGCGATGCAATTGTCGATCCGCTGGGCAGAGCGCAGCAAGCGCGCGTTCGAAGCCGCGCCTCCCGGCTACATGCTGTTCGGAATTGCGCAGGGCGGAGATATTCCGGAACTGCGACGCGAAAGCACCCGCGCCCTGATCGACATCGGCTTCCACGGCTACGCCATCGGCGGTCTTGCCGTAGGAGAGCCGCAGGAGGTCATGCTGGCGATGATCGAGGAGGTCGCGCCAATCCTGCCGCAGGAGCGTCCGCGCTACCTGATGGGAGTAGGTACACCGGACGATATGCTGGAGGCGGTCGCGCGTGGCATCGACATGTTCGACTGCGTGATGCCGACGCGGAACGGCCGCCACGGCCATGTGTTCACACGGTTCGGCGTTCTCAATCTGCGCAACGCCCGCCATGCCGACGATCCGCGTCCGCTGGACGAGGAAAGCGGCTGGCGTTCGACGGGCGGTTATTCACGGGCGTATTTGCACCACCTTGTGAAGTCCGAGGAGGCGCTGGGCGCGATGCTGCTGTCGGAAATCAACGTCGCGTACTATCAAAGTCTGATGAGCGGCGCCCGCGCCGCAATTGCTGCCGGGACGTTCGATGATTACCGCGCGTCAGTTCATGCAGGATGGGCGCGGGGCGATATCGCGCCGCGCTAGGCCAGACAGGTCTGGCGTTTAGTTGCAGACGATTTTCGTTGACTGCGTTGAGTGCTTCGTAACGAAGCCATAGCCGCAATTGTCGCAAGTCCAGAGATAGCTGATGACATTGTCGGCAAGAAACGCGGACGCTTCTGCGGCGACCATCGAGTCCGCGCAGATCGTGCAAATCGGCCGGTCGGTGATACGGGGCGGCAGGCGTGACGGTTTGGTCGACAGAAGTTCAGCAAGTGCTGGCATCGTGACCTCCCTTCCGGGTTCGGGCTCGCGCGGAATATACTCATGCAAGTTTGAAGTTGTCGCAACACAAATACGTTTCTTTTGCGAAATATCATTTTTGCAACGCAATGCATACCGGAGAACGATTACCCTTGCACGCTTAGGCGTGACCGCCATTATGGTGGAAGCCTTTCGTTTTGCGCAGCTTTCTCCCATGGTGCGCATGGATCGATCAGGAGGACCGGGCATGGATACCAAGTCAAACACAAGTGCTTCACAGACACGTCAGCCCGGGCGCGGACGAGTTTACGACAGCATCGTTGATGCATTCGGTGATACGCCGATCGTCCGGCTTCATCGTCTGACGGAGCAGAATGGAGTAAAGGCGAAAATTCTCGCCAAACTTGAATATTTCAATCCCGCCGCCAGCGTGAAGGATCGCATTGGCGCGGCGATGATCATCGCGATGGAAAAGGCCGGCGTCATTAATCCGGACACCGTTCTGATCGAGCCGACATCCGGCAATACGGGTATTGCGCTGGCATTTGTTGCCGCGTCGCGTGGCTATAGGTTGAAGCTTGTGATGCCGGAATCGATGTCGATCGAACGGCGCAAGATGCTGGCGTTTCTGGGCGCCGAGATTGTCCTGACGCCGGCGGCGCAAGGCATGAAAGGCGCGATTGCAACCGCGGAAGACCTTGTCCGCAACACGCCGAACTCGGTGATGCCGCAGCAATTCAAGAACCTGGCCAATCCGGACGTTCATCGCCGCACCACGGCCGAAGAAATCTGGAACGACACCAACGGAGATATCGACGTGTTCGTGGCCGGGGTCGGCACCGGCGGCACGATCACCGGCGTGGGGCAGGTTCTGAAGCCGCGCAAACCGTCCCTGCGCATCGTTGCCGTCGAGCCGGTGGAAAGCCCTGTACTGTCCGGCGGTCAGCATTCGCCGCACAAGATTCAAGGCATCGGCGCCGGCTTTGTGCCGGATATCCTCGATCGATCTGTGATCGACGAGATCGTCAAGGTGGACAGCGCAACGGCCATTGCGACCTCTCGCGCGCTGGCACGCATGGAAGGCGTTCCGGGCGGTATTTCGTCGGGTGCGGCTATCGCGGCCGCGCTCGAGCTGGGCAAGCGGCCGGAGAATGCGGGCAAGACCATACTGGCAGTCATCCCATCATTCTCGGAGCGCTATTTATCCACGGCGCTGTTTGAGGGAGTTTGACGATGGCTTCTCCTCCACGACGGCCCCGCACGCTCAGCGATGCGAAAACGGAAGCCGAGGCGGCGTTCAAGTCCGTCACCGCCAAGGTGCCGGAAGCGGCTCCAAAGAAGGCGGCTATCCCCGGAGTGAAGGAACTTGTCTCGATCAGGATCGATCAGGATGTCCTTGAACACTTTCAGGAAGGCGGCCCCGGCTGGCAGGATCGCATCAATGCCGCATTGAGGAAGGCGGCGGGGATGTCCGAGTAGTTTACGCGACGCGATTGACGCGCGCGGCTTCTTTTTGTGCGTCGAAATCGCGCCGCCGCCGGGCGAGTTCTTCCGGCGACATGCGCTCGACATTGTTGTAGTCGAGCTTCCAAGAAGCATCTGTGCTCCAGCGCAGCGAAGACTGGACAGTCGTCTGCGGCCCCGGTGCGCTTTCAAGCACCTTCAGCGCCAGTTCCAGCGTGAACGCCTGCGATGACACGTCGTGCGGTTTTCCGGCCGAGTTTCCCAACGGAAAATCGCTGAACAAGAACCGCGGCACGGCTGCGTGCTCGACGATGTCCTTGGCGCATCCCATCACCACGGTTGCAATTCCGTTGGCCTCAAGGTGCCGTGCCACCAGCGCCGTGGTCTGGTGGCACACAGGACAGTTCGGCACCAGAACGACAGCATCGACGTTGTCGGCCTCACATCGCGCCAGAATATCCGGCGCATCGGTCTCGATAGTGACCCGATGACTGCGATTGGTCGGCGCGCCGAAGAAGTACGGCGCGACCGCTCCGATCCGACCTTCGCCAGCAAGACGGTGAAGCTGCGCCAGCGGAAACCACGTGTTCATGTCGGTCGCGGACGTGTGCGCGCGGTCGTAGGCGATGTGAGAGATGCGCAGGTCGTGCTGCTTTGCGCTGTCGCCGTCGTAGACCTGATAGAATTTTGCACCGCCGTTGTAAGCCGCGCCCGGCCCCTGATCGCCCTTTGCAGGGTCGAAGCGGGCAGCCGTGGTGACGATGGCGACCCGCGACTGCGCCAGCGGCTTTGTCAGCGGCTGAAAGGGAGCGGCGACGTTGTGGGCCCATCGGTAAGGCGTGTCGTAGCCGATGGCGAGATAGTAGTCGCGCGTTCGCTGCATGTACGGCACGGGCATGTCGAACTCCTGGACGGTGTTCTCGGGCGGCGCAGGCAAATCCGTCATGGCGCATGTCCTCGAAATCTGGCGAAGTAGGCGTAGCAGATGCGCTCCGCCTCAGCCATATTCAAGGAAACCATGCCGGTCATTCCGGCAGCGCGGCAAGGAAACCAGCGATGGCCGGAAAGAAGAAAAAGAGCGACACTGCGGATAGGGGCAAGCGGAAAGAACGCCCGGATCCCACCAGGAATGCGCCGTTCAAGGTTAATCCCGATAGCAGTGACTTCGTGACGCCCAGAAATGACCCCAGCGAAGACGAACTGAAAGAACAGGAAGACCGCAGATCCTGACGGCGGCTTGAAGGCTTCGGCGCGTCCGGTCACATCACAGGCCGCTCAGATCCGTAGGGACGTTGCCAAAGGTTCTCAGCACCATGGCGTCCTTGAAGTCGCCCGTCATCGGGTCGCCAGAGCGTGTGAAGGCAACCGCGCCAACTATTCCGGCGCTCCGCGACAGCGTTTCGGCGCGCCGAATCGCCGTAGACGGGCTTTGGAATTCTTCGGCGGTTCCAGTCACGACGGACCCTTCATCGTCCTCGCTGAACGGAAGGGCAACATAGTAGGAAATATCGGCCATCTGATTTTTCCACCGGTGATGAATGCATAGATTGTTCTCTTTCTGTTCCCATGTCAATTGGCGTTGGTGATACCTGGATTTTTAAACCTTGGTGGCGAATTCCACAGCCTGAACAAGGATGCCCGGTCGCACTTGACCCACATCCACCCGCCACCTACACACCGCGACACGTGAGCGCGTAGCTCAGGCGGTAGAGCACGTGACTTTTAATCATGGGGTCGAGGGTTCGAGTCCCTCCGCGCTCACCATGGTGCCCTGTCAAACCGCGTCCTTGCGGTTACAATCAGCTGAGATTCGCATTGCTGCGGGTAGCCAAACCGCGGGTTGCTAGCTGCAAAGAGGGCAAACGAGAATGTACTTCGTCGCCGGTATCCTGGTTGCCCTGTCCGGGCTCTTCTACGCTGCCGATCACGGTCAGATCGGTAGCCTTGGAAAAACCATGTGCAACTACGGGGAAATGTTCTGCCGGCATCCCGTCTACGTCTTGGTAGGGGCGGGAATAGCCGCGGCATGGGGCGCATTCGTCAGCATCAAATAAGCCGACGACATTCGCCTCCGTCACGCCCTGGTCGCGCACGCCTACGAGCCGCGTCCAGGCAATCAGTTGATATCCGAACGGACATCCGACGTGACCGGCTGTTGAACCGTCATGTTCGTCGGTGTTGTTTCTTGGCGAAGACCAATCAACTCAGCCGCGCGCACTGTCGACGAACTCCAGAAGCCGAAGGCGTTGATCCGCGAGTTCTCGAGGATAGCGATCGCGACGGCCGACAGGAACGGCAGGCTCTGAAGTACAAGCACGCCGGCGAAGATGTTGATTTCGCGAACTTCCTTCTGGTTGAACGCGACCAGCACGATGGCGCCGACGATCAGGAGGACGCCGATCACGGCCTCCCAGAACGCCTGGAATTCCACCGACATCCGCGACAAACCGCCCTTGGAGGTGCGTGCGAACGGGAGATGGTCGGTGATCAGGCCATTGGCGACGGCGCGCGAAACAGTCCACTGCACCGACATCGCCGCAACCATTGCGCCCAGCATCTGGCCGACCTTCACGGGCACGCGCAGTCTGTAGAGCGTCAGGAAGTGCGCCAGCGACACAACGAACGCTGCGATAATCGGCAGGGTCAGGATCTTGTCGGGAATGGCGATATCGGCGAACGAGACGATCGGCACCCAGATCAGGTTGAGGATCGCAACGACCACGCCGAGGCTTTCAGCGCCGAGCCAGTTCAGCCAGCCGAGCGCGAACTCGCGCTTTTGGTCAGGCGAAAGCCGGCTCGCATTGGGCAGGAACCGCCGCCAGTGCTTCTTGACGATCTGGAAGCCGCCATAGGCCCAGCGGTGACGCTGCTTCTTGAAGGCTTCGTAGGTGTCCGGCAGCAGGCCGTAGCCGTAGCGCCGGTTGGTGTAGTGCGTGACCCAGCCGTGTTCGATGATGGCAAGGCCCAGATCGGTATCCTCGCAGATCGTGTCGCCGGCCCAGCCGCCCGCCATGTCCATCGCCGCGCGGCGGATGAGGCACATCGTGCCATGGACGATGATGGCGTTGGCTTCATTCCGCTGCACCATGCCGATATCGAAAAAGCCGGCGTATTCGCCGTTCATGATGTAGTGCATCAGAGAGCGGTCGCCGTCGCGATGATCCTGCGGGGCCTGCACCAGGCCAACGCGCGGGTCGGCGAAAGCCGGGACCAGATCCTTGAGCCAATCCGGTGTGACGACGTAGTCGGCGTCGATGATGCCGATGATTTCGGCGTCCGCGGCGGTGCGCGCCATTGCAATCTTGAGCGCGCCGGCCTTGAAGCCTTCGACCTTCTCCGCGTTGATGAAAATGAACCGCTCGCCGAGCGCGCGGCAGTGATCCTGGATCGGCTGCCAGAAGGTCGGGTCGGGCGTATTGTTGATGATCACCACGCATTCGAAATTGGGATAGTCGAGCCGGGACACCGCATCGAGCGTCAGTTTCAGCATCTCCGGCGGTTCGAAATACGCCGGGATGTGAATAGAGACCTTCGGCGCGTAGCCTTTGGACAGCGAGGGCACGGCCTCCGAGATAAGGCGCACCGGCTTGCGTCCGAATGCGATGGTCGCAATCTCCTCGATCCGTGCCATTGCGATCAGGACCAGCGGCACCAGCAGGATGAGGCCCAGTGTCAGCGCGAAGGCCGACCCGAAGACGAAGTAGTGCGTGTTCCAGTAGGCGAACACGGTTGCGAACCATGCGCCGACGCCGTTTGCCACAGCGGCCAGCATGATGGATTGCATAACCGTCGGATGCGCCAGACGCAGAATCGGCAGCGACAGCAAAACACCGACCAGCAGGGCGATGCTCGCTATCTTCCAATAGTCCGGATCGGCAATGGGACCGGTCCATGCGAACTTTGGTTCGCGTGATGCATTAAGAACACCCCAATAAGGTCCAACGCCACCTTCGAAAAACTTCCATGGCTGATCAATCGCTTCGACGATGTTGTAGTCCATCCCGACGGCTTCGGCGCGCGTCACGAAGTTGCGCAGGACGGCGGCCTGTTCGAAGGGGCCGGGGTTGGCGTTCTTGAGGTTGTAGCCGGCGCTCGGCCAGCCGAATTCGGCGATTACCACCCGTTTTCCGGGAAAGGTGTCGCGTAACAAGCCGTAGATATACATGGCCTGATCGACGGCCTGCTTGTCGGTGAAGTTTTCCCAGTACGGCAGAATATGCGCGGCGATGAAATCGACCGCTGACGCCAACTGTGGATTGTCGCGCCAGATGTTCCAGATTTCGCCAGTTGTAACAGGAACATTGGTCTGCTTCTTGACGCGTTGAATTAATTCGATGAGGTCGTCAACCTTCTGTTCACCGCGGTAGATGGTTTCGTTGCCGACAACGATACCAATGACGTTGCTGTTTCGTTTTGCGAGTTCGAGGGCGGCTGCGATTTCGCGTTCGTTTCGCTCGGCGTTCTTGTCGATCCAGGCGCCGACCGTGACCTTAAGGCCGAATTCGGCAGCAATCGGGGGAACCAGCTCAACTCCGCCTGTGGATGAATACAGGCGGATGGCCTTGGTCATCGTCGCGAGCTTCTTGAGGTCCGCGCGGATTTTTTCCTTGTTCGGAATGTTGTCGACGTCGGGATGCCCCGCGCCTTCGAACGGGGCGTAGGACAGGCTGGGCAGCATTCCGTTGAAGTCGGGTGCCTTCTGCTCATCCCGCAGGAGGCCCCAGATGGCCGCGTGGATCGCAGTAACGCAGAAGAGGACAGCAACGATGGCGCGCATCAAGGAAAACCATACGGGGCCAAACGTGGCAGGATCGCGAACCTGTCCCCTCGGTCCGGCAGCGTTAATGGCAGCTTATCCATGCTGCGCGGCTTAACAACTCATATGGCGACATGGCCTTTTGAGGGCGCAGCCGAAAACCCAATGAACATGGGGCAGATTCGTTCCTGTTCCGCCAGCGATTTGGCATCTACTTGGCAGGTGCCGCCGGAGTGGGCGCCGCCGCAGGTGCCGGCGGTGTTGCTGCCGCAGGGGCTGCCGCTGGCGACTGCGGCGCTGCAGCGGCTTGCGGCTGGGCGGCAGGATTAATCCAGCACGCATGCACACGGCCGTTGAGTGTCTCGGCGACCTTGGGGTCAATCGTGGCACCGAACCGCACGACACAGCGGAAAGTGGCCTGGATGTGCCCGCCGGGGCAGCCGAAGCGCTCGTATAGGTCCAAATGACGGAAGGCTGTATCGAGGTCGTCGCGCCACATCAGCCCGACCACCCGCCGTCCAAGCCAGACGCATTCAGGGTTTCCGGCGGGGCCATTGATTGCCTGGGCCGCCTCGACGAATTCGTCGGCCTTGCGCTTGCTTTCCTTGGCTGCGTCGGCCGGAGCCGCCTGTTTGGGGGCCGTGTCCTGGGCCCGGAGGTCGCCGCTTTGAGCGATTGCGGCCCCGATGCCGACAAACAAAGCAAGGGCCGGAACGGCGACTCGCTGAAAAACCGTAACTCGAAACCCGGTACGTACCCGAAGCATGAAATCCCCGATTTATGGCGTGCAGACGACCGCGCGCCGCGCCCACACAGATGCCTTGCTAATGCGGCGGAAGATTGCCTCTACCGCAACTGCCTGATTCACATGAAGGACATTTGTGTTTTTGTCCAGCAAGGCGGAAGTTTGATACCCCCGTAATGAAGGTGTGCGACGAGAAGACCGGGGGTAGCCGTGGACAGGGGTCTTGGCAGACCGGCGGTGACCGGTTATCGACGTGCCTCCTTGGAGGACGGAACCCATTTCCCTTCGCACGCCGCTGGCCCTTCTGGCCATATCCCTGAGCGCTATTGCCGCAGTTTGGTGGTGGTTGGCCACGCCGATCGTATTGGCGCGCGCCCCAATCGACCCTGCCGCGAAGCTTGAGTGCGTGTCCTATGCACCGTTCCGCGGGGCTCAAAACCCGCTCCAGCCTGGGCTGGTTATCGCGCCGGATCAAATGGCGCAGGACCTGGCGCAACTGGCCAAGGTCACCGATTGCATCCGCACCTATTCGGTCGGCAACGGTCTCGAACGAGTTCCGGAGCTTGCTCAAAAAGCCGGACTCAAGGTGATGCTCGGGATCTGGATCGGCACCAACCGGATCGACAACCGCGCGCAGATGGAAACAGCCATCGCGCTCGCCAAGAAGTATCCCGGCGTCATCAGCGCCGTTATCGTTGGCAACGAGGTGCTTCTGCGCGGCGAGATGACCGCAGCGGATCTGACGGCGAATATCCGCTACGTGAAATCAAAAGTCGGCGCTCTTCAGGTCACCTATGCCGATGTCTGGGAGTTCTGGCTCAAGAACCGCGACGTCTATGACGCTGTCGACTTCGTCACAATTCACATTCTCCCGTATTGGGAGGACTTCCCGATTCGCGCCCGCTATGCAGCGAACCATGTCGACGCGATCCGCAAACGGATGGCGGTTGCTTTTCCGAACAAGGAAATCCTGATCGGCGAAACCGGCTGGCCGAGTGCGGGCCGCATGCGCGAGGGCGCGCTGCCGTCGCGGGCTAATCAGGCCCGGGTGGTCTCCGAAATCCTCCAGCTTGCCCGTCAGGAAAAGTTCCGGGTCAATCTGATCGAGGCCTATGACCAGCCCTGGAAGCGGATGTGGGAGGGCACTGTTGGAGGCCACTGGGGCCTGTTCGACGCCGATGGCGCACGTGACCTGAAATACCCCGCGGGCGAACCGATCACCAACTTCCCGCGTGCAAAGATCTATGCCGGCGCTGGCATGATTTTCTCGGTGCTCGTCTTTGGCGTGGCGCTGCTGACGCTGCGCCGCAGGCCCTGGTCACCGCGCTTGAGTTCATGGGTTACGGTCGCGATCTGTGCCACCGCCGGCGGCGCGCTTCTCGGTGTGGCTTACGACAAGCTAATCGTCGAAAGTCTCGGCATCGGCGGCTGGACTGTCGGTATCTTGCTATTCGGCGCTGCCGTGCTGTCGCCGCTGGTCGTCGCCAACACGGTGATGTACGGACGCAGTCTTCCGACGTTCACGGAGCTTGTCGGGCCGCGGGAGTACCGCACGAACTCGCGCATGCAGACCATTCTCGGAATCGTGCTGCTGATCGTCACGGTGATCGCTACTCAGACCGCGCTTGGATTCGTGTTCGATCCTCGCTACCGCGATTTCCAGTTCGCGGCATTGACCATGGCCGTTGTGCCGTTCGTGCTGCTGACTGCGCTCAACAGGCCAGCAAAAGGTACGCGCCCGATTGCCGAATCCGTGTTTGCGGGCGCTCTTGCGCTCTCCGCGGTCTATATCGGATTCAACGAGGGACCGGCGAATTGGCAGTCGCTATGGACCTGCGGATTGTATCTGCTTCTGGCGCTTACGCTGTCGCGGGCGCGGGTCGCGAAAATCCCAGAATAAGCAGCGCGATCGCGACGCCCGACAGGCCGATATTGTAGAGTACGATCCCGAAACATGCGGCGATCAGCCCGGCGGTGAGGGTGACGATCGATGGCCGGATGAAGTGCAGGGTCGCAATGACCAGCGCGACTATTCCGAACACATAGTTCTTGAACAGATAGGTCATCGTCAGCCGCGTCTTGCACAGCATCGTCTGCAGACCAGCCTCGCACTCGAGCCGAACCTGTGCAAACTCGACGGCCATGTAACGCAGATAGAGCGCGTACCCGATGGTGAGAAATCCCACGATCAGAATCCATTGCACTTGATAGGGAGTCAGTCTGAACGGCTCTTTTTTCATGCGCCGAATATGGTTCGGAATGGATTGCGATACAACCCGGACGACACAAAGTTGAGTGGTTATCTGTTACCGAAGAAAGAGCTGAAGGCCGATGTCTTGGGCCGATCTTCAATCGGCTCGCTGCGCTGTTTGCTCCGGCGTTTTGAGCGATGAACCGGACCTTCAGATTTCTTCGCCTCCGGGTGCTTTTCGCTGGTCATGCTGAGCCGCTGCCCTTCATACAGAGCCGTTTCGCAGGGCCGGTTGCTCTCGGTGAGTACGCCCGCACAGACTTTCGCAGCTTCCGCGGCATCTGACAGCGGTCCCGCAACGAGCCGCAGTTGCATTCCCAAACCGTCGTGGCGTTCCTTCACCACGATGATTGGTTGCAGCGATGCGAGCTGTTGCGAATTGCCCTTGATCGCACCGCGCCACACTGCGCGCAGGCCTTCGACCGAATTGGCGCCGCCGAGATCGACGCCGAATTCGGTTTTGCGCACGATAGCCGCCGACGTCATGTCAGCCGGAGCGGCTTCCTGCGGTGCGATAGCCGCAGTCACGGTCGGGGCCGGAGGTTGATCGGTCGAGGACGTTTCGGCTTTCTGCTCGGCCGGTTTGGCGGGCGGAGATGATGCGGCGGGTGCTGTGGCGACCGGTGCGATCTTGGGAAGCTGCGCCGCAGGTTCGGCTTTCGCCTCGGCTGGTTTGACCGGCCCGATGGGATCTGGCTCGGCAGCCTGCGGGGCAGTCGCCAGTGCAGGAACTGCCGCCGCAGGCGACGCCGATGTCGTTGCGGGCGGTGGAGTTGCCGCAGGCCGCGCCAGCGCGCCGGTCACTGAGTCCAATCCCTGTTCGAGCACGGTCACGCGCGCGTACAGGCGGTCGCGGTCGCTGTTGAGCGTATCGACCGCAGCGGAAAGCTCGCGCGCCTTGTTCTGGCTTTCCTTTGCGATCCACTGAACCTGCTGGGATTGTCGTGCAAGTTCGGCGGACGCCATTTGATCGCGGTTAATGGCTGCCGGCGACCTTGTCGCGAGGATCGCAACGATCAGTGCTCCGACCGAACCTACGCCCCAGGACGCCAGACGCCACATCGAACGCCCGTCGAACTCATCCTCCTCCGCGAGAAAGCGATTGATCCAGCCGGCACCGTCGTCCTCGGTCAGATCATCGCGGAATTGGTTGCCATCCTTGGTCATGGGACTGTCGGGCCCTCCCGCGGCCCTGCGAATCACTGTGTAAAGATTAACAGAAGCGGGAGGCCGTGCGCGCGGTGGGAACGTCCAAAATGCTTTTGTCGCCCGGCGCTCTCGGGTAAGACCACGCTGACGCGCACCCGCACGCTGCACAGGAAAGAGCATGAGCGGTAGATCTACTCTTACGATCGTACTTGCAGCCGGCGAAGGCACGCGAATGCGTTCCAGCCTGCCCAAGGTGCTGCATGCAGTGGCGGGACGACCGCTGATTACCCATGTGCTTGGGGCTGCGCCGGCCGGTAAAAGCGACGCGGTTGCTGTGGTGGTCGGGCCCGATCATCAGGCGGTGATCGGTGAGATCAAGCGGTCGCGCCCCGAGGCCAAAACCTTCGTGCAGCGTGAGCGGCTCGGTACGGCTCATGCGGTGCTGGCGGCCCGTGAAGCTATTGCGGCTGGCGCGGACGATCTCCTCATTGCATTCGGCGACACACCGCTGATCGACGCCAGGACGTTCGAGCGCATGCGCGCGGCGCTGAAAGACGGCGCGGCGCTGGCGGTGCTGGGATTCCGGGCCGCCGATCCCACAGGTTACGGGCGGCTGCTGGAAAACAACGGACAGCTTGTGGCGATCCGCGAACACGCGGATGCCAGCGAGGCGGAACGCACTGTGACGCTGTGCAATGCAGGCGTTATGGCGTTCGCGGGCAAGACCGCGCTGCAAATTCTCGATCGCATCGGCAATGGCAACAGCAAGGGCGAGTACTATCTAACGGATGCGGTGGCGATCGTGCGCGATCTTGGCTTGCGGGCGGTGGTCATCGAAACCAGCGAGGATGAAGTGCGCGGAATCAACACCAAGGCCCAGCTTGCCGAAGCCGAACAGGTGATGCAGCGCAGGCTGCGGCAGGCCGCGCTCGATGCCGGCGTGACGCTGATCGCGCCGGAAACGGTTTTTCTGTCGGCGGATACGGTGTTCGGCAAGGACGTGACCATCGAGCCATTTGTTGTCATTGGCCCGGGCGTTACGATCGACGATGGCGCGGTAATCCATTCGTTCTCGAACATCGTCGGCGCCCGCATCGGCAAAGGCGCATCCATCGGTCCTTATGCGCGGCTGCGGCCGGGCACCGTGCTGGGCGAGGGCGTCCGCATCGGAAACTTCGTGGAGACGAAGGCCGCCGATCTGGAAGCGGGCGTAAAGGTCAATCACCTGACCTATATCGGCGACACCCATATCGGCGAGAATGCCAACATCGGCGCGGGCACGATTACCTGTAATTACGATGGCTTCGACAAGCACCGCACCGAGATCGGCGCGGGGGCTTTTGTCGGGTCGAATTCGTCGCTTGTGGCCCCGGTCAAGATCGGCGCGGGCGCCTATGTCGGCTCGGGATCGGTGATCAGCAAGGACGTCCCGGACGATGCACTCGTGGTGGAGCGCAGCCCGGTCTCGCTCCGCGAAGGCTGGGCAAAGCGATTCCGCGACATGAAAATGCTCAATCGGAAACCGAAAAGCCCGAAGTAAGGCGCTGCCTTCTATCTTACTGGTTTCGTTAACGGTTTACCCTGTCTCAATCCGCAACAATTGTTGAGGCCGGATTGTGTTATTCCCAGTGTCCTGAATCCGAAGTTCGCGTCATTTTGCAGCACGCTCCGGAGCGAACTTAGGATTCAATGGGACACTGGTAAATATAGTTCCAGTGTGGTTTTGGTTCGCAAGGCCGCAACGGGATGTGCTGCAAGCAGGCTGCGGCCTTGCGAACCACCACACTGAGTACATAAGGCCGCATTGGGGCGGCTGGAGACATCGAACCGCATGTGCGGAATTGTAGGAATTCTCGGACGGGGACCGGTCGCAGAGCAACTGGTCGACTCTCTCAAGCGGCTGGAATATCGAGGATACGATTCCGCCGGCGTCGCCACGCTGGAGGGCGTGCTGCTCGATCGCCGCCGCGCGAAGGGCAAGCTGAAGAATCTCGAAGCGGTGTTGAAATCATCGCCGCTTGAGGGACACATCGGCATAGGACATACGCGCTGGGCCACCCACGGCAAGCCGACCGAGAACAACGCGCATCCGCATGCGACCGACAATGTCGCCGTGGTTCACAACGGCATCATCGAAAATTTTCGCGATCTCCGCGCGCAGCTCGAAGCACAGGGCGCGAAGTTTTCCAGCGAGACCGACACCGAGGTCGTCGCTCATCTCGTGAACTCCTATCTTGCCAAGGGCCTGTCGCCGACGGACGCCGTGAAAGCGACGCTGCCTCAATTGCATGGCGCGTTCGCGCTGGCCTTCATCTTCAAGGGTGAAGAAAATCTGATGATCGGGGCGCGCAAAGGTTCGCCGCTTGCGGTCGGCTATGGCGATGGCGAAATGTATCTCGGCTCCGACGCCATCGCGCTCGGACCTTTCACCGACACCATCAGCTATCTCGATGACGGCGACTGGGTCGTTCTCTCGCGTGGCGATGCGACTGTATATGACGACAAGAACGCCGTGGTCGAGCGCGAGATCGTCAAGCACAACGCCGCGACATCGCTGGTGGACAAGGCGAACTATCGTCACTTCATGGCGAAGGAAATTCACGAGCAGCCCGAAGTCGTCGGTCATACGCTGGCGCATTACGTCGACATGGCCACCGAGAAAGTGTCCATGCCTGTCAAGCTGCCGTTTGATTTCTCGACGGTTCAGCGCGTCTCGATCACGGCCTGTGGCACCGCAAGCTATGCCGGGTTCGTTGCCAAATACTGGTTTGAGCGTCTTGCACGGCTGCCGGTAGAACTCGATGTCGCCTCGGAGTTTCGTTACCGCGAAGCGCCGCTGCGCAAGGGAGATCTCGCGATCTTTATTTCGCAGTCCGGTGAAACCGCCGATACGCTGGCGGCGCTGCGCTACGCCAAGTCGCAGGGTCTTCACACCATCTCGATCGTCAACGTGCCGACGTCTACCATTGCGCGCGAAAGCGAGACCGCGCTGCCGACGCTGGCCGGACCCGAAATCGGCGTCGCCTCGACCAAGGCTTTCACCTGTCAGCTTGCCGCGCTTGCGTCGCTGGTGGTCGCCGCGGGCAGGGCGCGCGGCGAACTCTCCGAGACCGATGAAACAAAACTGGTCCACGCATTGATCGAGGTCCCGCGCCTGATGACGCAGGCGCTCGCCCTCGAACCGCAGATCGAGAAGCTCGCCCGCGATATCGCCAAGAGCCAGGACGTGCTCTATCTCGGCCGCGGCACCAACTATCCGTTGGCGCTGGAAGGCGCGCTGAAGCTCAAGGAAATCTCGTATATCCACGCCGAAGGCTACGCTGCGGGCGAACTCAAGCACGGCCCGATCGCGCTGATCGACGAGAAAATGCCCGTGGTGGTGATTGCGCCTTACGATCGTGTGTTCGAGAAGACGGTCTCGAACATGCAGGAAGTTGCGGCGCGGGGCGGCCGGATCATCCTGATGACCGACGCGCAGGGGGCCAAGGAAGCCACCGTCGACTCGCTCGTCACCATCATCCTGCCCGACATGCCAGCCACGGTGACGCCGATGGTGTATGCGATTCCGGTGCAGTTGCTGGCCTATCACACCGCCGTTGTGATGGGCACCGACGTCGACCAGCCGCGGAACCTCGCCAAATCTGTGACCGTTGAGTAAGGCGCGGGCAGACAAACGGTCGCAGCGTGGGCAGTTTGCAATCGGAAAAGTCTGATACAGTGGTGTCGCAATGATTTGCGATGGTGTTCCCGCGCGTATTCCGCAAAAGCGGGCGCCGGTTTTGCGATCAGAATACGCGCTGATTTAGTGGTTCGCTTGAGGATGATTTTGGCTCGCCGATGAATGAGACCACGCCCAACATGATACCGGGAGGCCTGCCGCCCGTGCCGCCGCCGGACGCGCCGCGCGGAGCGATGGCGCGGTTGCGCAACTACTTCCTGACCGGCCTGATCATTGCCGGTCCCATCGCGATCACGATCTACCTGATCTGGTGGTTCGTGACCTGGGTCGACGGCATCGTGCGCCCGTTCGTGCCGGTCGCCTATCGTCCCGAAACCTATCTGCCGTTCGGTCTGCCGGGTTACGGCCTGATCGTCGCTTTCTTTGCGCTGACATTCCTTGGCTTCCTCGCTGCCAACCTGATCGGGCGAACGCTGGTCGAATTCGGCGAGGGGCTGCTCGGCCGCATGCCTGTGGTGCGCGCGATCTATCGCGGCCTCAAGCAGGTCTTCGAGACGCTGTTCTCTGGCAACGGATCGAGCTTCCGCAAGGTCGGTCTGGTGGAGTTCCCGTCGCCGGGCATGTGGTCGATTGTGCTGATTTCTCAGCCGCCGAGCGTGGAGATCGCCACCAAACTTCCGCAGGACGACGAGTTCATCTCGGTGTTCCTGCCATGCGCGCCGAATCCGACCACCGGCTTTTTCTTCTATGTTCCGAAGTCCAAACTTATCGAAGTCGATATGAGTACCGATGCCGCTGCGACATTGATCATGTCGGCGGGCGTGGTGCAGCCGGGCAGCGACGCGCAGAAGAAAGTCAACGCGCTGGCCGAGATGGCCAATGCCGCGCGCGTCGCGACGGCGTCGCAGACGCCCGATGCGGCGAAGGCGGAGTAGTTCCCCGTCAATCCGGACAAGGCGCTGGCGCGTTGATCCGGAATCTCGATGAATTCTGCAAGATGCCGGGTTCGCGCTTCGCGCGCCCCGGAATGACGGCGATTTAATCTGAATTCACCCCGCACCGATCAGCGGCAACGCTTCGTCGCGCTCATACAGATAGAGCAGGCAGCGCAATGCTTCGCCGCGCTCGCCCTTGAGCTTCGGATTGTCCTGCATGATCCGCACCGCCTCGTCTTGGGCCTGCGCGATGAGTTGCGCATGCACCTCGGGCCGCGCGATGCGATAGCCGGGCAGGCCGCTCTGGCGGGTGCCGAGCACTTCACCTTCGCCGCGCAAGCGCAGATCTTCTTCCGCGATGCGGAAGCCATCGGTGGTTTCGCGGATGACTTTCAGCCGCGCAGTCGACATTTCGGTGAGTGGCTCACTGTAGAGCAGCAGGCAGGTCGAGGCTTCGGAGCCGCGCCCGATGCGGCCGCGTAACTGGTGCAATTGCGCGAGGCCGAAGCGCTCGGCGTTCTCGATGACCATGATGGTGGCAGCGGGAACGTCGACGCCGACTTCGACCACTGTGGTCGCCACCAGAAGTTGAATTTCGCCAGCGGCGAACTGCGCCATGACGCGATCCTTCTCGGCCCCCTTCATCTGGCCGTGAACGAGGCCGACCCGATCGCCGAAACGCTTTTGCAGAATTTCAAACCGCTTGGTTGCGTTGGTCAGATGCTCGATGCCTTCGGCCTCGGATTCCTCCACCAGCGGGCAGATCCAGTACACCAGCTTGCCGCCGTCGATGGCGCGTCCGATGCCATCGACAATCTCTCCGATGCGGCTGTTGGGAACAGCGCGGGTGTCGATCGGCTGGCGGCCTGCGGGCTTCTCGCGCAACTCCGAGATATCCATGTCGCCGAAGTAAGTGAGGACCAGCGTGCGTGGGATCGGTGTAGCGCTTAGCACCAGCACATCGACGGCATCGCCTTTCTCGGTCAGCGCCAGGCGTTCACGCACGCCGAAGCGGTGCTGCTCATCGACCACGGCAAGCGCCAGATCCTTGAAGATCACATCGTCCTGGATCAGCGCATGGGTGCCGACCAGGAGATCGATCTCGCCGTCCGCGAGTCCTGTGATGATCTCGCGGCGCTCCTTGCCTTTCTCGCGCCCGGTAAGAATCGCGACGCGCATCCCAGCGCGCTCCGCCAATGGAGCAATCGTCTTGATGTGCTGCCGCGCGAGAATTTCTGTCGGCGCCATCAGCGCCGCCTGCTTGCCGGTTTCCGCCACGGCGGCAGCGGCGAGCAGCGCCACGACGGTCTTGCCGGAGCCGACGTCGCCTTGCAGCAGACGGAGCATGCGGATCGGCTGGTTGAGATCGCTGGCGATGGCTTTCGCCGCTTCCTGCTGCGAATTCGTCAACGCGTAGGGCAAGGCATCGATGATCTTGTGGCGCAAGTGTCCGTCGCCGGCATTGCGCGCGCCTGCGGGACGGCGAAGCTGCGCGCGCACCAGCGCCAGCGCAAGCTGGCCTGCCAACAGTTCGTCGAATGCCAGCCGCGACCAGTAAGGATTCTGCGGCAGGATATCGGTGAGCTCGGTTGGTTCATGAACCCGGTGCAGGGCTTCGGCAACGGCCGGAAACTTGCAGCGCCGCAGCACCTCGGGACTGATCCATTCCGGCAGCTCAGGCAGCTTTTGCAGCGCCTGCGCCATGGCGCGGCGAATCGAGCCGATGGCGAGGCCTTCGGTTAGCGGATAGACCGTGTCGATCTGCGGCAGCTTGGCGAGGCCTTCCTTGTCCACCACGCGGTCGGGATGCACGATCTGGAGCGTACCGTCGAACATCTGCGCGGTGCCGGACACGAAACGCTTCTCGCCCTTCGGCAGCAGCTTCTCGATGTATTCCGGCTTGGCACGGAAGTAGGTGAGGACAACGTCGCCAGTCTCATCGCTTGCGTAAACCAGATGCGGCGCACGGGAGCGGCCCGGCGGCGCGGGACGATGGCGGTCGATGGTGACTTCCAGCGTCACTACGGTTCCGGGAACGGCGTCGCGAATGGTCGGCCTTGCGCGACGATCGATGACGTTTGTCGGCAGATGCAGCAGCAGGTCCACCAGCCGCGGCGTCTCGCTGCGGTCCAGCAGATAGCGAAACAGCTTGTCCTGCTTCGGCCCCACGCCTGTGAGGCTGGTGACGGGCGCGAACAGGGGATTGAGCAGGGACGGGCGCATTCAGAGAATCTATGATTGTTTCATTCGTCATGCCCGGCTTTATGCCGGGCATCCACGCCTTTTCTTTGCTTGACCGATCCGAAGACATGGATGGCCGGGCATAGGCGAGCGGAACGGCTGTGCCCGGCCATGACGCTGACGTATGACTGTACCAACAAGGAAAATGCTGACAGCACCTGTTCCGATAGCTATATCAGCCTTCCCGGCACGTCCGGGCTTTTTGCGTTGGAGAAAGTGCGGGACATGACGGGAACGACACGATCAAGCCACGGGCTCGACGACCGGCGAAAGCGGCTGCTGTTTCGCTGCTGGCATCGCGGCACGCGCGAGATGGATATGATCCTCGGGAGTTTCGCCGACGCCAGGATCGCCGATCTGAGCGATGGGGATGTTGCAGATCTCGAACGTCTGATTGAATTGCCCGATCCCGATCTTTATGCGGCATTCAGCGGCGCTCAGCCGCTTTCGCCGGATTATGCCAACGGTATCTTCTTGCGTATCAAGCAATTTCTCGACGCAGGCCAGCGGGCATGAAGACGTCGACGCGGTCGCCCGCGCTACTGCTTCGGGCCGGCCATGCGCTGACGCTGTCAAATGTCGCCGAGGGCGCGGAAGGCCTGGTCGTGTCGGACATGGCACGCGCGGTCGCGGCGAAGAAGGATGCGCCCGCGATCAGTCTTGCCGTGGTCTGCCGCGACGGTCCGCGCATGGCGCAACTGGCGCGCGCGCTGGAGTTCTTCGCGCCTGACCTGCCGGTGATGCAGTTTCCGGCATGGGACTGCCAGCCCTATGACCGCGTCTCCCCGCATGGCGGTATCCTGGCGCAGCGGCTGACCACGCTGGCCAAACTTTCACGCCTTCAGGGCAGCGAGAAGCCGCTGATCGTGCTGACCACGGTCAACGCCATCGTCCAGCGCGTCCCGGCGCGCGAGGTGGTCGCGGCGCAGGCGCTGTCGGTCGCGCCGGGTCATCGGGTGCCGATGAATAACATCGCAGGATGGCTCGAGCACAACGGCTACAACCGTGTCTCGACCGTGCGCGAGCCGGGCGAGTACGCCGTGCGCGGCGGTATTCTCGATCTGTTTCCGGCCGGGCTCGACCAGCCGGTGCGGTTCGACTTCTTCGGCGACACGCTGGAATCGATCCGCACATTCGATGCGGAATCCCAGCGCACGCTGCTCGACATGCGCGGGCTCGATCTCGTGCCGGTGTCGGAATTCCAGCTCGTCACCGAAACCATCAAGCGTTTCCGGATGGGGTATGTCGCGCAGTTCGGCGCGCCGGATCGTGACGACATGCTTTATGAAGCTGTCAGCGAGGGCCGCAAGCATCCCGGCATGGAGCATTGGCTGCCGCTGTTCCAGGAGCGGATGGACACGCTGTTCGACTATCTCGGCGCGGCGCCCATCGTGATGGAGCCGCTGGCGGAGGATGCCTCGCGCGAACGCTTCACCCAGATCAGCGACTACTATGAGGCGCGGCGCGAGGCGATGGATACCCCTGGCGGCGGCGCGATCTACAAGCCGTTGCCGCCGGACCGGTTGTACCTCACCGAGACCGAATGGACGCAGTTGCTGGCCGACAGTGCGCTGGCGCGGCTGACGCCGTTCGCGCTGCCTGAGGGCGAGGGGGTGATCGACGTCGACGCGCGGCAAGGGCGCGACTTCGCGCCGGAGCGTGGGGACACCAAGGTCAACGTCTTCGAAAGCGTCGTGGCGCATATCAATGGCCTGCAGGCCGCGCGCAAGAAGGTGGTCGTCGCGCTGTGGTCCGAAGGCTCGCGCGACCGTATGGCGAGCATGCTTAAGGACCACAAGCTGCTCAACACCACCAGCGTTAACAGTTGGCGCGCGGTGCAGGCCACGCCGCGCAACGAGACCATGTTGTCGGTGATTGGTCTCGAATCCGGTTTCGAGACCGAGACCATCGCGCTTATCACCGAGCAGGACATTCTCGGCGATCGTCTGGTGCGTCCGCGCAAGGCGAGCCGCAAGCTCGACAACTTCATTTCCGAAGTGACGTCGCTCTCGACCGGCGACGTTGTTGTCCATGTCGAGCACGGCATCGGGCGTTTCGTCGGCTTGCAGACGTTGCAGGTGGGCGGCGCTCCGCACGATTGTCTCGAACTGCACTACGCCAACGAGACCAAGCTGTTTCTGCCGGTCGAGAATATCGAACTGCTGTCGCGCTACGGCTCCGACCAGACCAATGTCGAACTGGACAAGTTAGGCGGCGGCGGATGGCAGGCCCGCAAGGCGAAGCTCAAGAACCGCATCCGCGAGATCGCGGGCGAACTGATCAAGATCGCAGCCGAGCGGCATATCCATGAGGCGCCGAAATTTCCAGTGCATCAGGGTACCTACGACGAATTCTGTGCGCGGTTTCCATATGAGGAGACCGAAGACCAGCTTGGCGCGATCAATTCCGCGCTGCATGACCTTGACGCCGGACGTCCGATGGATCGCCTGATCTGCGGCGACGTCGGCTTCGGCAAGACGGAAGTCGCGCTGCGCGCGGCGTTCGCCGTGGCGCTGGATGGCAAGCAGGTCGCAGTCGTGGTGCCGACCACGCTCTTGGCACGGCAGCACACCAAAACCTTTACCGAACGCTTCAAGGGCTTTCCCGTGAACGTGGCTCAAGCTTCGCGCCTTGTCGCGCCGAAGCAGATGACGCAGGTCAAGAAGGACCTCACCGGCGGCAAGATCGACATCATTGTCGGCACCCATGCGCTGCTCGGCAAGAGCATCAAGTTCAAGGATCTCGGGCTTTTGATTGTGGACGAGGAGCAGCACTTCGGCGTCTCCCACAAGGAGCGGCTGAAGCAGTTGCGCGCGGAAGTTCACGTCCTGACGCTGTCAGCGACGCCGATCCCGCGCACGCTACAACTGGCGCTGACCGGTGTCCGCGAACTCTCGATCATTGCATCGCCGCCGGTCGATCGCCTTGCGGTGCGCACATTTGTCGCGCCGCACGATCCGCTGATGATCCGCGAAGCCTTGCTGCGCGAACGCTATCGTGGCGGTCAGGCGTTCTATGTCGTCCCGCGCATCGAGTACCTCGCCGAGGTGAAGGACTTCCTCGACAAGCATGTGCCGGAGATGAAGGTTGCGGTCGCGCACGGCCAGATGCCGCCGACGGTGATCGAAGACATCATGTCCGCGTTCTATGACGGCAAGTATGACGTGCTGCTCTCGACCACGATCGTCGAGTCCGGCCTCGATATTCCGTCCGCCAATACCCTGATTGTGCATCGTGCCGACATGTTTGGCCTCGCGCAGCTCTATCAGTTGCGCGGACGCGTCGGTCGCTCAAAGCTGCGCGCCTATGCACTGTTCACGCTGCCGTCGACGCACAAGATCACCGCGCAGGCCGAACGCCGCCTGAAGGTGCTTCAGTCGCTGGACAACCTCGGCGCGGGCTTCCAGCTTGCGTCGCACGATCTCGATATTCGCGGTGCGGGCAATTTGCTCGGCGAAGAACAGTCGGGACACATCAAGGAAGTCGGTTTCGAACTGTATCAATCGATGCTGGAGGAGGCGATCCTGTCGCTCAAGGCCGGCATTTCCGAGCCGGTCGCGGATCGCTGGTCGCCGCAGATCACGCTGGGCATGCCGGTGCTTATTCCCGAAGACTACGTGGCCGATCTCTCGATCCGGCTGTCGCTGTACCGCCGTCTTGCGGATCTGGACACCGAGGACGAGATCGAGAACTTCGGCGCGGAGTTGCGTGACCGCTTCGGCCCGCTGCCGGATGAGGTGCGCTGGCTCTTCAAGATCGCGGCAATCAAGTCCTATTGCCGCCGCGCGAACATCGAGAAGGTCGACGCCGGGCCGAAGGGCGCGGTCATCACGTTCCGTGACAACTCATTCGCGCATCCGGATCGGCTCATGTTCTTCATCAGCCGCCATGGGAAGGCCGCAAAGGTCCGTCCGGATATGAAGGTTGTGTTCTTCCAGGAATGGGAGACTCCGGAGGAGCGCGTCGAGGGCACGACCACGATTCTGCGCGATCTCGCCAATCTGGCTGAGGGCAAGAAAGCGGCGTGAGATAGACGTAAGCCGATCAAGCCCAAGGAATTGGGTCATCATCCCCCGATGCCTTGAGTGGGCGATTCAAGGCGTTCACTACAAGGGATGTTCGATGCAGGCGATCCGTACCTTTTTCGACAACGGCAACGCCGATCGTCTGAATTTCCCAGATGCCTTTGCCCTGCGGTCTGAGATCGAGATAATCGCCGCGATTATAGGAAGCAAACGGTGATTGGCTGGGTGAAAAGACGTGAACCAGCGTTTTTGTATCAGCTTTGTAAACTTGAACGTCAAAAGCATCCATGGCGGACCCTCAAATTGTTCAACTCAATCCCTTGATTGAACAACGACGGAGAGCGCTTCGCAAGATGCGCAGTAGCACTCTTCGAATTATGACGCCACCCGATGCGCCTCGGTCTGAAGCCGCCGGAGAATAGCCGCCGCGCTGTCACCGGGTAGCAGCGTCGCCAGGGTAACTTGCGGATCGAGCCGCTGGTCGCGCTTGGTGCTGTACATCGTGTGTTTCAAGACACTCGTGAGCCGCCGCGCGATGGCGTGCGCGTTGCGCAGGTCGGTTTCGGCGAACACGACGACGATCGCGCCTTCCTCATCCAGCGTTGCGAAGTCCATCCGCCGCATCAGCCGGCTCAGTATGCGTGCCGCATCGAGGCGCATGCGTTCGGAGATCGAACCTTGCGCGAAGGTGATGCGTGCGGCGGACAATCCCGCGCCGCGCGTCTGGGTGTCGGTCACGGCGGTATCGAAATCGCGGCTGAAGGCGTCTTCGTTCAGCAATCCCGTGCGCGGATCGAGCAGCCCGCCGACATCGATCGATTTCAGCGCGCGGGCGATACGGGACTCGAATGCTTGTTGCCGGATCAGCGGAACAGCATGGGCCGCGACCGTGCGCGGATCGCTGTTGGAGATTTCGAGATTGGGCAAATCATAGTCAGCGCTCAGCCCCGATCCGCTTCCGACCAGAACGGGCAGATTACGGAACCGGGAATCTTCCGATAGCACAGTCAGGAAGGCATCCAGCACGCGCAGCGTGAAACCGTCGCCGATGATGATGCCATCGAGTTCGCGCGCATTGAGATGTTTGGCGGCGGCCTCGATGCTGAGCGCACCGACAACACCCATCTGTTCGCCGAGCGCGACCGACAGGGCAGGATAGCCCGCGCCGCGCCCAATCAGGAGAACAGTCGCGTCGTTGATCGGATCGCTCGTCGGCATGCGGGTAGAAGTAGAACGCTCGTTCGCAAGACGTCGCAGCAGAGTCACATGTAGGCCGCGCACACGCAGCGCGGCGTTGAGCCGGCTGACCAGCCGTTCGGCGTTGCGGCCGGCTTGTGTGAACGGGAGAACATTTTGTGGCAACACTGTGCCGGGGTCGACGGCCAGAACCGGCACGTAAGGATCGACCCGCGCCGCCTGGTTTGCCAGATTGGCCAGCGCGACCTCATGACCGTCGAGATCCGCGGCAAGTACCGCCGCCGGGCGCAGCCTTGCGATGGCGTCGGCCGTATCAGGCCAGCCGACATCCACCAGCGGAAACGTCTTCACCTGCGAAATCGCGTCGGCGAGAGTTCGGCCTTCCCGGTTTGAGACAGCGACGATCGGGCCTTGCTGCGACATGGTGTTAGTGACTCACAAGAAACGTGGAACAGCCGAACATATCGGCAACGCGGAGCCTAAACCGCGGCTGTTAATGGCAGGTCAATGTGATCGATGAAATGAGGGACTCAGGTTCCGCTGGAACGGTCGCGAAACGCGTCGACCATGAGCGGATTTAGTCCAAGTTCGCCAAGCGCTTCGCGCGCGCGGCGGTTGTCGCCGGCGCGTCCGGCCAGGCGGAAGCCGTTGAGTTGATCAGGCAATGCGGTCAGCATCGCGCCTGCCGCAAGCCGTTTCGCCCATGACTCGAGGTCCTGCGCGAGGAAGCGATAGCCGCCGACGCCGACAAGCCCGACAGGCGGTGCCGTGATGCCAATGGCTCCCGTCGTTCGATCGAGATGCGCAGAATATCCCGTATCGACGTAGTCGGGAGCGGCAGTCTCCACAAGAGACTCTCCCGGCGCTGGACGATAGGCCGCGACCGGCACCATCGCGCCGCGCAGCGCGAGCGTCGCCTTCGGTGTGACGATGATTTCGCCGATGGCTTTCGAACTTGCCGCACCGCGCGGTGCGCTGAACGATCCGGGCGTGATGGGCACGGGCGAACCATCCGCGAGACGGCGGGCGGCGAACAATCCGGCCTCGCCAAAAAGGTAAACGTCAGTGAGCGTCGTTCCGGTATCCTTCCAGTCATCGCTCGCCGTGACGCGGTCCGGCGTGCGCCACAGTCCGATAACATTCCTGATTGCGGCTTGAGGCCGTGCGAGAGTGCCGCTCTCCGCCAGTCGCTGTGCGAGCAGGGCAGGTACGATCAGCGTATCGTGATGCTCGTCGACGATCTGTTGTTCGAGGACCTGCAAATCCGCCGGATGATGCAGCGCCAGCGATCCGCCGCTCAGAAGCCAGGTGACCACCGACGACACGCAGCCCGCGAACGAGGCGGGCGCAATCGCGGACAACAGCCGCGCGCCCTGCGGGAGGCTGGCTTCGAGAAAAATCGCCAAGCCGCCGGAGATCAGTTGCAGATGGTTGCGCGGGATCGCGCGAAATCCGTCCGGCGTGATGTCGAACGTAATGATCGCCGGTCTACGCGCATCCGGCGGCGCGGGCGGCAGCCAGCCATTCATGCCACTCGTCGTGATTTCGAGCGGCGACATGCCTTCGGGCAGATCGTTGCCGAAGCCGAACACATGGCGGATCGAAAAGGCTTCAACGGCTGCGTTCAATGCCAGTTCGGCATGATCGACGATTTCGATGCGGCTGACGCCGACGATGGCCCGCGCACCGATCCTGTTCAGTGCGCCGGTTAGTTCCGACTGCCGCCAGAGCTGCGGCAGCAAGGCCGCCACCAGACCGGCACGAAGCGCCGCCAGCACCGTCAACGCGAACTCGATGGTGTTGGGCATCTGCAAGGCAATGATTGAGCCCGGCGGCAGCCCGGCTTCGACAAAGCGCGCGGCGATGGCGGAGACGGCCTGATCGGCCTGCGCAAAAGTCAGTTTTTGCGGGTTGGTGCCCGTAACGCGATGTTTGTTCGGCGGATCGATCAGCGCGACGGCGTCGGGCTGGCGCAGCACCGTGCGCCGGAACAGATCGTCGAGCGTCATCGGCGCACCGGCTGAGGTCGCTGCTGAGGTCGGCGCGGTCTGCAAGGTCTCGCTCACTGCGTTACTGCATTAATTTTGGCTTACGGCGTTTTTGTGCCCGGCTTGTACCACCACGTCTCCGGCAGATAGCCGGAGAGCGCATTGGCCTTTGGCCGTTCTATCCGATTCCACCGTGCGAGCCATTGCTGCTGAACATTATAAAGCGGGATAGCGTAGGAAGCTGAGATCAGCGCCCGGTCGAGGGCGCGGACGGCGGGCACGAAGCCGGATTGTTCGCGCGCCTCGAGCAGGGCTGCGATCATGGCATCGACGACTGGGGATTTTGCGCCCATGTAGTTACGTGTGCCCTGATTATCGGCAGCGGCGCTGCCCCAGTAGAACGCCTGCTCGTTGCCCGGCGACAGCGACTGGTCCCAGCGGTTCTGGATCATGTCGAAGTCAAAGGCGAGCCGGCGCTGGTCGAACTGTACGCCGTCTACCGCGCGCACCGATACGTCGATGCCAGCGCGCTTGAGGTCGCGGGCGTAGGCCAGCGCGATCCGCTCCTGATCGCGCGTGGTGACCAAAATCTCGAAGGTCAGCGGCTTGCGGCTGACCTTCTGCCGCAGCACCGTGCCGTCGAGCTGGTATCCGGCCTGCGCCAGTAACGCGAGCGCAGCGCGCAGCGATGCACGATCGCGGCCGGAAGCATCGGTGACCGGCAGGCGGTAGCTGCCGTCCATCACGTCGGGGCGAATACTGGCGGCATAGGGAGCGAGCAGCGTTTTCTCGCGTGCGTCCGCCGGACGGGTGTAAGCGGAGAGCTCCGAGCCTGCGAAGAAGCCCGCCGAGCGTCCGTACAGACCGAAGAAGTAATTGCGGTTGATCCACTCGAAATCGAACAGTAGCGTCAGCGCTTCGCGAACACGGATGTTCGCGAACACTGGCCGGCGCGTGTTGAACACCAGGTATTCGGACGGCTGCGGCGTGCCCGGCTTGACCGTGTCGCGCACCACTTCACCGCTGCGGGCCGCGGCGAAATCATAACCTTCGTGCCAGCGCAGCGGCTCGTTCTCAATGCGGAAATCGTAAAGACCGCGCTTGAAGGCTTCGAACGCGCCATTGGCTTCGCGGTAATAGTCCAGACGCACTTCGTCGAAATTCCACACGCCGCGGTTGATCGGCAGATTGCGGCCCCAATATTCCGGGGTGCGCGTCATCGTCACGCTTTGACCGGCACGGACGCCGGCGACGCGATAGGGACCTGAGCCGATCAGGCCGGTGAGGGAGGTCTCCTCGAAGGTCGCGACATCGATGGCGTGTTTCGGAAAGACCGGCATCAGGCCGAGGATCAGCGGCAATTCGCGGTCGTTGGCATTCGGAAAATCGAACCGCACCGTGCGCTCATCCAGCGCCTCGGCTTTTTCGACCTTGGCGTAGTACAGCCGATGATTAGGGCGGCCCTTGTCGCGCATCAATTGCCAGGAGAACAGCACATCCGCCGCCAGCACCGGCTTGCCGTCGGAGAACCGCGCCAGCGGATTGAGCCGGAACGTGACATAGGTCCGGTCGTTGTCGGTCTCGACGGTTTGCGCCAGCAGACCGTAGAGCGTGAAGGGCTCGTCGTGGCCCCGCGCCAACAGGCTTTCGGTCACGTAGCCGCGGACTTGCTGAACCGCGATACCTTTCACGATGAACGGATTGAGGCTGTCGAATGCGCCAAGGAGGCCGAAGATGATCCGGCCGCCCTTCGGGGCGTCGGGATTGGCGTAAGGCATGTGGGCGAAGTTCGCGGGCTGAGCAGGGACGCCATGCATGGCGATGCCGTGGGCCGGGACCATGTGGTGTCCCTGCTGGGCCATGGGTTGAGCCTGGAGCTGTGTCGCGTTTAGTCCAGCCCAGATCAGTGCCACGCCGCAGAGCTTCCGCGCCCAGCTTTGACCGCTGCGGCGCACTGCGGATGGCCCCCGGTTTGATTCGGCTGACTTCACGCGAAAATTTACCACGTCCAGCACCGATAATGCGGGTTGGGACCTGCAAATATCACTGTTGGCATTGATCTTTTCGTCCGCCGTTGTATTGAAGGCGGGCTATTCGAGGAAGGCTGCGGGCACTGTCACGTATCCGCCTCAATTGGCTCCGAGACAGCCGCCGAACAAACAGGCATCCGGGCCCCGAGCGGGAGCGGGCGTTAAGGTTCAGAAAGGGTTTTCCACAATGAATTTCCGTATCTTGGCCGCGCAGGCCTCGCCGCGCGGCCGGGTGTTCGCCGCTTTGACCGCCGGCGCCTTTTTGGCTGCTGCTACCGTTTCCGGCGCCCAGGCTCAGACACCCGCGCCAGCCCCTGGCGCTCCGGCTCCGAAGGCTGCGCCCAAGACTGCGCCGAAGGCCGCACCGAAGGCGCAGGCTCCAGCCGCCCAGCAAGCTCCGGCCGCTGGCGCGCCGCAGCAGGCCCCTGCCGACCAGCAAGTCCAGCTGATTTATCAGCCCTGGACCAAGTTCTGTATGAAGGGCCAGGATGCCAACGCCAAGCAGGTGTGCTTCACCGGCAAGGACGGTCGCATCGAGTCCGGCCAGCCTGTTGTTGCCGCCGTCATCATCGAACCGGAAGGTGAGCCGAAGAAGCTTCTCCGCGTCACGCTGCCGCTCGGCATGCAGCTCGTGCATGGCACCCGCATCATCGTTGATCAGAACGCGCCGCAGCAGAGCCCGTATGTAATCTGCTTCGCCAATGGCTGTATGTCTGATTATGAGGTGACGCCCGAGATGCTGGCCAACATGAAGAAGGGCCAGAACCTCGTCGTGCAGGCGATCAATGCCAATGGTGCGCCGCTCACGCTGGCGCTTCCGCTCGCCGAGTTCGCCAAGGCCTATGATGGTCCGCCGACCGATCCGAAGGTCTTCGAAGAGACCCAGAAGAAGTTGCAGGAAGAGCTTCAGAAGCGCGCGGCGGAAGCCCGCCAGAAGCTGGAAAACGCGGCGCCGCCCGCTAATCCCGCCGCGAAGTAACGCGGTCTCCACAGACGAACGAAAGGCGCGCAGCGATGCGCGCCTTTTTGTTTGGCCGAAGTGTTCCTTCGATCTGCGGCGTGGGTGGCTATCTGTTTCGCGGTATCAGCTCTGACACCGTCCGATCGGTCGCTCGGTCGCTCGACACCAGGCCTTCCGCCACGCCGTCGCGGTCATCGGCGCCGCGGTTCTGGCTCATCTTGCGCTTGCCTTCGATGCGCGTGATCGGAAGCCGCAGGCCGACGATACCCTTGAGCTGCGACTTGATGAACGGCTCCGGGGCGTCCGTCACCGCCCAGGGTTCGGCGCGCGGATGTTCGTAGAGGTTGGTGAGGCGCGTGACGACTTCGAGCAGCCGGTCCTCGTCATTGAAGAATTCGACAGGCCCATAGGCATGCACGGCCACGTAGTTCCACGTCGGCACGACCTTGCCGTGTTCACGTTTGGCCGCGTACCAGGACGGCGTGACGTAGGCGTCCGGACCCGGGAAGATGACCAGTGCTTCTCCGGTGGCAGGCAGATCGCGCGTGCCGCGCTTGCGAAGAACGTCGTGCTGGCTCCGGGAAACGTATTCAGCCTGTCGCAGTCTGCCACGGGTTTTTTGCGATTTAATGTTTCGCAGACCGTCGATGGCCGCGTTTTCAGTGTGCTGCGCGAAGTCATGCGGGCCGGCAAAGCAGGCTAGCAGCGGATGTCAGCGGCAGGCAGATACCCCAGCAATGCGCGCGCTTTCCATGAGTGGCGCGGACCAAAATCCGATCTGTTATCTTATCTCAATGCAGTATGCCGCCGTTTTGCTATTATCAGTTATTGAGCCGCAACGAGGAGACAGCAGCCTATGTCCGACTACAGCGCACTTTCGCTTCCCGAACTCGAAGATCGCATCGCCATCGTGCGCGATAATATCCGGCAACTGATCGAGCAGGCGGCGGCGGTGTCTGGCGGTCAGAACGAGGAACGCAATGCCGATCGCATCGCCCAACAGACTGAGGAGCTGGAAGCGCTGGTCAAGGAGCGGGACGGGCGGAAGGGCGGCTAGTGTCCTGAATCCGAAGTTCGCTTCATTTTTCAGCACCCGCCGGAGCGAACTTCGGATTCAAAAGGACACTAGCAACTATGATTCTAGTGTGGCTTTGGTTCGCAAGTCCGCCAAAGAACCCGCCGCAGAATGATGCGGACTTGCGAACCGCCACACTGGGGGCAACACCGCGTCGTTCCGGACAGGCCGCCAAGCGGACTGACCTGGAATCCTGAAGTGTTCATCGGAAGCAACCACGAGATCCCATGCTCGCTCGCAAGCGCTCGCGCCTCGGAATGACGGCGGATAATCCAGGATAGCGATCGGAAGCGGAATTAGTTCAGCGACGGATTGCGCGGACGATAGCTGCCAGACTTGTCCTTGACGAAAATCTCGGCGACCTGCGAATGCCGGATCGGCTCGCCTGACTCGTCAGGCAGCAGGTTCTGTTCCGATACGTATGCGACGTACTCGGATTCCGAATTTTCGGCCAAGAGATGGTAGAACGGCTGATCCTTGTTGGGCCGCATCTCTTCCGGAATCGACAGCCACCATTCTTCCGTATTGTTGAATTCCGGATCGATATCGTAAATCACGCCACGGAAAGAGAAAATCCGGTGGCGGACGATCTGGCCGATCTGAAACTTGGCGGTGCGCGCTTTAATCATCCTCCGTCGAATAGACCATGATTGTGGCCGATGCTAGGGGCTAGGGCATGAATCGGGCGGGTGAGGGGCTCCCCTGCGTCGCAGTCGGTTCTCTGGTGCCGCGCGGCATAATAAGCGTATCCCAATGATCGATATTCTGAATCTTGCCCTTCCGTATTTCGGGCTGATCTTCATCGGCTATGCCTGCGGCCGGTACAAGCGGCTGCCGGAAGCCGGCCTGGAGTGGATGAATTTCTTCCTGCTCTACGTGTCGCTGCCGGCGCTATTCTTTAGAACACTTGCAAGGACGCCGTTCGAGCAACTGAACAATCCGCCGTTCGTGATCGCTACGACGCTGGCAACCGCGAGTGCGTTCTTCCTGTCGATGCTCGGCGCGAATCTGATCGGCAAACTGTCGATGCGCGAATCCGCGATGGCGGGACTGGGCGGGGGTTACGGCAACATCGGTTACATGGGACCGGGACTGGCGCTCGCGACGCTCGGCGCGAAGGCAGCAGCGCCGGTGGCGCTGGTATTTTGCTTCGACACGATCTTCCTGTTCACGACCGTGCCGCTGCTGATGGTGCTGACCGACGGTGAGCGCCGGCCGCTGCTGCCGACCGTCGGGCTCGTTGCAAAACAGATTATGCTGCATCCGCTTATCATCGCCTCCTATTTCGGTGCGCTGGTCGCGGCATTCCATGTCCCGGTGCCCGTAGCGCTCGACAACATGTTTCAGTTCCTGCAAAGCGCAGCGGCGCCCGTCGCGCTGTTCGCGCTCGGCGTCACCGTGGCGCTGCGGCCGTTCGAGCGCGTGCCATGGGAAGTGCCGGGCGTCGTCGTGGTCAAGCTGATCCTGCACCCGCTGATTGTACTCGGGCTCCTGATAGCGCTCGGTCCGTTTCCGATGGAATGGGCTGCGACAGCGCTGTTGCTGGCCTCACTGCCACCCGCGCTCAACGTGTTCGTTATTGCGCGTCAGTACGACACCTGGATCGAACCTGCATCGACGCTGGTGCTGATCGGTACGTTCGTCTCTGTGGTGACGCTGACCAGCGTGATGTGGATGATCAAGAACGGCGTGGTGTTTCCGTGACAACCCGTTTATCGGACGCTATTTGCGGAACGCAATGCTGAAGGAGCATGGATGTCTGTCGGTCTTGGGCCGGAAGTGGACATACCGCCTATGTGTTCACATCTCCCGTCTTGCGTGACGGTCGATGAACCGCAAGTATCCAGGCAACTCAGGTATCACCTAGGGATTACAGACCAATGCAGTTTGATGACGTTATCCTCGGCCGTCGGAGCATCCGCGGATACAAACCAGATCCGGTACCCAGGGTGCTGATTGAGGAAATTATCGGTTTGGCGATGCGCGCTCCGTCCTCGATGAATACCCAACCCTGGAATTTCTACGTCATCACCGGCGAACCGCTAGATCGAATCCGCACCGGAAATACAGAGCGGATGGTGGCAGGGGTACCGCAGTCGCGCGAGTTCCGCACGGGTCAGGCATTCGCAGGTCAGCACCGCGACAGGCAGGTTGGCGTCGCCAAGCAGCTGTTCTCCGCAATGGGGATTGCGCGCGATGACAAGGATATGCGCCAGGACTGGGTTCTACGTGGCTTCCGTCAGTTCGATGCGCCTGTGTGCATCATCGTGACTTACGATCGCGTGCTGGACGGCAGCGACGATACGCCGTTCGATTGCGGCGCTGTGGCAACCGCCTTGGTCAATGCCGCCTGGTCTCGCGGACTGGGGGCTGTGATCAACAGCCAAGGCATCATGCAATCACCGGTGGTGCGTGAACATGCCGGAATAGCGGACGATCAGGTTATCATGAAAAGCATCGCATTGGGGTGGCCGGATGAAAATTTCCCGGCAAATGCGGTGGTGTCCGAACGAAAGTCAGTCGAAGAAGCCACGGTGTTTGTGGGTTTCGACAACTGACCCTTAGCGCCCCCGCCACGACGGGGACAATCCCTCGCTCCGCGAAGGTGTGGCTGAAGACATCGGCGCTCCGTAACCAGCGCGGTTGTGATATGCTCCGGTGGAACGCAGGGAGCACTCCGATGACGATTGATCATCCCAATGCCAGAAGTATCTGGACGACGATTGAAGTCGACAAGGACGGTGTGGAGACGGTGCTGGTTGTCGAAACCGATCTGGAATTGAATGCCGCCGCCCCGGCTTTTGATGTTGCCAGGGTAGATGCGTTGATCGAAGCCGCGATGAAGAGTTTCGCCGCCAGCGGCGGAACGATCGATCGCGTTCATTTGGTGCCGGCCCGGTAGGACCTATACCTCGCGGCAATTACCGTCCGCGCCACGACGGCGACAGTCCCTCGCGCATGGCGAGCCGCCGGATCGGACCAACGGTGTTCAGCACATGCATGCCGGCGGCACGAAGCGATTGCGCCGGCAGGAAATCGCTAAGCAGCGTGCGGTTCGCCACGTCCACCGCGAAGGTGCGGCTGAACACATCGGCGCGGCGAGCGCGGGCGTAGCGTTGCAGCACCGCATCGTCGCCTGGATCGGTACCCATCGAGAGTGCGTCCCGCGCGATCTCCGCCAGATCGGCTGCATCGCGCAGTCCCATATTGAGACCCTGTGCGCCGATCGGCGGCAGCACATGCGCCGCTTCGCCGACCAGCGCAATGCGTTTCGCCGCGAGATGATCCGGACTCTCGATCGTCAGCGGAAACACGTGACGGCCCGGCGCGACGGTCAGCTTGCCGAGGATCGAATGCGATTGCTGTTCGGCGGCGAGAGCGAGCGCCTGGTCATCGAGGCTCTTCAGCCGCTCGGCTTCGTCCGGTTTCACCACCCAAACGATACTGGATCGCTCGCCGGGCAAGGGGACGAAAACGCACGGGCCGGACTCGGTATGAAACTCGGTCGAGCAGTTTCCGTGCGGGCGCGTATGCGTCACATTCAGGGTCAACGCCGATTGGCCGAGGTCCCGGCGCTTGACGCCGATGCCCGCGGCTTCCCGGCAGAGCGAATGCCGTCCATCAGCGCCGGCCACCAGGGCTGCGGTGAGCGTCTGACCCCGCTTTGTCGTGATCGTGACCGACGATTCGCCGGTGGCGATGGACTCTGCTTCGTCGTCGATGCGCGTGAGATTTGGCAACTCAGCCGCGCGCGCCTCCATTGCGACCATCAGCAGACGGTTCTCGATGTTGTAGCCGAACGCCTCCATGCCGATCTCATCCGATGAGAACTTCACCTCGGGAGAGCGGATCAGGCGGCGTGTGTCGTCCACCAGCCGCATCGTGCGTAGCGCAGCTGCGTCATCGGAACATCGCCGCCAAACGTCCAGCGATTGCAGGAAATCCACCGAGCCGCCGAGCAGGGCCGTGGTCCGGTTATCGGCATAGGGCGACCGCCGCGCGATCAGGGCCGTCTCGACACCGGCTTGGGCCAGCGCGATGGCTGTGGCCAGCCCGGCAGGTCCGCCGCCCACAACGGCGGTGTGATGGTTTTGCGATGCTGGTCGAGGTTTGGTCATGGGGTATCTATGGTCGGAATTTTCCGGCGTCACAATGGATTTCAGGTTGTCATCCTGATGGGTATTTAAGGCAAATCCGGTTCGCGCCTTGTCACAATTCAAACTGGAGACACTGGATATGCAAAATGCCGGGAATCCTGTTAGTGACGACTGCGTATGAGCGAGCCCGGCACGCAGGACCAGCCCCCGTTTCCCGCCAGAATGCGCGTGCGCGCGTTCGGGGTTCATATTTTCACGGCGCTGGGCGGCGCGGTCGCGCTGATCGCCATGCTGGAGGCGGTGAGGGAACACTGGGCGGCGATGTTCGGCTGGCTCGGACTTGCCCTGCTGATCGACGGTCTCGACGGCCCGCTGGCGCGGCGGCTCAATGTCGGCGATGTCCTCCCGAACTGGTCCGGCGACACGCTGGATCTTGTGGTCGATTTTCTGACCTACGTGTTTGTGCCAGCCTATGCGATCACGGCCAGTGGTTTGCTGGTTCCGTTGGCGACATACGTGCTTGGGGCGGCCATCGTCATTTCCGGTGCGCTGTATTTTTCCGACCGGCGCATGAAAACCGATGACAATCATTTTCGCGGATTCCCCGCGCTTTGGAATGGCGCGGCGTTCTATCTGTTCCTGCTGAAACCGCCAGCCGTTATCGGCAGCATCGCGCTTGCCATTCTCGTTGCGCTGACGTTCGTGCCGTTCAACGTCATGCATCCGCTGCGGACCACGCGATTCCGAAAACTGAATATCACGCTGCTGGTGATCTGGGCGATATTGGCAATGATCGCGATTGCTTCCAATTTCGAGGTGTCGTTGTGGATTACCGCCGGACTCTGCGCCATTGGCGCATACATTCTTTTCAGTGACGTGTTGATCAGATTGTTTGGCGGAAATCGCGCATGATGGAATTACTGACGAGCCCCGAGGCCTGGGCCGCGCTGTTGACGCTGACGGCCCTCGAGATCGTGCTTGGCATCGACAACGTGATCTTCCTGTCGGTGATCGTGTCGCGTATTCCGCCCGCGCAGGCAGAGCGCGCGCGCAAGATTGGTCTCGCGCTGGCGCTGGTGTTCCGGATTGCGCTGCTGAGTATTCTGGTCTGGCTGATCGGTCTTACCCAGCCGGTCATCACTGTCGGCAAGTTCGCGCTGTCATGGCGCGACATCATTCTGATTGTCGGCGGCTTCTTCCTGATCGCCAAGGCGACCCACGAGATTCATGCGGAGGTCGAGGCGCGAGACGAGGAGGGGAGTGCCAAAGCGACCCCGAGCGCGTTCTTCTGGGTGATCGTGCAGATCATCGTCATTGACCTCGTGTTCTCTATCGATTCCATCATTACCGCGATCGGCATGGTGGACGATCTCAAGATCATGATCGCGGCGGTCATCATCGCGGTTGGCGTGATGTACGTTTCATCCGGGCCTGTCGCGGCCTTCGTGAAGGAACACCCAACGACCAAAATGCTGGCGCTGGCGTTTCTCGTCCTGATCGGCGTGGCGTTGGTTGCAGACGGATTCCACTTCCACATTCCGCGCGCGTTCATCTATGTCGCGATCTGTTTCTCGGCGGCGGTTGAATTCTTCAACATTCTCGCCAGGCGCAACCGCAGGAAGCGGACGAGCCTGTCAGAAGGCTGATCGGGAGCGGCTTTGGTCCGCGTTGACAATTTGCTGCCGATGGACTTCGCTCCCGGTTGAGATTGCTTGAGAAAAGGCCGGGAGAAACCATGACCAAGGCTGTGCGCGTCCATCAGGTGGGCGGTCCGGAAGTGATGATCTATGAGGATGTCGAGGTGCCTCCACCCGGCTCCGGCGAGGTGCGCATCCGCCAGCATGCCATCGGCCTGAACTTCATCGACACCTATTACCGTACCGGCCTCTACAAGGCGCCTGGCCTGCCGTTCATTGTCGGCAACGAAGCCTCCGGCGAAGTGGTGTCCGCTGGCCCCGGCGTGACCAATTTCCACCCCGGCGATCGCGTGGCGTACTATTTCAATCTCGGCGGCTACGCGACCGAGCGCAATATTCCCGCCGACAAGCTGGTGAAGCTGCCGGATCACATCTCGCATGAACAGGCGGCGGTGCTGATGCTCAAGGGGCTGACGGTCTGGTACCTGCTGCACAAGACCTTCAAGGTGGAGCCCGGCCATCGCGTGCTGATTCACGCCGCAGCCGGCGGCATCGGCCTGCTCGCATGTCAGTGGGCAAAGGCGCTCGGTGCGAATGTCATCGGCACCGTCGGAACAGAGGAGAAGGCGAAACTTGCGCTCTCCAATGGCTGCGACCACGTCATTCTCTACAAGCAGGAAGATTTCGCCGAGCGCGTGAAGCAGATCAGCCGCGGCGAATTGTGCGACGTTGTCTATGATGGCGTAGGCAAGGACACGTTCGCCGGTTCGCTGAAGTCACTGCGGAAGCGCGGCCTGTTCGTGTCGTTCGGCAATGCCTCGGGGCCAGTTCCGCCGTTCTCGATCGCCGAGTTGAACAATCACGGCTCGCTGTTCGCGACGCGGCCAAAGCTCAACGACTATGTGGGAACACGGAAGGAACTGATCGAGGGCGCAGACGCCTTGTTCGCCGCCGTGCTCAGTGGCACGCTGCATGTGCCGATCAATCACGCCTATGCGCTGAAGGATGCGCAGAAGGCGCATCGCGATCTCGAGAGCCGCGTGACAACGGGTTCGGGGATTTTGAAGCCGTAGGTGCCCGTTCACTACATATCGATGTCGTCCCCGCGAAAGCGGGGACCCATACTCCCTGAGTTTGACTATAAGCAGGGTGGTGCGATACTTTTGTGCTGTGAATTCAGGGGTTATGGATCCCCGCCTTCGCGGGGATGACCCGTTGGGAATTCACGCTCTTAAAACCCCGCGACGGTCCCGTGCAGGTCATACTGGTCTGCGCGATCGATCTTCGCGGTGACGATGTCGCCGACCTTCAGCGGGCGGCGGCTGGAGACGTAGACCGCCCCGTCGATCTGTGGCGCATCGGCCTTTGAGCGGCCTTTTGCCACCGTCGGGCCGACTTCGTCGATGATGACCTGCTGGCGGGTGCCAACCTTGCGCTTGAGACGCTGGGCCGAAATCTTCTGCTGACGCGCCATCAGCGCATTCCAGCGCGCGGTCTTGATCTCTTCCGGCACCGGGTTCTCGATGGTGTTCGAGGTCGCACCTGCGACGGGTTCGTACTTGAAGCAGCCGAGACGGTCGATCTGCGCCTCATCAAGCCAGTCGAGCAAATACTGGAAATCGGAATCGGTCTCGCCGGGGAATCCGACGATGAAGGTCGAACGCAACGTGAGGTCCGGACATTCCTCGCGCCACTTCTTGATGCGGCTGAGTGTTTTGTCCTGCGAGGCCGGACGGCGCATCTGCTTCAGCACTTCGGGCGAGGCGTGCTGGAACGGGATGTCCAGATAAGGCAGCACCTTGCCCTCGGTCATCAGGCCAATGACTTCATCGACATGCGGGTAGGGGTAGACGTATTGCAGCCGGACCCACGCGCCGAGTTCGCCGAGCTCGCGCGACAGGTCGAAGAATTTCGCGCGGACCTCGCGATCCTTCCAGATGCTGGTCGCATACTTGATGTCGACGCCATAGGCGGAGGTGTCCTGCGACACCACCAGCAATTCCTTGACGCCGGCCGCCACCAGCTTCTCGGCTTCGCGCAGCACGTCGTTGGCGGGGCGCGAAACGAGATCGCCGCGCAACTTCGGGATGATGCAGAAGGTGCAGCGGTTGTTGCAGCCTTCGGAAATCTTCAAGTACGCGTAGTGGCGTGGCGTCAGCTTGATGCCCTGCGGCGGCACCAGATCGATATGCGGATTGTGCAGCGGCGGCAGCGCGCGATGCACGGCGTCGAGCACGCTCTCATATTGCTGCGGGCCGGTGATCGAAAGAACGTTGGGATAGGCTTTTTCGATCTGCTCGGGTTCGGCGCCCATGCAGCCGGTCACGATCACCTTGCCGTTCTCGGCCATGGCTTCGCCGATGGCGCCCAGTGATTCCTGCTTGGCGCTATCGAGGAAGCCGCAGGTATTGACGATCACCAGATCCGCGCCATCGTGCTTGCGCGCGAGCTCGTAGCCCTCCGCCCGCAGCCGCGTAATGATCCGTTCGGAGTCCACCAGCGCCTTGGGGCATCCAAGTGACACAAAACTGACTTTTGGGGCGACGCCCTGTTCCATCCGACCGTACCTGTTGGGAGTCCGCAGGAGCTATCCCCGATCAATCCCAAATACAAGGCTTTAAGCCGTATGGGCGTGCATGCTAAGGTTGTTTTGCCGGAATGCGAGTACTGAATGGCTGCGGATTCGTCGTTCAAGATAGTCATCGTCGACGAAAGCCCGATCAGAGCTGCAATCCTCAAGGAGGGACTGCGCGACGCGGGCTTTACCAGCGTTGAGCACATTCCGGAGATGCACAATCTTCTGGCGCGCATCTACCGCATCGATCCCGATGTCATCCTGATCGACCTCGAAAACCCCAGCCGCGACGTCCTGGAACAGATGTTCCAGGTCAGCCGCGCGGTACGGCGGCCGATCGCGATGTTCGTGGACCAGAGCGATGCCGCCTCGATCCAGCAGTCGGTCGAGGCCGGGGTGTCGGCGTATATCGTCGATGGCCTCAAGAAGGAGCGAATCAAGCCGATCCTCGATCTGTGCATTTCGCGGTTTAACGCCTTCTCCAAATTGCAGGATGAACTGGATCGCACCAGGTCGGCGCTGGAAGACCGCAAAACTCTGGACCGCGCCAAGGGCCTGCTGATGAAGGCGAAGGGCCTCACCGAAGAAGAGGCCTATGTGCTGATCCGGTCCACCGCCATGCGAGAGAAAAAGAAGATCGGCGAGATCGCTCAATCGATCATTACCGCGGCGGAGTTGTTGAAATGACGGGTACACCGCTTACGATTGGATTTATCCCGCTGGTGGACGCAGCCGCGCTGATCGCCGCCGTGGACAAGGGCTTCGCTGCGGCCGAGGGCCTCGATGTCACGCTGGTGCGCGAGGTGTCGTGGTCGAACGTCCGCGACAAGCTCAATATCGGGCTGTTTGACGCGGCCCACCTGCTGGCGCCGGTCGCGATCGCGTCGACACTCGGCCTGTCGCAGGTCAAGGTACCGATCATCACTCCCTTTAACCTCGGACTGAACGGCAATGCGATCACAGTGTCGCCGGCCCTTCACGCCGCGGTCATGGGCGAGGCCGACGGCGATCCGGCCAATCCGATGGTAACGGCGAAGGCGCTGGCGCGGGTTGTCGCGGCCCGGCGCGAGGGGGGCGGCGAACCGCTGACCTTCGGTATGACGTTTCCGTTCTCGACCCACAACTACCAACTGCGGTTCTGGATGGCCGCCGGCGGTGTCGATCCGGACGAGGATGTGCGGCTGGTGGTGCTGCCGCCGCCGTACATGGTGGACAGCCTCGCCAATGGCCACGTCGATGCGTTTTGCGTCGGCGCGCCATGGAACTCGGTCGCGGTTGATCTCGGCGTCGGGCACATCCTGCATTACGTCTCGGACATTCTTGAACGCGCGGCGGAAAAGGTCCTCGCGGTGCGCGAGAAATGGGCACTGGAGAATCCGGAAATCCTCGCAAAGCTCACGCGTGCGCATGGCCGTGCGGCAGAGTTTATCGAGACTCCGGAGAACCGGACCGAGGTGTCCCGCATCCTGGGAGCGCCGGAACGGATCGGGGTCGATCCCGAGGTGATCCGGCGCACCCTCGACGGCCGCCTGAAGATCTCCCCGGACGGGACGTTCCGCGAAAGTAGTCGATACTTGCTGGTCGGCCGTGAGGGTGCGGCGCGGCCCGATCCCGTGCAAGCGGCCTGGCTCTACGCCCAGATGGTTCGCTGGGGGCAGGCGGCTTATTCGCCGGAGGCACTGGAGACCGCCAAGAGGGTCTTCCGGCCGGATCTCTACGATACGGCGCTCGGCTCACCGAAGACGCCCGTACAAGGGATTCAGCACGGCGTTGGCGCCTTTGATGGCCCCTTGTTCGACGCCAACGATATCGCTGCGCACCTTGCGTCCGTCGCGATCAAGCGGCACCCGCTCTAACAGCGATTCCTGGTTCATTGACGCTTGCCCATTTTTTGTGCGCTGCGCAATAAGTGGGCATTTGCCATTTGGGCGGGCCGTGACCCAAGCCTGCTCCATATGAAGGCACCTCCGTAACCTCCTGAAAAATATGAATTTGCTGCGTTGCACGCGGCTGGCACGATCCTTGAATAGCTAGGGGCAGGCCGAGACGAAGGCCTGCCGGGTCCATCGATGGCCCAAACAGCAATGCCGCTGTCTCGAGGAGCCTCATGGGCGCGTCTCGAGGTGGCGGCTTTTTGCTTTTTGGGCGGCAAGGAGACCTGTGCGTAGGGCGATTGAACGGCAGTCAAACAGCGACACGGTCGAAAGGACGACAGACACCATGACCAAGACCACCAAACTGGGCGAGAAGGGAATCGCAAACCGCAAGATGAGCCGCCGTGCGCTGCTCAAGGCCGGTGCGGGAACGGCGGCATTGCTCGCCGCGGCGCGATTGAATTTTCCCGGCGGCGCCTTCGCGCAAACCGCCGGGCCGGAAGTGACCAAGGCCATCCTTGGCTACATCGCGCTGATGGACGCGTCGCCGCTGGTGATAGCCAAGGAAAAAGGAATTTTCGCCAAACACGGCGTGCCGGACGTCGAAGTCAACAAGCAAGCGTCGTGGGGCGCAACGCGTGACAATCTCGTGCTCGGCGGTGAGAAGAACGGCATCGACGGCGCGCACATCCTGACGCCGATGCCTTACCTGATTTCGGCCGGCAAGGTGACCCAGAACAATGTGCCGACGCCGATGTACATCCTGGCGCGCCTCAATCTCGATGCGCAGGCGATCTCTGTCTCCAACGATTACAAGGATCTGAAAGTCACTGCGAACTCGTCGGCGCTCAAGGAAGCCTTCGCCAAGAAGAAAGCCGAGGGCAAGGAAGTGAAGGTCGCGATGACCTTCCCCGGCGGCACCCATGACCTCTGGCTTCGCTACTGGCTTGCCGCCGGCGGCATCGATCCCGACAAGGACGTTTCCACCATCGTCGTTCCGCCGCCGCAGATGGTGGCTAACATGAAGGTCGGCAACATGGACGCGTTCTGCGTCGGCGAGCCGTGGGGTGAGCAACTCGTCAATCAGGGGATCGGCTATACCGCGTGCTCCACGGGCGAGATCTGGTCGAAGCATCCGGAAAAGGCGCTCGGTCTTCGCGCCGACTACGTGGACAAGTATCCGAAGGCGACGCAGGCCATCCTGATGGCTGTGATGGAAGCGCAGCAGTGGTGCGATAAGCCGGCGAACCGCGCCGAGATGTCCGAGATCGTCGGAAAGCGGCAGTGGTTCAACGTGCCGGTTGCCGACATTATCGGCCGCGCCAATGGCGACATCAATTACGGCAACGGCCGTGTTGAGAAGGGCACCAAGCAGTTCATGAAATTCTGGCAGGACCACGCGTCCTACCCGTTCAAGAGCCATGACGCCTGGTTCGTCACCGAAGACATCCGCTGGGGCAAGTTCGAGCCGACGACGGACGTCAAGGCGCTGGTCGACAAGGTCAATCGCGAGGACATCTGGAAGTCGGCGGCGAAAGCGCTCGGCGTCGCCGCAGCCGACATTCCGGCCAGCACGTCGCGGGGCAAGGAAACCTTCTTCGACGGCAAGGTCTTCGATCCTGAAAATCCGTCGGCGTACCTCAAGAGTTTGTCGATCAAGCGTATCGATGCCTGAGACCCTGCGGGCCGCCCCACGCAGGGGCGGCCTCGCACCTAACACAACCGAGGCAATCTCATGAACATGCCGCTCGCCAAAACGACCAGCACTCTCCCGACACCGTCGCCGGCTTCGACTGCCGCGGTCGTCCCGCTGCCGAAGTTATCACGCAGCTTTCTGACCGACACGCTGCTTCCGAATTTGCGTGCGGTGGCGGCCCGTGTGGTCCCGCCGTTCATCATGCTCGTGCTGATCTTCGGCATCTGGCAGATCCTCTGCATGAAGCCGGGTGCGACGCTGCCGTCGCCCTCTCGCATCTGGGCTGATGCCAAGGACCTGATCATCGACCCGTTCTTCGTGACCGGCCCGCAGGATATCGGGCTCGGCCTGCGCGTCCTCACGTCGCTTCAGCGGGTCGCTGTCGGCTTCGGTCTTGCGAGCGTTGTCGGAGTGCTGGTCGGCGCGATCATCGGCCAGTCGGTGTGGGCGATGCGCGGTCTCGATCCGATCTTCCAGGTGATGCGGACTGTTCCGCCGTTGGCCTGGCTGCCGATTTCACTGGCGGCCTTTCGCGACAGCAACCCGTCTGCGATCTTCGTGATCTTCATCACCTCGATCTGGCCGATCATCATCAACACCGCCGTGGGTATCCGCAACATTCCGCAGGATTACCGCAACGTCGCCGCCGTGGTTCGGCTGAACCCGCTCGAGTTCTTCTGGAAGATCATGATCCCGTCGGCGGCGCCCTACATCTTCACCGGCCTGCGCATCGGCATCGGCCTGTCATGGCTTGCCATCGTCGCGGCCGAAATGCTCACCGGCGGTGTTGGTATCGGCTTCTTCATCTGGGACGCGTGGAATTCATCACGTCTGTCCGACATCTTCGTGGCGCTCGCCTACATCGGCATCGTCGGATTTGTGCTCGATCGCATGGTCGCTTTCGTTGCGAACATCGCGACGCGCGGCGCACAGGCAAGCTAGTGATCCGGTTCTGACATTCGTATCGTATCCTTCGCGGGCACTTTTACGAATGTCAGAACCAAAGGATCACTAGAACCATAGTTTGCTAGTGTCCTTTCGTATCCGACGTTCGCTCGGAAGGCGCTGCAGAGTGAGGCGAACGTCGGATACGGGACACTAGTGGAGAATGACAATGGCTTATCTGAAGCTCGATCACATCGACAAGATTTTCACCCGTGGTTCCACGCAGAGCGAGGTCCTCAAGGACATCAACCTGACCGTGGAGCAGGGCGACTACATCTCGATCATCGGCCACTCCGGATGCGGCAAGTCCACCTTGCTCAACATCGTCGCCGGACTGACCACCGCGACCCAGGGCGGCGTGCTGCTCGAAGGCCGCGAGGTGAACTCACCCGGACCGGATCGTGCCGTGGTGTTCCAGAACCACAGCCTGCTGCCGTGGCTCACGGTTTATGACAACGTGCGCCTCGGCGTCGACAAGGTGTTCGGATCGAGCAAGACCCGCGCCGAGCGCGATGAATGGGTGCTGCACAACCTCAATCTCGTGCAGATGACCCACGCCAAGGACAAGCGCCCGTCCGAAATCTCCGGCGGCATGAAGCAGCGCGTTGGTATCGCCCGCGCGCTGGCGATGGAGCCGAAAGTGTTGCTGCTGGACGAACCATTCGGCGCGCTCGATGCCCTGACCCGCGCTCATCTTCAGGACTCGGTGATGGCGCTGCACCAGAAGCTCAACAACACGGTGATGATGATCACGCACGACGTCGATGAGGCCGTGCTGCTCTCGAACCGTATCGTGATGATGACCAACGGCCCGAGTGCGCGGATCGGCGAGGTGCTTGAGGTGCCGCTGCCCCACCCGCGCAAGCGGCTCGAACTGGCCTCTAATCCGATCTACCTCAAATGCCGTCAGCGCGTACTTGAGTTCCTCTATGAGCGCCATCGATTCGTCGAAGCGGCTTGATCGAGGCATAGATGTGAAGGACGTGACGTGAGCGAACCTCTAGTCATCATCGGCAACGGAATGGCCGCCGCTCGCTTCGTCGAGGAGATGGCGAAGCAGGCGCTCGGCCGCTACGCCATCGCCGTGATCGGCGACGAACCGAGGCTCGCTTACAACCGCGTGTTGTTGTCATCGGTGCTGGCGGGCGAGACCACGTCGCAGGAGATCGAGCTGCGGTCGGCGTCCTGGTGGCGCGACCGTGGCGTGACGCTGACCTATGGCTGCGCCGCCAATTCGATCGATCTCGCCAGCCACACCATCCATCTTGCGAATGGCACCGCCGTTCCTTTTTCAAAAGTGGTGATCGCCACCGGCTCGACCGCCATCCGGCTGAACGTGCCCGGCGCGGATCTGCCGGGCGTCCATACGTTTCGCGACAGCCGCGATGTCGATCTGCTGTTGGTACTTGCGCGCGAGAAAAAGCGCGTTGTGGTGGTTGGCGGCGGATTGCTCGGTCTTGAGGCGGCCTATGGTCTCGCCAAGGCCGGCTCCAAGGTCACACTGCTGCATCTGATGGATCGCCTGATGGAGCGGCAGCTCGATGCGCCAGCAGCGGTGCTGCTGAAGCGGCTGGTCGAGAGCAAGGGCATTGAGGTTCTGCTTGGTGCCAACACCAAACAGATCCTCGGCGAAGGCACGACGCAAGGCGTCGAACTGTCGGATGGGCGGGTGATCGCCGCCGACGCCGTGGTGTTCGCCGCAGGTATCCGTCCGAATGTCGCGCTGGCGAAAGATGCCGGTGTACCCGTCAATCGCGGTATCGTGGTCGACGATCAGTTGCGCACCGGTCATGTCGATGTGTTCGCGCTTGGTGAATGTGCCGAACATCGTGGCACATGTTACGGGCTCGTCGAACCCGCCTATGAGCAGGCCCGCGTGCTGGCCGATCATCTTGCGGGGCGTTCGGCGCAATACAACGGCAGTGTTGTTTCGACGAATCTGAAAGTCTCGGGTGTCAGCGTGTTCTCTGCTGGCGATTTCCTCGGTGAACCCGACACGGACACGCTTCTGTTCAATGACGAACGGCGTGGCACTTACAAGAAACTTGTAGTGGCCGATGGCCGCCTCAAAGGAGCCGTCCTGGTCGGCGATACGCAGGACGCGCTCTGGTACCTCGAACTGATCAGGACAACGGCATCCATCGAAGCGATCCGCGGCGACATGATGTTCGGCCGCGCTCTCGCACAACCGAAGGCCGCATGAGACATGTCCAGTGATTTTTCTCCGGACCAGAAGCGATATCTCGAAGGATTCGTATCGGGGCTCTCGGCCTCGCGCGTCGCGCGCACCAACGCACCGGCGAAGTCAGAGACGGTTGGGCCTGACGCCATTCATCTCAAGGCGCAGGACCGCACGGTTGCGGCGGGCCGCAAGCTCAACGAACAGGAGAAATTCAAGCGCGACGAGCATCCGTTCGATGCCTATCCGCGGCTGGTCAAGCAGGCGGAGAATAACGAATCGCCGAAACCGGCGGACAATTTCCGCTGGCGCTATTACGGCATTTTCTACGTCGCTCCGGCGCAGGCGTCCTACATGTGCCGTCTTCGTATTCCGAACGGCATCCTCAAGCACTGGCAGTTCGCAGGGGTCGCGGACCTCGCCGAAAATTTCGGCGGGCCCTATGCTCATGTGACGACGCGCGCGAATCTTCAGCTCCGCGAGATCGAACCGAAGAACGCGATCAACATCATCGAGGGGCTTCAGGATCTCGGGCTGTGCTCTCGTGGGTCGGGTGCGGACAACATCCGCAACGTCACCGGCACATCGACCGCGGGCATCGATCCGCAGGAAATTATCGACACGCGCCGCTACGCCCGCGAATGGCATTTCCATATTCTCAACGACCGCTCGCTGTATGGTTTGCCGCGCAAATTCAATGTCGCGTTCGACGGAGCAGGGCGCATCGCCACGCTCGAGGAGACTAACGACATCGCCTTTCAGGCTGTCGAGGTGTTTGAAGGCCACGGCGTCGAACCGGGAATCCATTTCCGGCTGGCGCTGGGCGGCATCACCGGCCACAAGGATTTTGCCCGCGATACCGGCGTTATTCTTAAGCCGCAGGAGGCGACCGATGTTGCTGACAAGATCGTGCGCGTCTTCATAGAGAACGGCGACCGGACCAACCGCAACAAGGCACGGTTGAAATATGTGCTCGACTCGTGGGGCTTCGACAAATTTCTTGCCGCCGTCGAGGAAAAGCTGGGCCGGAAGCTGATCCGTGTTCCGGCGGAAGCCATCGCGCCGCGTCCGGCCTATGATCGGCTCGCGCATATCGGCGTGCATCCGCAGAAGCAGGCAGGATTGAACTGGATCGGCGTTGCGCTGAAGCTCGGCCGCCTGTCGGCCGGGCAGATCCGCGGGCTTGCGAAGCTCGCAGCCGATTTCGGCGACGGCGATATTCGCCTCACGGTCTGGCAGAACCTGCTGATCTCCGGCGTCGCCAATGCAAACGTCGCGACTGTTGTTGCCGGCATCGAGGCTTTGGGCCTCGCAACGGCAACATCGGCCCTCCGCGCGGGCCTGATCGCCTGTACCGGCGCCACCGGCTGCCGCTTCGCGGCGGCTCACACCAAGGAGAACGCCGACGAGATTGCCGCTTGGTGCGAGGAGCGTGTACAGCTGCGGACGCCGGTGAACATCCATCTCACCGGATGTCATCATTCCTGTGCCCAGCACTATATCGGTGACATCGGCCTGATCGGCGCGCGTGTTCCGATCAACGACGATGGTGACACGGTTGCAGGCTATCATGTTCACGTCGGCGGCGGGTTCGGTACGGATACTGCGATAGCGCGTGAACTATTTCAGAACGTGAAAGCCGAGGACACGCCGAAGACCATCGAACGCGTGCTGAAAGCCTATGTTGCAAACCGCGCCTTCGAGGAGGAAACCTTCACCAGCTTCGCCAGCCGCCACGATATTGATGCGTTGCGCCAGTTGATCGGCGAGGGAGTGGCAGCATGAACCAGCTTTCTCCAACGGCGAACTTCGAGATCATCCCTGAGACTGCGCCGTTCTCGCAGGAGCAGCGCGCGTGGCTGAACGGATTCTTTGCGGGCCTCGTGTCGCTCGACAACGCTGTGACGCCGCTGACGGCGGAGCAGGGCGCGGCGGTCATGAAGGACGCTACCGGCGACGGCGATGACGGCGAAGCGCCGTGGCACGACCAGACCATGCCGATCGCCGAACGCATGAAGCTCGCCGAAGGCCGCCCGGTGCGCCGCAAGATGATGGCTGCGATGGCGCAGCAGGATTGCGGCCAATGTGGCTACAACTGCCACGACTATTCCGAGGTGATCGCTAACAAGTCCGAGGCACGGCTCAACCTCTGCGTTCCCGGCGGCAAGGAAACCGCGCGGATGCTCAAATCCCTTTACGAGGAGCTTGAGAAAGCGCCGGCTGTGGCATCGATGCCGACCGTTGCACCGGTCGCGCCTGTTGCGGTGGCGCCAGCGGCGGAGCCGGGCCGTTCGCGTGACAATCCTGCGAAGGCCTCGTTCCTGTCGCGCCGTCAGATCAACAAGCCCGGCTCGGAGAAGGAGACCTGGCATATCGAGTTTGACCTGTCTCAAGCCGGTCTCGATTACGTCGTCGGCGATTCATTCGGCGTATTCGCCGCCAACGATCTCGGCCTCGTGGACCAGATCATCGCGATGCTCGGCGCATCGCACATGACTGAAGTCAGCGGCAAGCCGCTGCGCGAGGTGTTGCTCAACGACGTATCGCTTTCTCCCGCACCGGATACGCTGTTCGAACTGATCTCGTTCGTGACCGGCGGCGCGCAGCGCGAGAAGGCGCGGGCACTTGCCTCAGGCGACGATCCGGATGGGGACGCCGCCAATCTCGACGTCCTGGCCGCCTTGCAGAAGTTTTCCGGGGTGCGCCCGCATCCGGAGGCCTTCATTGAGTCGCTCGAACCATTGCAGCCGCGCCTCTATTCGATCTCGTCGTCGCACAACGCAACGCCGGGCAAGCTTTCACTGACCGTCGATGCGGTGCGTTACGTGATCGGCAAGCGCAAGCGGCTCGGTCTTGCCTCAACCTTTCTCGCTGAACGGATCAATCCCGGCGAACAGCTTGGTGTCTATGTGCAGAAGGCTCACGGCTTCGGCCTGCCGCAGGACCCGAACACGCCGGTCATCATGATCGGCCCGGGTACCGGCATCGCGCCGTTCCGCGCCTTCCTGCACGACCGCCAGGCCACCAAGGCGCTTGGCCGCAACTGGCTGTTCTTCGGCCATCAGCGCAGCGCGTGTGACTTCTTCTACTCGGACGAATTGAATGCGATGAAGACGTCGGGCGTGCTGACGCGCCTGTCACTGGCATGGTCGCGTGACGGCGCGGAGAAGTTCTACGTGCAGGACCGGATGCGCGAAGTGGGACGTGAGCTGTGGAACTGGCTCGCCGACGGCGCGCACGTCTACGTCTGCGGCGACGCCAAGCGGATGGCGAAGGATGTTGAACGCGCTCTGGTGGATATCACGGCCCAGTTCGGCGCGCGGTCGACCGATGAGGCGATCGCCTTTGTGGCCGATCTGAAGAAAAAGGGCCGCTACCAGCAGGACGTCTATTGATGCGGGAAGGGTGCAAATCGCCGGTTTCTCCGGAGGCTGTTCATTCTCCGCAGGGGTCCCGGGGAGGATATTTCTCTCTCCCGGCGCGGGCGGGGGCAATTTTATCGTCTTTTTTTGGCGCGCCTTGTAAGTCTCTGACAGAGCAATTCAATATCGCCTCACGTGATCGATTGGAGATCGGCGATGAGCGATATTGTGTCAGAAGCCCATGCCCAGGCGGCCTCCGCCCAAGCGGAAGATCGCATGCACACGCTCGCCGTCTACGGCGCGTTCGCGCTGATCGCTGCCGTCGTGTTCGGCACGCTCTCCTACCATCCCTTCTGATCTCTGATCCGTTTGCCGTGCGGGGGGCCGCATGACCAACGCCGATCCATCCCTCGCTCCCATAAAAACCACATGTCCTTACTGCGGCGTCGGCTGCGGCGTCATTGCGACGCCGGACGGCAAGGGCGGCGCGACCATCGCCGGTGACCCGGACCACCCTGCGAATTTTGGACGGCTGTGTTCCAAAGGGTCGGCGCTCGGCGAAACCCTCGGCCTTGGAGAGCGGTTGCTCGATCCCATGATCCGGTGCTCGAACGGCAAGCTCGAACAGGTGGCATGGACCGACGCGCTCGATCACGTCGCCAATCGGCTTCAGCACATCATTGCAAAGCACGGGCCGGGTTCGGTCGGCTTCTATCTGTCAGGGCAGTTGCTCACTGAGGACTATTACGTCGCCAACAAGCTAATGAAGGGGTTCATCGGTACGGCGAATGTCGATACCAACTCGCGGCTTTGCATGTCCTCATCGGTCGCGGGACATCGCCGTGCGTTCGGTTCTGACACGGTGCCGGGCTGCTATGAGGATCTCGATCAGGCCGACCTGCTGGTGCTGGTCGGATCGAACGCCGCCTGGTGTCATCCGATCCTGTTTCAGCGGATGATCGCCAACAAGCAGAGGCGCGGCGCGCGCATCGTGGTGATCGATCCGCGCCAAACGGAGACCTCGGGCGACGCCGATCTGTTTCTCGGCCTCAAGCCCGGAACGGATACCGCGCTGTTCAGTGGGTTGTTGACATATCTCGCAGACAACGGCGCGCTCGATCACGCCTATATCGATGAACATACAAGCGGCTTCGTGAAAGGGTTGGCGAAGGCGAGCAGCATTGCGGGCAGCGTTGCCGCGACGGCACTGGCGACAGGCCTTGCGGAAACGGATGTTGCGACGTTCTTCCAGATGTTCGCGAAAACGCAGCGTGTGGTGACGCTCTATTCGCAGGGCGTCAACCAGTCGGCTCAGGGCACCGACAAGGTCAACGCGATCATCAACTGCCATCTCGCGACCGGACGGATCGGCAAGCCCGGTGCATCGCCGTTCTCGTTGACCGGTCAGCCAAACGCCATGGGCGGGCGCGAGGTCGGCGGGCTCGCCAACCAGCTCGCGGCGCATATGAGTTTCACGCCACCGGACATCGATCGCGTGCGCCGCTTCTGGAAAGCGCCGCACATTGCAACCCATGAGGGCCTCAAGGCCGTTCAGATGTTCCAGGCGATCGGCCGCGGCGAGATCAAGGCGCTGTGGGTGATGGGCACCAATCCCGCGGTATCGTTGCCGAACGCAGACGCTGTGCGCGCGGCGATGCGCAAGCTCGATCTGCTGGTGATCTCGGAAAACGTGCAGTCCAACGACAGCATCAATTCCGGCGCGCATGTGCTGCTGCCCGCGCATGCATGGGGTGAGAAGTCCGGCACTGTGACGAATTCCGAACGGCGGATTTCGCGCCAGCGCGCATTCCTGCCGCCGCCGGGACAGGCGAAAGCGGACTGGTGGATCATGAGCGAGGTTGCCAGGCGCCTCGGCTATGGCGCAGCGTTCGCCTACAACACCGCCGCTGATATCTTCCGTGAGCATGCTGAACTCTCCGCATTCGAGAACAGCGGCAGTCGCGACTTCGATATCGGCGCGATGGCGTCGGTCACCGATGACGAATTCGATGCGATGCGGTCGTTCATGTGGCCGATCCCTAAGGGTGCGGCAGAACCGCAATTGCGCTTCTTCGCCGAGGGTGGATATTTCACGCCGGATCGTAAAGGGCACTTTATAGCGCCTGATGTGCCGATGCTGCGCGGAGAAACCTCGGCGGCGCGGTCACTGCGGCTCAACACCGGACGTATCCGCGACCAGTGGCACACCATGACGCGCACGGGTCTCAGCCCGCGCCTCGGCCAGCATCTGCCCGAACCGTATGTCGAGATTCATCCGTTAGATGCGGCGCAGGCGGACATTGTCGATGGAGGTTACGCGCGGCTCGCCACCGACCTCGGCCAGTGCGTCCTGAAGGTTGTCGTCAGTGAGCGGCAACAGCGCGGCATGCTGTTCGCGCCGATCCATTGGAGCGCTGAAAATTCCGCGTCGGGGCGGATCGGGGCGCTGGTCGCACCGTTCACCGATCCGTTCTCGGGGCAGCCGGAGAACAAGGCAACACCGGTCGCTATTGAGGCTGTTGCGTTCGCGCAGCGTGGTTTCGTTTTATCGCGCAAGCCGGTGTCATTCCCGAAAGGTGTATGGTGGTCGCGCGTCGCGGTCACAGGCGGCTATGGCTATCTTATCGCCAGCAATCTCGACCTGTCGTCCTGGGCAACCTTTCTGTCGCCGCGAGGAGAGGCGGGACATATCGCAGAATATGAAGACGCCGCGCACGGCGTCTATCGCGCGGCGCAGTTCTCCGGCGATTCGTTGGAGGCTTGTTTGTTTGTCGGGCTGTCAGACGTCGCATCAAGCTGGGACGCGGTGAAGACGGCATTCGCGGCGGAGTCGATCAGTGACGAGCAGCGCCGGCTGCTCCTGTCGGGTAAGTCCGCGGACGGCGTTGCAAACGACGGCCCCGTTGTCTGTGCGTGCTTTGGCGTCGGACGCAATGCGATCTGTGGGGCGATCGCAGAAGGATCGCGCACCACCGCAGAGATCGGCGCAAAGCTGAAAGCAGGCACCAATTGCGGCTCATGCATTCCGGAACTGAAGCGGCTGATCGCACAGACGGACGTGCAGCAACCGATGGAAGCTAGCGCCGCGAGCTGAACGGCGTGACAGCGATGCCGCTATTCTCCAGCTCCGCGCGCACCTTGTGTGCGATTTCGACCGCGCCCGGCGTATCGCCGTGAATGCAGACGGTGTCGATCTTCACCGGAATGATTTTGCCGGATGCCGCGGTGATGGCATTGTCCTGAACCATGCGGACCACGCGCTGGGCGACCTGATCCGCGTCATGAAGCACCGAACCCGGCTTGCTGCGCGCCACCAGTTGCGCATCGTCCTCATAGGCGCGGTCGGCGAAAACTTCATAGATCAACTTCAGACCGGCGGCTTCACCCGCGCGGACCAGTGCGGTGTTCGGCAGCACCACAAAATACAGGTTCGGATCGACAGCCTTGATGGCAGCAGTGATAGCGCGCGCCGTCATGTCGTCGGCACAAGCGACATTTGACAACGCACCATGTGCCTTGACATGTGTCACCTTGTGACCGGCCAGTGCCGCGACCGCCTGCAACGCGCCGATCTGGTAGGCGACCATGGTTTCGATCTCGGATGATTTCAGTCCAGGGACCGGACGCCGTCCGAAGCCGTGCAGGTCGCGATAGCCCGGATGCGCGCCGATGCTGACGCCGCGTTCTTTCGCGAGCTTTGCGGTCTTCAGCATGATGTCTGAATCACCCGCGTGGAATCCGCAGGCGACGTTGACGCTGCTGGCGAGGCCGAGCATCTCATCGTCATTTCCCATGTCCCATGCACCGAAGCCTTCGCCGAGATCGCTGTTGAGATCGATGGTCATGTTACGCCTCGTGAGGATTAAGGCTCGTCGATGGCATTCACTGCGACACCGGCGACATTGGCCTTTTGCAATTCGACGAGATTGAGGCTTGATCCGCCCGCGGCGTGAACGCGGCCCGGCAGCGCCTGGATGAATTCGGCCAGCTTCCGCGCTTCCGCCTGAGCTTCTTCAACACTCACAGCCTTGAAGCGAATGATAGCGCCGGACTGCATTTGTGCCAGCCGTCCAAGGTCGGAACTGATCACCGTTGCGATCTTTGGATAACCGCCGGTCGTCCCATGATCCGCCATCAACACGATGGGCTGGCCGTTGCCCGGCACCTGGATGCTGCCATGAACTGCGCCATCGGAAACGATGTTGTGTCCGCCGGAGTGAACCACCTTCGGGCCTTCAAGCCGGTAGCCCATGCGATCGCTGGTGGCGGAGATGCGCCACTCGCTGTTGAGAAACACATCGCACGCAGCTCCGAATTCATCGTCCTGCGGGCCCATGACGACGCGGATCGGTGTTTGCGGCCGATCGAAGGTGTCGAGCGCGCGTTCGTGAGGCGCGACTTGCGCAGTTCCGACGTCGAGTGCGTCGCCGGCTTGCAGCGGCCGCGGGAAGGGACTGCCAAGGTCGGCGCGTGCATTGACGGATAGACTTCCGAACACCGGCTCACCCGCAATGCCGCCTTCGATGGCTAGATAGCTGAACATGCCGTTGCGCGCGGCGCCAAGCTTCAGCGTTTCGCCCTCCGCGATCAGCGCCGTTTCATTCGTAAGTAACGGCGAGCCTGAAATGTGTGCAACACGCACGGCTCCCGTCAAGGCAACGCGGACGGCTCCGTTGCGGGCCGCGAACGAGGTCGCGAATGGCCCGATTTCAATGGCGGCGACAAACGGAGAATTCCCCGCAAGAGTGTTGGCCATCGCCAGCGACACGCGGTCCATGGCGCCGCTGGTGGTGAGGCCATAGCGTTGCGCGCCAAAACGCCCGGCATCTTGAATTGAGGTCGCGGGCCCCGTTGTGACGACGACGAGCTTGCTCATGACGCGATCAATTCGGCGACGGTCTCGCCGCGTTCAGCGGCACGATCGAGCGAAGCAAACTCGCTGGCCGCAATGGCATGGAAGGTGATGGCATCGCCGGGGTCCATCAGAAACACCGGATCGCGATGCGGATGAAAGGTGCGAACCGGCGTTCGCCCCAGCAGATGCCAGCCGCTTGGCGCGGCGAGACATTGTACGCAGGCCTGCACGCCGCCGATGGAAATGGTGCCGGCCGGTGTTTCGGTTCGCGGATTCTCGCGCCGCGGCGTGGCAATGGCGGGATCAAGGCCACTCAGATAGGCAAAGCCCGGTGTGAAGCCGATCATCGCGACACAATAGTCGCCGCCGGTATGCTTTGCGATGACGTCAGACGTCGAGATGTCATGTGCGCGCGCGACGTCGTCGAGATCGATGCCATATTCGCCGCCATAGACCACCGGAACGCGCCAGCGACGGATACTGGTCTGTGCGGGGACAGGCCGCTCCGCGAGCGCCAGCAGTTTTTCCGATAACGTTGCGTAATCAATCAGCAGCGGATCGTAATGAACCAGCAGCGAGCGATAGGTCGGAACGGTCTCCAGGATGCCGGCAACGGCTGCGCTCGCGACTTCGCGGTCGAGTGCCAGGACCTGCCGGTTGACCGCCGGATCGATGCTGCGGCCGAATTCGACCGCCAGGGCAGTATCTCCAGACGGGAGGATGCGGGGCGGGGCGGTCATCGATGGGCCGGACATCTCAAGATGGACCGCACCTTTGTGCGATACTCCCGGTCAAATGGCAAATAAGTTGATGTTATCGCAACACATAAGCGGACTTTACCGGTCACGCGAATCGCGCCTTGACGCCATGCCGCGCTTTCGCAAAAAGGCTGGCACACCACATCCGGAGTTTCCCCATGTCGCTCTCGCCCGAAGCCATCGCAACGCTGAAAAAGATCACGACCGCCACGATCACCACGATCCTTCTCAAGAAGGGACTTCGCAACGTCTGGCTGCGCGGGTCGCGTCCGTTGCGCCCGGGGCAGGAGCGCCTGGTCGGTCCGGCGTTTACGTTACGCTTCGTGCCAGCGCGGGAAGATCTCGCAACGCCGGAATCGTGGTCAAAGCCGATTTCCACCCGTACCGCCATCGAGGCGATGCCGCCGGGCTGCATCGCTGTTGTCGATGCGATGGGCATCACCGATGCGGGTATCTTCGGCGACATTCTCTGCGCGCGGATGGCGAAGCGCGGCGTCACAGCGCTGGTGACAGATGGCGTGGTGCGCGATGTCGAGGGCGTGCTTGGCACTGGACTGCCGGTTTGGTGCGATGGCGCTGCGGCACCTCCGTCGGTTGCCGGATTGACGTTCGTCAATTGGGGCGAGCCGATCGGCTGCGGCGGGGTTGCCGTGTTTCCCGACGACGTGATCGTGGCCGATCAGGATGGCGCGGTGCTGATCCCGCAGGCATTCCTCGAACTGATCCTGACGGAAGGTCCGGAGCAGGAAGCGATGGAAGGCTGGATCGTCAATGAGGTCAACAACGGCGCGGAACTGCCGGGCCTTTATCCGATGAATGGCGAGACCAAGGCGCGTTATGCCGCATCAAAGACGAAGAAGTAAACACGTCTGAAGGTCGCCGCTAATCCGGTATCCAGTCAGGATCGTGTCTCTCGGGGGCGCCGCCACCCGACGACCATCGCTTCGACAAGGCTCCCGGATTCGCTGTTACGCCATTCGCCGTTGACCCGGCGGCATGCAAAGGGAAGCTGATAGGTCCCGCTCTTGTCCTCGCATAAAACCTGAACCGCCTCATCGGGAGACGGTTCGCCGTTGCCGTCAAATTCTGCAAGTCTTTGTAGGCGTGTTGCCATAGGCAAAATTCCTTTCCGCGATAAATGCGCCCCGCAACGCGGTTCCGTCTGGACGCGACGGATAACGATCAAATTAAGACGCTTGCGCGTGTCCATTTTAAGACATTCGCGCATCCACATTTCAAAGTTCGCAGCGGTTGCCTGCAATGCGATTGTTCGTTTAGCTCACCCGATTGTGAGATGATGCATCAGCGACAAGAAAAATCATTAAGGGGGAAGCATGAAGGAACTCGCCGGCAAGACAGCATTTGTGACGGGCGGTGCCAGTGGGATCGGATTCTCGCTCGGGCGGGATTTCGCGGAGGCGGGCATGAAGGTGATGCTGGCCGATATCGAGACGGATGCGTTAACGGCTGCGGTCAGGAGCCTTCACAACGCCGGCCCTGACGTGCGCGGGATCGAATGCGATGTGACCGATCCTGCCAGCGTCGAGCGTGCCGCCAAGGCAACATATGACGCGTTCGGAAATGTACACGTGGTTTGCAACAATGCCGGTGTCGCTTCTGGCGGCGGCATCGACAACATCTCACTGGATAGCTGGCGCTGGGTACTCGATGTCAATCTGATGGGCGTCGTGCATGGCATCCGCACTTTCGTTCCGCACATCCGCGCCCACGGTGAAGGCGGCCACATCGTCAATACGGCATCGATGGCCGGGATGGAAAGCGGATTGGGCTTCAGCCCTTACACCGCCAGCAAGTTTGCGGTTGTCGGGATGTCGGAGGGCCTGGCGCCGCAGCTTGCGCCGTTCGGCATCGGTGTCAGCGTTCTGTGTCCAGGGTTCGTCCGCACCCGCATCGGAGAGAGCGGACGCAACCGGCCGGATCATTACGGTCAGACAGAAGCGCCGGATCCCGCAAGCCCGATGGGCATGATGGTCGCCCAGATCGCAGAACTGATCCAGTCCGGGCTCGACCCGTCGGATGTCGCCGCGCGCGTCCTGGCCGCGATCCGCGCGAACGACCTTTATGTGTTCACGCATCCGGAGATGCGAGCCGGGGTCGAGCAGCGATTTGCCGCCATTGGGACAGCCATGGACAAGGCGGCCGCACACTGACGCGGCGGCTGATTTTCTCGCGAAACATCCGAGTTTCAACGATTGGAACAAGTATTGGTTCACTTCTTCGCGCCGAACATTGGTGCCGGAAAGGAGTGGACCCATGCGTCAGCTTATTCTCGCAATCACGGGCGCGGGCGGCATCTTCCTGCTCGCCGGCGTCACCCGGAACCGCGGCTGGGCTCTGGCCGACGAAGTCTGCCGTCAGGGAGCGATCCTGTGCGACAACCCCGGATGGGTGCTCGTTACGCTCGCAGCCCTGCTGTTTGTTGCGACCATTCAAACCATCGCCAAAATCTGAGCGGTGGACACAGATCAGTTAACCGGACCGTGAACCAATCCGGCCGAACCTTGTCAGATGCCGGTTACATCGCGAGGCTCTGACAGAACTCGTCGAATGCAGAACTGTCCATGCTCAACGTGGTCGCCGATGTTCCGGGACCGGCGGCGGTTTCACGCGGCGCGATCTCGGCAGGGCGCGCCTGCGCGATCTGCGCGGCGTCTGCGAACATCGGCTGTTCAAATCGTTTCGCGCCTTCGGCATCGATCGCGAAGAGGGGGCGGTATTTATCGAAACCATTGTCCTCGAGCATAATGAAAGTCCGGTTGTCGAGTACCCGCCAGTGCCCTTCGAAACGGGCCGCCACCACGGCATGGTCATCGCCGGTCGCGGTTTCACGAATGATCAGGAGGCGAAGATCGTCTGCCGCGACGCCGGCAGCGCGCAGCGCTACAAGCTTGGCAATCGCATAGTCCTCGCAGTCGCCAGCACCCGCCGCCAGCGTGGCCAGCGGTGACGACCATTGATCCTCGACACCGTATTGCGCGAGGTCGCTAAGCGGCCGGATGGCAAGATTGAAGGCGCGGTTGATTTCACCGAACCGGGAAAGGCCCTCACGCCCGGCGGCCATTTTCACGATTTCAAGGAATCGGAGAGCCGGCTGGGATGCACACTGTCCGGGGGCGCTGGCACAGGCGGCAATAATCTCCGCTTCGGCCGCGATGGTGCGCTCGACCGTTAGCCATTTGGCGCGGAGAGGGCCGTCTGCCAGCATGGAGGTCGGTAGCCCAAACGGCTCCGAAATCTTGCTCGGCAGCCCCTCAGTTGCCTCGATGGCTGTGTCGCTCAGTGTATAAACTGCCCCATGAGCATATCCGCCCAAGGCATTGATGGTGAGCATGAATGACAATGCGCATGCGCGCAGAATATTGAAAGCCGACATGTGACGCCCCGTGTCCGGACATCGGCTCGCAACATATGCCAGCTCGTGACCGGATCATTTCGTCACAAGCATTAGGCGGCGTCCCCTTTTCGGCGGCTTAAGGAAGAGGCCAATCGGCCATTTGGATTCAAATATGCGGAATTAGTGCTGACCACATTGTCTAAAATTGTAGATAGGGCTAACAGCGCGAGCTGTTGCGTATAAATGCTTTCTCCCCGAAATAACGTTTTCACTTGATGTGAAAAACCTCAGTTTATTTCAATAAACTCATTGTATAGATTGGTTATCGGCAGATTACATTTTTGCCCTTTTGGCGGCTTTTAGGCTCGAATAACCAGCGTTAATTGACCGGAGATTTTGCAGAGCAGCATGAATTATCGATTTTATCTCATGACATTAGAAGGCAGTAGCGGAATAGCCAAGTCATCAACGCGTAATTTTACTTAACGAGGACATGTAGAACCATGCCGTTTAGTTCAATTCACTATGGGACTGCGGTCTTTGATGCTATGAGTTTGGTAATTCTGAATTTCTGAACAATAATTTTCAGGCGGGCGGGCTAAGTTTGAATTTTTCCGGACCATTTGATGCCGGGTTAGCGCACGACTCTCCAGTTTCACTGGGTGGCGAGCGATTCTCGTTCGATTCGAAGCCAGGTTTCGTCCAGCATCACGCATCGGACAGCCACGTTGTTGTTCCCGACGCGCACTTGCTGTTCTCCGGCAACTATATGCGGATCGGTAACGACCTGATCATTTCGGGTGACGGCCAGAAATTTGTCGTCGGAAACTACTTCAAGGGCGAAGCAAGACCTGTCCTCGCCACCAAAGACGGTGCGACCCTTGCAGGTCACATCGTTGATGCGCTTACGGGCCACGTCCACTACGCGCAGGCCGCCCCGGCGGCACCTGCCGGGGAGGTGATCGGTCACGTCCAGAAAATGTCCGGAAGCGCGACCGTGATCCGCAATGGCGTGTCGGTCGAACTGCGTATCGGCGACGCCGTACAAAAAGGCGACGTGGTCCAGACCGGATCGGATTCGTCGATCGGCATGACGTTTGTTGACGGCAGCGTGTTCGGCATGACGTCGAATGCACGCATGGTGCTCAACGAAATGATCTTCGATCCGAATGGATCGTCGAATTCATCGCTGATCAGCCTGGTTCAGGGCACCATCACCTTCGTTGCGGGACAGACCGCCAAGAACGGCAACATGCGCGTCGAGACGCCGGTTGCCACGATGGGTATTCGCGGTACGGCCGTGCTGGTGGAGATCGGCGCGAACGACGGGCCGACAAAATTTTCTGTGCTGGTCGAGCCGGATGGGCACACCGGCTCCTACAATCTCTACGACAAGACGACCGGCCAACTGATTGGAACGGTGTCGCAGGCCGGGCAGGTGACCTACGTCTCGGTCAGCGGCATTGGCCAGCCTCCGACGGCGATCGAACAGCTCAAGACGCTCGCGGATCAGGAAGCTGCCAAGGCACTGATCCAGGAGGTCTTCAAGCTTTACTTCCCGAACTACAATCCGGACGCCAATCCGAAGTCGCAGAAAACCGGATTTGGCTCTCCTAGCGACAACCTCAACCCGTTCGCATTCTACAAGCCGCAGGACATCGGTCCGCCCAAGGTCATTACAATCCCGGGTGTGGGCTATGATCCGGTCACGGGGCAGCCGAATCCTCCGCGGACTTTCTACAATACCAAGGCGCAGTTCTGGACGACCCCTGTCTTCGCGGATCAGGCGTTCTCTCCGACGATCAGGGTTTTCAGCTTCAAGGACGTCGTCACGATCGACGACCCCGATATCGGCAACGCGCCGTTCTACGATATCGGCGTTCCGTTCGTCGCCGGCAGCGCGATCATCACGAGCGCGGTCAGCACGGTCGGCTATCTCAGCGAAGCATTTCTGAAACCACTGCTCAACATCAACCAGACGACGGGCGTCGTCTCCTTTGACCGCGAGCAGTTCAATTTCCTGGATGACGGCCAGACCGTCACCTTCAAGATCCAGGTGACCGCGACATCGGGGCCGGATACCGGCATCGTCGAAATCCCGATCACGGTTACGGGTGCTAACGATGCGCCGATCATCGTGGTTGGCGCGCCTACGGTTGCCGACGGCACCGTCAAGGAAGACACCAACGTCGCGTCCGGCCATATCGCGACAGACGGCATCATCACGTTCCAGGACGTTGATCTGACCGACGCGCACACCGCGACCGTTGAACTGACATCGACGTCCTCAACTCTGCCGGGTTTTGTTAGCGGCGCTGGAAATGCCCCGACGACGACCAAGATCGGAACATTCACCATCGATCCGGTCTCGGAGAGCACCACCGATACCAGCAATCAGGGCTCCGTTGGCTGGCACTTCTCGCTGGACGACAACGATCCGGTACTGCAATCGCTGGCCGAAGGCCAGACGATCACGCAGGTCTATACGATCACGATCATCGACGACAATGGCGTCCCGGTGGAGCAGGACGTCACGATCACGATCACTGGCACGAACGATGCGCCGGCGCTGACGGTCGACACTGCGATTCATCCGGCTGACGAAGTTACGGACACAACGGGCGCGCCGAATTCGGTTGTCGATGTTGCGACCGGAACGCTGGCGTTCACCGACGTGGATCTCTCCGACACCCATACGGCAAGCGCGGCGCTTCATCCTGGCGCTTCATCCGTGGTGTGGTCGGGTGGCAACTACAACGACATTCCGCAGGCGACCCGCGATGCCCTCAATGCCGCGGTGACAGCCACGGTGTCGGAGAGCACCACCGATACCAACAATCAGGGATCGGTCGCCTGGGAATTCAAGCTTCCGGACCATCTGTTCGATTTTCTGGCGCATGGCGAGACGCTGACGTTGATCTATGACGTCACTGTCATCGACGACAACGGTGCGCCGTCGACACAGCAGGTAACTGTTGTGGTCGAGGCCGCGAACGACCAGCCCGTCATCTCGGTCATCGACAACGGCGCAGCGATCAAGGAGGATATCGACGCCGTCAGCGACATTTTGAAAGATACCGGTACGGTGACCTTCACCGACACCGATCTGACCGATACCCACACGGCGCATGTTGTCTACAATAACGATGCAGCGGGAAGTGCCGGAGTTTCGCCGGCGCTGGCCCTCGCGCTCGCAACTGCACTGACGGTTCCTGCGTCTGCATTGGCTGCTGGCGATCACGACTTCAACTGGGATTTCGCGCTGGACACCAATCTGATCCAGTATCTCGCGGAAGGTGAGACGATCACTGCGACCTACACCATCACTGTTGGAGACAACAGCAACAGCAGCAACGATACGTCTGCCGGACAGGTTGTGACCGTGGTCATCACCGGCACCAACGACGCACCCACGATCACCAGCGGGATATCGGCGGCCAGTGCCACGGTCCCGGAGTTGGCAGAAACCACAGGGTCAACGTCGCTGGACACAGCCGGCGGCACTGTGACATTCAACGATGTCGACTTGACCGACACGCATGAGGTCACGCAATCGACCGCGACTTTTGCCTGGTCGGGCGGAACGTTAACGCCAACCCAGATCAATGATCTGACAAGCGCAAGCTCGCGAACCCTTGTACCGAATGACAGCACCGGGACGGGCAGCGGATCAATCGACTGGACCTACAAGATCACGGACAGCGCTCTCGATTTTCTGGCGGATGGCCAGACGCTCACGGTGACGTATGACATTACGGTCGCGGACTATAATAACAGCGTGGCGACTGGCACCTCGACCAGCCAGACGGTGACTATTACCTATACCGGTTCGAATGACGTGCCGATCGTCAGCGCCGCCGTGTCCGACGCGCTGGTCGTCGAGGATGGTTCGGTTAGCGTTTTGAACGCACTGGCCAATGCTTCGGACGCCGACAATGGGGCGACGCTGTCTGTGGTCGACGTGCCCGGCACGTTGCCTGCCGGTGTCACCTACGATGCCGTCAATCACACCTTTACGCTCGATCCGAATAACGCCGCCTATCAGTACTTAGCGGATGGCGTGACGACGATAGTGACCGTGAACTATGGCGTTTCGGACGGCATCGTCACGACGCCAACGCCAGCCTCTGTGTCTTGGACAATCACGGGCACGAACGACGCGCCGGAGTTGAACGGCGACGATGTGACGGTTGCAGAGATCGGTGATGGCAGTCCTGCGCTTCCATATGGAACGACGAAGGTGTTCGGCATCACCTTGTCCGATCCTGACGAGGCAGGTTCGCTGACGGTCAGTGCGACAGCCGGCGATGGCACGGTGTCGGGGGTAAGCAATGGCACGGTTGATGCCATCACCGGTAATTTCACCAGCGGAATCACCTACACGCCGAACAACACAGTCCCGAACGCCAACGATATGGTCACGTTGATAGTGACCGACAGCCAGGGCGCGAGCGACACGCTGCATTTCGTTTTCCAGCAAAACGGCACCGGCGGCGCGACGCTGACGGGCACCACGGGCAAGGACCTCATCTTTTCGACAGAAGGCGACGACACGCTGACGGGGCTCGGCGGCCGGGACAACTTCGTGTTCGCGCCGTCATCGGGCCACGATACGATCATGGATTTCACCTCCGGAACCGACAGGATCGATTTCAAGGCTCTTTCAGGCATGGATGCGACTGCGTTGGCAAACCTGCTGGCTACTGCCGACCACACGGGTGGCGATACGCTGCTTCATATCAACGGCACCACGGACACCCTGCTCGTGAAGGGCGTTGCCGTGCTGAATGCGAGCGATTTCATCCTCCACGCATGATGTGAGGAGAGGCCGAAACATTAACTTCGATCATGTTTCCGGCTGCAATAAGTACCGATGTCATGGCATGATAGACTGGTCGTAACGCCCAATTTCATGAACTTTGAAATGGCGTCCTGACAGCAGCCGAACAGCCAGGTACCGATGCAGCCCGCGAAGACATCACATCAGGCCAATTCGCCCCGTTCCGAACTGGGGACGGCGCTTCGCGCCTGCCGCAGTGCCTTCGTCGGCGTCGGCGTGATGAGCTTCGTCATCAACATTCTGTATCTCACCGGCTCGTTCTTCATGCTGGAAATTTACGACCGCGTGCTGCCGAGCCGCAGCATTCCCACGCTGGTCGGCCTGATTGTGCTGGCGGGAGGCCTCTACCTCGTCCAGGGTATCCTCGATCTGATCCGCGGCCGCATTCTGATCCGTATCGGATCGGCGCTGGACGAGATGCTGAGCCGGCGGGTCTATGATATCGTCGTGCGGATGCCGCTCGTGATCGGCAACCGCAGCGAGGGCCTTCAGCCGTTGCGCGATCTCGACAACGTCCGCTCGTTCCTGTCCGGGATGGGGCCGGGGGCGCTGTTCGATCTGCCATGGCTCCCGCTTTATCTCGCCATCTGTTTTGCGTTCCATCCGCTGATCGGCATCACGGCGCTGGCTGGCGCCATCATTCTGATCGCGCTGACTCTCCTGACCGAATACCTGACCCACGAGCCCATGAAGCGCTCGACGGGACTGGCGATGCGGCGGCAGGATCTTGCGCTCGCCAGCCGCAGGAATGCGGAAGTGCTCACCGCGATGGGCATGGCCGGCCGCGTCGGCAAGCGGTGGGATGAATCCAACCGCGACTATCTTGCCAGCAACCAGCGGGCGAGCGATGTCGCTGGCGGCCTTGGCGCCATCGCCAAGGTCATGCGCATGATGTTGCAATCGGCGGTGCTGGGCGTCGGCGCCTATCTCGTCATCAACCAGCAAGCGACAGCGGGCATCATCATCGCGGGCTCGATCCTGAGCGCCCGGGCGCTGGCGCCGGTTGATCTCGCCATCGCCCACTGGAAAGGGTTCGTGGCGGCGCGCCAAAGCTGGCACCGCCTTAACCGGCTGCTCGGCATATTGCCTGAGCAGGCGGCGCCGACTCTGCTTGAAGCTCCGACAACCAGGCTCACGGTGGAAACGCTCACCATCAGCCCGCCGGGCGAACAGAAGGTGGTCGCGCAGGATATCACCTTTGTGATCGAGGCCGGGCAGGGCGTCGGCGTTATCGGGCCAAGCGGATCGGGCAAATCATCGCTGGTGCGCGCACTGGTCGGCGTCTGGCGGCCGTTGCGCGGCAATGTGCGGCTCGACGGTGCGGCGCTCGATCAATGGTCACCGGAAATCCTCGGCCGCCATATCGGTTATCTGCCGCAGGACGTCGAACTGTTCGCCGGAACGATTGCCCAGAACATTTCGCGCTTTGAGGATAATGCATCGTCCGACGACATTATCGCAGCTGCGCGGGAAGCACGCGTCCACGATCTCATCATCGGCATGAAGGACGGCTACGACACCCAGATCGGCGATCAAGGCAGCGTGCTGTCGGCCGGGCAGGCGCAGCGCATCGCGCTCGCGCGAGCCCTCTATGGCAATCCGTTTCTCGTGGTGCTGGATGAGCCGAACTCCAACCTCGACAGTGAGGGCGACGTGGCGCTGAACAAAGCCATTCTCGGAGTTCGCGCGCGGGGCGGCGTTGTTGTCGTGGTCGCCCATCGTCCGATTGGAATCGAGAGCGTCGATCTCGTGCTGGTTATGAAGGACGGGCGGGTTCAAGCGTTCGGGCCGAGAGATGCTGTTCTCGGTCAGGTGCTGCAACGTCCTGTGACAGCATCGCCCGCGATCAAGATCGTCTCCGACAAGGGAGGAGCGCAGCCATGAAGCCAACGCTCGCCGGGACGGAAAGCATTGTCCGCCGCATCTTCAGCGCTCTGTTCTCGCCACTGGATCGGCTCTCGATCTTCAAGAGCCTCGACAAGCCCGGATCGCGTGGATCGATACGGTTTCATCTGATCGTCGGACTCGTCGTCGTCACGCTGCTGACCTGCGGGATAGGTGGCTGGGCTTCGACCGCACAGATCTCGGGTGCGCTGATTGCGCCGGGCTCGATCGTGGTTGATTCCAACGTGAAGAAAGTCCAGCACCCGACCGGCGGTGTCGTCGGAGAGGTCAGGGCGCGCGATGGCGACCGCGTCAAGGCAGGTGACGTCGTGGTGCGCCTCGACGACACCGTGACGAAGGCAAGCCTCGCGATCGTGACCAAGGGCCTGGATGGACTGTTGGCGCGCCGGTCGCGGTTGCTGGCGGAGCAGGATGGCGCGGATCGCATTACTTTCCCGCCAGAGCTGATGGATTCCTTTGCCAATCCGGATGTCCGGGCGCTGATCGGAAACGAGATCAAGCTGTTTCAGGTCCGCTCGTCAGGCCGCGTCGGCCAGAAGGCACAGCTCAAGGAACGAATTGCACAGCTTAGGGAGGAAATCGGCGGGCTGGAAGCGCAGGAAAACGCCAAGTCGCGCGAGATCGAGCTCATTCAAAAAGAACTGGTAGGTGTCCGCGATCTGTTCGCCAAGAACCTTGTGCAGATTTCACGCTTGACGGTTCTGGAGCGGGACGCGGCACGACTTGACGGCGACCGCGCGCAGTTCATCGCGCAGAAGGCGCAGGCGAAGGGCAAGATCACCGAAATCGAATTGCAAATCATCCAGATCGACAAGGACCTTTCCAGCGAAGTCTCCAAGGAGATGCGCGAGATCAACGACAAGATCGGCGAGTTCGTCGAGCGCAAGGTCACAGCCGAAGATCAATTACGCCGCATCGATATCCGCGCGCCGCAGGACGGTATGGTGCTTCAGTCGACGGTCCACACTGTGGGCGGCGTCATTACCGCCGGTGACGCCATCATGCTGATCGTGCCAGAGTCCGATAACCTGTCGGTCGAGGCCAAGGTGAACCCGCAGGACATCGATCAGTTGAGGATTGGGCAGAAGACGCTGTTGCGGCTCTCGGCCTTTAACCAGCGCACCACACCTGAACTGAACGGGACGGTCAGCCGGATTTCCCCGGACACCACCACGGACCAGCGCACCGGCCAGAGCTACTACACCATTCGCGTGTCGATGCCGCCGGAAGAGGTGGCGAAGCTCGGGGACGTCAAATTGATCCCCGGCATGCCGGTAGAGGCTTTTGTGCAGACCGGCGAACGCACCATGATATCCTACCTCGCGAAGCCGCTGAGCGACCAGCTCATGCGCGCATTCCGCGAGAAGTGATGGGTCTCGGTTTGGCGGTATGATGCGGGCAGTATGGAAATCGTCGGTCCGGTTCATTGCGCGTATCCGTATGTACGCCAGGCATTTCGGCTACGGCCGGCTGCTGTCCCTCATTCTGTTGATCGCATTTCTTGGCGTTCGGGTCGCTGATCCGATCCCGCTCGAAGAGTTGCGGGTCCGCGTCTTCGACGGATATCAAATCCTCAAGCCGCGCCACAGCACGCAGCGCCCTGTCGTCATTATCGACGTCGATGAAAAGAGCCTCGCGAAATTCGGGCAATGGCCATGGCCGCGGACGCGGGTGGCCGATCTTGTTCAGCGGCTGACCGATCTCGGCGCCGCCGCCATCGCCTTCGACATCGTCTTCGCGGAGCCGGACCGGCTTTCACCTGGCGTGGCGGCGGATGCCTTTCGCGATCTGGATGAACAAAGCCGAATGAAGCTGCGTGCGCTGCCGAGCAACGATCAGGTGCTTGCCGCCGTCCTGCGCAAATCGCCCGCTGTTCTCGGCGAATCCGGCTTACCTACATTCGTGCAGCAGCCTGAATTGAAGCTGCCGCTGACAGGGCTGGCGACATTGGGCGGCGATCCGCGTCCGTTCCTGCTGCAATTCCCGGGGTTGCTCCGGAACATTCCGGTACTCGAGGAGGCCGCTCCCGGCCGCGGACTGTTCACCATCCGCACCGAGCGTGACGGTATTGTCCGCCGCGTCCCGATGATCATGCTGGCGCAGGGTGAATTGATGCCCTCGCTGACGTTCGAGATGCTGCGCATCGTGACGAAGTCCGACACGATTCTGGTCAAGTCGGACGAAGCTGGCGTGAAGAGCGTGGCGGTCCCCGGATTTGAAGTTCCCACCGATCGCAACGGCCAGCTCTGGGTGCATTTCGCCAAGCACGATCCCGCGCGATATGTGTCCGCGGCTGATGTGCTGGAGGGGAAGGCCGGAGCGGACCTGATTTCGCGCAAGCTTATCTTGATCGGTACCTCCGCCGTCGGATTGCTGGACGTGAAGACCACGCCGCTCGATCCGGTGATGCCGGGCGTCGAGGTCCATGCGCAGGTGCTTGAAAGTGCGCTGACCCGGTCGGTACTGTCGCAGCCGAACTACGCGATTGGCGCCGAGCTATTGGCCGCGATCCTGTTTGGGATTGCCATCATCTGGCTCGCACCGATTCTCAGCGCCATCATGCTTCTGCTGTTCGGCGCCGTCATCGTCAGCATCATGGTGGCTACATCCTGGTACTTCTTCTCGGAGCACCGGCTGCTGATCGATTTTACGTTTCCATTGATCGCCAGCACCGCGATCTACCTGGTGTTGGTTTTCAGCAGTTATTTCCGGGAGCAAGCGCAGCGCCGCCGCATCCGCTCGGCCTTCGGTCAGTACCTGTCGCCTGCGCTTGTCGAGCAACTGGCGCAGTCGCCGGAAAAGCTCGTCCTCGGCGGCGAGGAGCGCGACATGACCATCATGTTTAGCGATGTGCGCGGCTTCACCACAATTTCTGAATCGTTCAAGAGCGATCCGCAGGGCCTGACATCGCTAATGAACCGGTTTCTGACGCCGCTCACCAATGCGATCCTCGACCGTAAAGGCACCATCGACAAATACATGGGCGATGCCATCATGGCATTCTGGAACGCGCCTTTGAGCGACCAGGAACATCAGATCAACGCGTGCAATGCGGCGCTCGACATGATCGACCGCATTGAGGCGCTGAACGTGGAGCGCGAACGCGAAGCAAACGAAGCAGGTAAGCCGTTTATCCCGATGAAAGTCGGTATCGGATTGAACACGGGGACCTGTGTAGTCGGCAACATGGGGTCCAACCTCCGCTTCGACTATTCGGTGCTGGGCGACAGTGTGAATCTCGCCTCCAGACTCGAAGGACAGTCGAAATCCTACGGCGTGCCGATCATCGCAGGCTCTGCGACAGCGGTGGCAGCCAAGGACAAGTTCGCGATTCTCGAACTCGACTTCATCACCGTGAAGGGCAAGAAGGAACCAGAGGTGATTTATGCCATCGCTGGGCGGGAAGAGGTTGCAAATTCCGGACAGTTTCAACGGCTTCGCAATCTGTGCATCGAAATGCTGGGATGTTATCGCAGCCGCGACTGGGAAGGGGCGCTTGCTGCGATTGCGAAAGCGCGTATTGCCGATGAAGCCAAGACCTTCACCATGCTCTACGATCTCTATTTCGAGCGTATCAAGGCGTTCCAGGAAACCCCGCCACCGGACGACTGGAACGGCGTCTTCGCGTTGACAACCAAATGATGGGTGAGGCGAAACGCCGCCGCGCTACCTATCGCGTTCCAGCATGGCAAGCCATTTTTTTGGTGAACAGTGCGTGGTATCGTGTTGGGAAGATGACAGCGGCATGCAATTCTCCCGAAGGATTCATTGAGTTTTTTCATGCCGACCACAATGTCCGTGCGGTTCTGGGGTGTTCGTGGGAGCATTCCGTGTCCAGGCCCCAATACCGTGCGGTATGGCGGCAATACCTCGTGCGTCGAGGTCCGCTGCGGTGGCCATCGTTTGGTCTTCGATGCAGGGTCGGGACTGCGCATGCTTGGTCTCGCGCTGGCCGAAGAAGCAGAACCGACCGACATCGATTTGTTTTTAAGTCATTGCCATATCGATCATCTGATTGGCCTTCCGTTTTTCGTGCCCGCCTTCATGGCCGGAAACCGGTTGCGCCTCTGGGCTGGCAATCTGAAGGCCGCTGGCGGGGTGCAGGAAACCGTTCGGAAGCTGATGAGCTATCCGCTGTTTCCGATTGAACTGGAGGCCGCGCATGGCAAGGTTGAATTCACCGACTTTGCACCTGGTGACGTTTTGACGCCGCGGCCCGGCATCAAGGTCATGACTGCGGCGCTCAACCATCCCGGCGGCGCGACCGGATACCGCGTCGAGTTTGGCGGACGTGCTATGGCCTACATCACTGATACCGAACTCAGCGCCGATGAAATCGATCCGGCGCTGGTGGAGCTCGCCCGCGATGCGTCGATCGTTGTCATCGACACGACATACACTGACGAAGAACTACCGGAGCATGTCGGCTGGGGGCACTCGAGCTGGCAGCAAGCCGTCCGGCTGGCCAACGAGGCCGGTGTCGGGAAACTTTTCCTGTTTCACCACGATCCCGAACATGACGACGATGAAATGGACCGCATCGCCGCCGCGGCAGCCAGGGCGCGGCCGGGGACCGTGGTTGCAAGGGAAGGGCTGTCGTTTGAGATTTGATCAGTGCGCATGTTTTTCGCGGCGCGCCTCCAGCGTGGATTACCGCACAAAGACTTGAGGTCCGATTCGGGCATCGGCAGCGAGAGCCGTTGTCGCGCGGGGCGCGGCGCGGCATAATACATACCAGATTTCCTTTAGCATCAGGTTGATTCCGATGGATATGTCAGGACTCGTTTCCGGCGCCGGCGGCTTTATCGCGTCCGCGTTCGTGGTGGCCGGTTACACCATGCGAACGATGATCCCGCTTCGCATCTTCGGGATTATCACCAACGTCCTCCTGATCGGATTTTCGGTCGTACATCATCACTACCCGGTGATGGTGTTGCATATGATCCTGCTGCCGCTGAACGTCTACCGGCTGCGGGAAATGCTGCTGCTGGTCCGCGAAGTGAAGAAGTCGGTCAACAGCGACCTGTCCATGGCGTGGTTGAAGCCCTTCATGACTGAGCGGAAATGCAAGGCCGGCGAAATACTGTTCTACAAGTACGAGAAGGCCGAGGAGATGTTCTACATCGTCAGCGGACGCTTCCGGCTTGTCGAGTCGGGAATCGAATTGCCGAACGGCGCCATTGTCGGCGAACTCGGCATGCTGTCACCGTCGAACAAGCGGACTCAAACACTCGAATGCCTTGAGGACGGGATCATCCTCAGCGTGACCTATCAAAAGGTCGAGGAACTCTACGTCCAGAATCCTGCATTTGGTTTCTACTTTCTGCGGCTGGTCAGCGCGCGGCTCTTCCAAAACCTCGGGAAGCTGGAGGCGCAGCTTGCCGAAACCGGCGCGCAGGCGACGTCGTGAAGATTCGAGTCAAGGTTCCGCCGTCACCGTTTCGGCTGCTGAAAGAGCGGTATTTCGGCGAAGAGACGCGAAATCCGCGGGTCGCTCGCGCGGCGCTGGCGCGTCTGACGACGCAATTGCCAGCGGACGTTGTGCCCGTCGTTAGTGCGGCCGTCCATTCGCTGATCGATTATCAGGACCCCGACTATGCGCTGGCCTATATCGAACGGATCGAACGCTATGTCGGCCCTGCGGCCCATCATTTGCCCAATCTTGGCGAACTCGCGCAACTGCTGTCGGACCGGATGCATTTCGAGGACCCGATCCGCATCGCGCAGTTGAAACTGGCGGAGGCTGGAGGTGCGAGTGCAAAACCAAACCCGCTATCCATCGACGGGGTCGAAAAATTCCGCTGGGATGAGGTGATCCCGATGCTTCCGCCCAAGGCTGCAGCGCCAGCTCTCGATCTATTCCAGCGCCTGCGTCTGGCAAGGCTGGCGCGCAGAAGCGTGACATTGCGTTTCTGCTCGCGAACCCGCTTTAAGCTTCAACGGTTGAAATGGCTGGCCGCCGCGCGGATCACACGTCCTTTTTCCGAGCGATTCAAGCTGGAGCGCGTGTGGGTGGAGCGATGGCTTCACATGGTCGATCGCAGCCTGGTGAAACAGCCGGAGGCAACCATAGCGGTCGTGCGAACCGCCAACCTCATCACGGGACATGGCGATGCTTACCAGAACGGCTTGGCCGAATGGAATGTCATTATCGATCGTCTGGTCAAACCGGCATGCGACGGGGATCTTCCGCTCCCCGGACTCGGGGACGCCATTCAGGAGGCGCGCGATGCCGCCATTGGCGACCAGGCCCAAAGCCGCCTGCTGAACGCGGTGGAGCAGCTAAGGACACGGGCACTGGCGCACGGATAAGCCGGCAACACCTCAGAAGCTGACAGATCGTCGCAGCCGCGCATAACTGACAGCCGTCCGGGCACCCCGATGGCCTACCGTTAAAAACTGCACTAGAGTTAAACTGGACGTGCGATGCTCGGCATAATTTCGCCCAGGCATGCGTGCGCAATAGGGGACAGTCGATGAAGAAGTTTCGTGGATTCTTTCTTGGGTTTTTGCCGGTTCTGGTGCTCACCATATGCACTGGCAGTTCCGACGCGCGGGCCGCCGACGACATCAAACTCAGCAGCAACCAGCGGATCGCTTGCGGTCGTGGTCTGAACGCCGGCAAGCTGCAGAACATTTCCTGCAAATCGTACGCTTATATTTTTAATACAAAGACATCCGAATTCTATCGCTGCCACGTGAATGTTGGCGTCACCCGCGACAACAAGGAAGTTCTCAAGGTCGATACTGATGGCAATTGCAAATTGAAGGCACGTATATTCCCGAGCGATTCAAACTATCAGTTCGATGCAACCGAAACCGAGCCGCCTAATACGAATTCGTTCTTTGGATCGGGCGGGACCGCGATCTGGGTCAGCGACAGCGCCAAGCTCAGCGCGAAAGGCTGTATTATGCTCAGCGTCGGCGTCGGCCCGGACGTTATGAAATGTGTGGACATGACATTCGGCAAATAGGCTTTGGGCACTGGAAACAACCAGATCTGGCCCGGGATCACGATCGCGATCCAGAAAGTCTGACAGTGCTGATCTGAAGTCTAACTTTTCAAGAGAAACGCCAGAACGACCAGCCCGACAACAACTGTGATGCCGATTGCCCAGGTCGTCAGCCGGACGTCACTTTTCAGTTCGCGCTTTGCTTCGTTCTCGGCGATCTTCAGATCGCGCTCTCGGTTGTCCTGCTTCGGATCATTCACGGTTTGTCCCGATCCTGGCTGGGCGCTGGGGCACGGTCGGTCCCCGCTACGGTGGACCGTGCAAAAGTGTACCCGGCACAATGCGCAATCCGCAAAGAACAAAAGCAGGTATGCCGGGCATTGGCTCCGATCTCGCTGAACTGTGATCGCGGAAATGCGCCGCCAGCTTGAGCCGGGAACCAGGTCGGTGTCTCATGCGGCCAAACTCGAATCGAGGACTGCATGCGTTACGTGTATCTGCCAGCGCTCACCGGATTGTTCCTTCTCGGTCAGCCGGCCCAGGCGACCGATTATCCCTATTGCATGACCTATGTTCAGGGATGGAGTGGCGCAATCGAGCAATGCGATTACTCAACGATGGCTCAATGTCAGGCGAGCGCCGGGGGCCTGAACGGGACATGCGCTCCCAACTGGCGCCTGGCACCGCGCCGCGGTGTTTATCCCGATGAGATCGAGCCGGCGACCGCGAGCCGGAAACGTAGCCGCCGCTGATCTCGTTTGGATCGCTTGCAGCGTGGATTGAGATGATGGCGGAGAGGGGAAGGATTCGAACCTCCGACACGGTTGCCCGTGTACCGCATGCGGTGCCTTAAACCACTCAGCCACCTCTCCAATATTCGTCAGCAACCAATGCAGAGGGACGCTTTAGGTGCGTCCCTTGAACTCCACGCCGATGATCGTATCCTTGCGCCAGATCAGCCGGCAGTGCGTCACCTTTCGCACGTCACCCGTCAGCGCAAGACTGAGGTTGTTTCCGATCGGCCCGGTGTCGATGAGTTCGATGCGCGCGCCGCCGGACGACAGATCCAGGATTGTGCAATTGCGCTTGGCAAATCCGCCATCGAGTAACATCCACGCATCGTGCCGCGTGGTGTGGCGCGGCTTGCGGGATTCTTTTCTGAAAACAGCCATTGGCTTAGCTCCATGATCGAAGCGTATTCGTAGCGGCTGAAAGTTTCGGAAAATTTGAATCAAAGCGCGAATGCCGGGAGGCCGCTTTAAACTTTGATTAACCAGGACCGGCCAGCCTGAAACTCCGAAAACCGACCGGCTGGCTGACGGCTCCGCGAGGAGCCCGGCCTGCCATTGGCGCGGGCCTGCTGGCCTTGACTTTCATTGCGCTGCAATCGTTGGGCACCAAACACGAGCAGCCTGAAGCCTCGCTCGCATGTGCAGCAAAACTCTACAGCCCCTACGACCCCAAAAATCTCGAGCAATGCATGGCTGTCTGTCTGGCCTGTCGTGCGGGAGTGAAGACCACGTGCTCCACGTCATGCACTTTCAAGGGTGCGCGGTAAGGTCCAGGGACGGATCGTGGAATAGTTGTCGAGAACCTGTTTCGGAGGGGGCCTCTTCGTGATCCGATAACGCCTCAGTCCGCTGCTCATCCGCCGGGGAGCCGTGCGCCGGAACCTAAACGCTTGCGCGGTTTTCTTTCTCGTTTTCTTATAAGCGAAATTCGCCTGCAACAATCCGGACGAATGGAAGCTTGGCAGGGTGGGAGACTGAATGAAGCGATACATCATTTTTGCAGCCATAGGACCGCTGGTGGCCGGCTTTTTTCTTCTCATTCTCGGAACGCCGGAAGGCTACTGGGATGGGGTCGATGTTGTGAAGAAGCTGTTCAAGGTCCTGCTGATGACGATTCCCTACAACTATTTGTTCGGGATCATCCCCGCGCTGATGATCGGCGCCGTCGACGACATTCTCTTTCACGTCAGGAGGATTGCTCCGGTCCTGCGGATGCTCCTCACCGGCATCGTCGCATTTTGCGCAACGGCTGTTCTCTATGGCTCGCTAGGGAGCGAGACGGGCCTCAAGCACTATCTGCTCTACGGACTTGTTGGATTTATTCCTGCGACCATCTCCTCGTGGCTGGCGCACAGATTCGACAAGCAGCCGGGGGTCCCGCTGCCGGCGTGATACGCTGCCGTGCAGGTTGGAGGAAATGCAAACTCTTGGGATAGTTTCGGGATCGCGACGCCGGAGAAAGTTACTTTTCGCCAGGCGCGCGCGGACGGATTTTTTGCGAAACTCGATCGTTCGGAATGACGAGGCGCTCGCTCCTTATTTCAAAGGAACATCCCAAAGTGCCTCGGGCAGTTAAGCCAAACGCGGCGGACAAGGCGCGTATGTACTCCGTTGAAAGTAGAAAGGGCACGGAGAGTGGTGGGGATGAAGACTTCTGCAAGTCGGAAATAGACTGAGGGTAAGGTTGGAGCATCTCGGTGGCGGAGGGTTCGGAAGAAAGTTCGAACTCGGCACCAGAAGCGCGACTGCGCGACCGCCCGAGAGGGCGCCCCTGCGGAGACGTTGAGCGAAGCGAAACTGTCGTGAGCGAAATGATGGCGGAAGGGGTGGGATTCGAACCCACGGTGCCCTTGCAGGCACGCCGGTTTTCAAGACCGGTGCCTTAAACCACTCGGCCACCCTTCCGGTTCGCCCCCTCTTGAGGGAAGGCGCGAGCGATTGCAAGGGTTGTCCGCGCGCGGGGGGGGGGCAAACCCGGCAAAATCAATCTCCGGTTTACCAACTCGCGCTTCGGGCCGTTTCCGGCATGGAAGCAATGAGTTAAGGTAAGCGGCGTATGAGTGCCATCGTCCGGCCTTGCGGTGCCCGGTAGGCAAGCGGCCGCGAAAGATGCTATTTGGGGTTCTATGGGGATTTGCGTCAGGGAATCGGGCGGGGCAGCCGCGCGCGTCGTGGCGGCGGGAGCCTTGTGCCTGCTGGTCGCCAATTGCGCCGCGTCGAACAAGCTCTCCAGCCGCGTCGATCCGAAGTACGGCGTTTCCAGCAGCCCCCGCGTGGTGGATTTCGGTGACCCGGTCCCAAGGGGTGGCGGCACCTATCGCGTCGGCAAGCCTTACGTCGTCGCCGGCCGGACCTACGTTCCGGAAGAAAACCCGAACTATCGCGCCGAGGGAATGGCTTCCTGGTACGGCGATGCCTTCCACGGCCGCCTGACGGCCAATGGCGAGGTGTTCGACATGACGTCGCTCACCGCAGCCCATCCCACCATGCCGCTGCCGAGCTATGCCCGCGTCACCAATCTGGCCAACGGCAAATCGGTCGTCGTCCGCGTCAACGATCGCGGGCCGTATCACGGCAACCGGCTGATCGATGTCTCCAATACCGCCGCCAAACTGCTCGAATTTCGCGAAAACGGCATCGGCCGGGTCAGGGTGGAGTATGTCGGCCGCGCCCCGCTTGAGGGGTCGGACGACCGCCAGTTGATGGCCACGCTGCGGACCGGCGAGCCTGCGCCCGCGCCATCGACCGTGCGGATCGCGTCGGCACGCGCCTTTATTCCCGATATGACGCCTTCTCCCTCTCGCGGGGTGACCCGAGGCGATGTTCCGCTGCCTGCCGGGCGACCCTATACGCTTGGTAATACACAAGAAGATTTGGCTGCGGCAGGTGCATCCGAAGTCTCGGCATCTCGCGCCTCACGGCCTGGCGGACGCCGCTACGAACGCAGCGCTCCGGTTGAGGCCGAGAATGTTGCCGAGGAAGCGCCCGCGACGACAAGGCCCGTTGCGGCCTACGCGCCGGCGTCCCGCGACAACGACCTCAATCTGATGTCAGGCCGCGGCCTCTACTGAGCCAAATGCGCCCCGGCGATCAGCTCCGCACACCGTTCAGGAATTCAACCAGCGCCGCGTTCACCTCGTCGGGGCGTTCCTGTTGAATCCAGTGGCCGGCACCTTCGATGATCAGCTTGCGCTTCAGGTTGGGCAGCACACGGTCCATTTCGGTGACGCGCTTTCCGCCGAGAATGCCGGTGACGACGGAGTCTTTGGCGCCCGCAATGAAGATTGACGGCTGATGGATTTTCGCACCATGCCAGGGGGCCGTCAGCTCCCAGTTCCGGTCGATGTTGCGATACCAGTTCAGGCCGCCGCGAAAACCGGTCCGCCGGTAGGTTTCGACAACATGCGCATGGTCCTGTTCGCTGACCCATGCGGGCAGGGGTCGCGGAATGGTGGGATCGCCCAGAAAGCCTTGCCCGTCCTTCAGGAATAGCTTGCTGTCCACGCCGAAGGTCACCGCGCGCATGGTGTAATCGACATCGCGCTCGAACTCGGCTTCGGCGACACCCGGCTTCTGGAAATACTGCCAGTAGAAGTTGGTGACGCCGCTTTTGGCCAGCGTATCAAGCGGCCGCTCGCGTCCCCGCCACGGTGGTGCGACACTCAGCCCACCGACGGCGGTGAAGATGTCGGGCCTGAACAGGGCCGCGTGCCAGGCGACTGGCGCCCCCCAATCGTGACCGATGATGATCGCCTTGGTCTCGCCCAGCGCCGCCACCAGCGCGACCATGTCGCCGACCATGTCGAAGATGGAATAGGAATCGATGCTCTGAGGGGCCGAGGTACGCCCGAAGCCGCGCATGTCGGGCGCCACGGCATGGAAACCGGCAGCGGCAATGGCCGGAAGCTGATGTCTCCAGGAATGGGAGAGTTCGGGCCATCCATGGCACAGCAGTACCAGCGGGCCGGAGCCCTGTTCGGTCACAAAAATCTCAATGCCGTTGGCTGAGATCATTCGCGATGACGACATCGATTTTCCGCCTCTTTTCAACATTTTGAAGGTCACGGGAGCGCCGAAGCGGCCGGCCGCACGTTGTTTGGTATCAGCCCAACTGTTACAAGGCGATCCTCAGGAACCTCAACATGGCAGCCATTCTCAGAGCATCCCGGAATCGCGGGCGTCGGTATGGGCGGTTTTGGCCGCTTGCCGTTATCCTCGTAATGGCCGGATTGGCGATTGGCGGCGGGGTCCATGCGGCCAACAACAGCGTGCAGGGTGCCAAAAAGGACGAGGGCTACGAGATCGATGCTCCGACAGCGATCCTGATCGAGGCAAAGTCCGGCAGCATTCTGTTCGAGAAAAATCCCGACGAACTCCGTGCGCCGTCCAGCATGATGAAGCTGATGACGGCGGAGGTTGTCTTCAACGCACTGAAGCGGGGCGACATAAAGCTCACTGACGAATACCGGATCAGTGAGTACGCCTGGAGAAAGGGCGGAGCGCCGTCCGGCGGCTCGACCATGTTCGCCGCGATCAACAGCAAGGTCAGCGTCGACGACCTTTTGCACGGCGCGCTGATCCAGAGCGGCAACGATTCCTGCATCGCGCTGGCGGAAGGCATGGCGGGCAGTGAGCGCGACTTCGTTGCGTTGATGACCAAGCGCGCGCGCGAACTCGGCCTGACGAAATCGACATTCGGAAATTCCAACGGCCTGCCGGACCCGGTCAACAAGATGACAGTGCGCGAACTGGGCATGCTGGCGCGGCACATCATCCAGACCTATCCGGATAACTACAAGCTGTTCGGCGAGCGCGAATTCACCTGGAACAAGATCCGCCAGCAGAACCGCAATCCGCTGCTGACGATGCTCGAAGGCGCCGACGGTCTGAAGACGGGTTACACCAAGGAGGGCGGCTTCGGCATGGTCGGCTCTGCGGTGCAGAACGGCATGCGGCTGATCGTAGTGGTCAACGGACTTGAAGATTCCGATGATCGCGCGGCCGAGGCCAAGAAGCTGCTCGAATGGGGGTTCCGCAATTTCGAGGCGCGGACGCTGTTCGCCAAGGATCAGGCTGTCGGCTACGCCAAGGTGTTCGGCGGCAGCGCGCGCTCTGTCAAACTGGCGAGCCCGGAGCCGATCAAAGTCATGGTGCAACGGAATGGCACCGACAAACTGCTTGCCCGCATTGTCTATACCGGCCCGGTACGCGCGCCGATCCAGCCGGGCCAGCGTATCGGCACGCTCAAGGTCTGGCGCGGCAGCAATATCGCACTTGAATCTCCGCTGGTTGCGGCAGAATCGATCGAGACAGGTTCGACCACCCGCCGCGCCATCGACGGTGCTAGCGAACTCGTCATTGGCCTGTTCCGCGCCGGCGCGGAGAAGCTTTGACATGACCGACGCTGTCAAACCGCGACAGCCGCCGCGCGGCCGCTTTATCACTTTCGAAGGCGGCGAGGGCTCCGGCAAATCGACGCAAATCCAGTTGCTGGCGGATCGTCTTAACGCGGCCAAACTTCGAACGATCACAACGCGCGAGCCGGGTGGCTCGGCCGGTGCGGAAATCGTGCGGCATCTGTTGCTTTCGGGGATGGCCAAGGCGTTCGGTCCCGAAACAGAGTCCCTGCTGTTCGCCGCCGCGCGCGACGATCACGTCAGTCAGGTGATTGAACCGGCGCTTGCGCAGGGAATCTGGGTGCTGTGCGATCGGTTCACGGATTCCACACGCGTCTATCAGGGCGAACTGGGCAAGGTGGATCCGAAACTGATCCGGGCGATGGAGCGCGTCACCATCGGCAATCTCAAACCCGATCTCACGATCATCCTGGATGTTCCCGTTGCAGTCGGAATGGAGCGCGCGCTCAAGCGGCGAGGGACCGCGGTGCCTGACCGTTTCGAGGGTGAAGGCGTGAGCTTTCACGAGAAGCTGCGCGAGGCTTATCGCAAGATAGCGGAAGGCGATCCGCAGCGCTGTGCGCTGGTTGATGCCGACGCTGATCCCAAAACCGTTGCCGAACGCGTCTGGAAAGCCCTGCGCGATCATCTCTTCTCTGTGGCCTCCGTTCGCGAGACCACCAAGGCATGAGCACTCGCACGGCCAGATCCGAGACATCAATTCCGGCGCCGCGCGAAACGACGGCGCTGTTCGGTCATCGCGATGCCGAGCAGATGTTGCTGGCGGCCTATCGCAGCGGTCGCATTCCTCATGCGTGGCTGATTGGTGGTGCGCAAGGCATTGGTAAAGCGACCTTGGCCTATCGCATGGCGCGGTTCGTACTCGCGCATCCAGATCCGGCGGCGCGGTTCGTGCAGGATGCTGGCGATTTGTATGTCGATCAGGATCATCCGGTGGCGCGTCAGGTCGCAAACGGCAGCCACGGCGGATTGCTGACGCTCGAGCGCACTCTCAATGAAAAAGGAGCAATGAGTAGTGTTATCACGGTAAAAAACTCGCGTGAGACCATAAGTTTCTTTGGCACAACTGCTGCGGTGGAAGGTTGGCGCGTTTGCGTCGTCGATACGGTCGACGAACTAAATGATTATGCTTCGAACCAGATACTGAAGGTTCTCGAGGAACCGCCGGCGCGATCGCTATTTCTGCTGCTCAGCCACGCTCCGGCGCGTGTCCTCGCCACCATCCAGTCGCGCTGCCGCAAACTACCGTTACGGTCGCTGGAAACAGGCGATGTGATTCACGCGGCGGCGGAAGCGGCCGGGCTGAACCTCAGTGATAACGCGCTGGGTGAGGCGGCGGACGCGGCGGAGGGGAGTGTGGCCCGCGCACTCACATTGCTCGGTGGCCAATCGCTCGGGCTCCACCAGCGCACACTCGAACTGCTGAATCGTCTGCCTCAACTCGATCAGCGCGCGCTCCACGCCCTCGGTGATGCGTTGCCGCTCAACGACCGCGTCGGACTGAAGGCTTTCGTCGACACCGTTGAGCGCTGGCTGACAGGACACCTCCATGCGCCGGATGCGGGCGCGAACCTGCCGCGCCTTGCACGGCTTGCCGAGGTATGGGAAAAGATCAACAGTGCCGCGCGCGACACGGAAAGCTTCAATCTGGAGCGAAAACCTCTGGTTTTCTCGGTATTTGGCATGCTCTCCGACGCGACGCGCTGACCGCCGATCAGGCGGTTTCCCGCGCAAGAATGGCACAATCGACGTTTACGGAAAGGGCCTTCGCAAAGTTTGCGATAGCAGAAATCACATATGTCCCGTCAGACCTTTTACATCACAACCGCCATTGCCTATCCGAACGGCGTCCCGCACATCGGTCATGCCTATGAGGCGATCGCGACGGACGCGCTTGCGCGCTTTCAGCGTCTCGACGGCAAGGATGTGTTCTTCCTGACCGGCACCGACGAGCACGGCCAGAAGATGATCCAGACGGCACAGAAAGAAAACATGACGCCGATGGATCTTGCGACGCGCAACGCGGCACGTTTCAAGGAAATGGATCAGCGTCTGAACATTTCCTACGACCGCTTCATCCGCACGTCGGAGAAAGTGCATCATGAGTCTACGCAGGAAATCTGGCGACGGATGACCGCGAACGGCGACATCTATCTCGACAGCTATGCGGGCTGGTATTCGGTTCGCGATGAAGCTTACTACGCCGAGGACGAGACTGTCGTCGGAGAGGACAAGGTGCGGCGAGGGCCGCAAGGCACACCCGTCGAGTGGGTCGAAGAGAAAAGCTATTTCTTCAAGCTCTCGGCCTATCAGGACAAGTTGCTGGCGCTTTACGAAAGCCAGCCGGATTTCATCGGACCGGATTCGCGCAAGAACGAAGTCATCAGTTTCGTCAAAAGCGGGCTGAAGGATCTGTCGATCTCGCGCACCACGTTCGACTGGGGCGTGAAGGTGCCGGGTGACGAAGAACACGTGATGTATGTGTGGGTCGATGCGCTGACCAACTACATCACCGGCGTCGGTTTTCCGGACGAGGGCGACCAGAACTGGCGCTACTGGCCGGCGGATGTTCATATCATCGGCAAGGACATCATCCGCTTTCACGCCGTGTACTGGCCGGCGTTCCTGATGTCGGCAGGCATCCCGGTGCAGAAGCGCGTCTTCGCGCACGGCTTCCTGTTCAATCGCGGCGAGAAAATGTCGAAGTCAGTCGGCAATGTCGTCGATCCGTTCAATCTGGCGGATCAGTACGGCGTCGATCAGCTTCGCTATTTCTTCCTGCGGGAGGTGCCGTTCGGCCAGGACGGCAACTACAACCACGAGGCCATTGTCGCGCGCACCAATGCGGACCTCGCAAACGATCTTGGCAATCTCGCGCAGCGCTCGCTTTCGATGATCGGTAAGCAGCATGGCAGCGTTCTGCCGGAGCCTGGTACCTTCAGCGACACCGACAAAGCCATTCTGGCGATGGCTGACGGCATGCTCGATCAAGCGCGCACGGCCATGGCCACGCAGCAAATTCATCACGCGCTGAATGCGATCTGGGCTGTGGTGGCCGAGGCCAACCGCTATTTTGCCGGCGAAGCACCATGGGCGCTCGCCAAGACCGACCCGGCACGTCAGAAAACCGTGCTCTATGTCACCGCCGAAGTCGTCCGGCAGATTGCGATCCTCGCGCAGCCGGCGATGCCCGACGCGTGCGCCAAGCTGCTCGATATCCTTGGCGTCGCACCGGACGCGCGCGACTTCGCAGCCCTCGCCACACGGATCAAGAGCGGAATCCAATTGCCCGTGCCCACGCCGGTATTTCCGCGTTACATTGATCCCCCGGAAGCCGGAGCGGCCAAAGCCTGATGCTTGTCGACAGCCACTGCCATCTCGATTTTCCTGACTTCGCCGCTGATCTCGACGCCATCGTCGCGCGCGCCGAAGCTGCGGGCATCGGGCGCATTGTTACTATTTCGACGCGTGTTCGCCGCCTCGACGGCTTGCTGGCGATTACATCGCGTTTTCCCAACGTCTATTGTTCAGTGGGCACGCATCCGCATAACGCCGACGAGGAAGATGGTATCACCCCGGATGAACTGATCGCGCTCACGAAGCATCCGAAGGTCGTGGCGCTGGGCGAGGCGGGGTTGGATAACTTCTACAAGGACGGATCGCCGGAAGCGCAGGAGCGGGGCTTTCGTGCCCACATCGCGGCAGCGCGGGCGACCGGATTGCCGCTCGTCATCCACACCCGCGAAGCGGATGAGGCCTGCGGCCGCATCCTCGAAGACGAGATCGCGAAAGGGCCGTTCAAGGCTGTCCTGCACTGTTACACCGGTGGACGCGAGCTCGCCATGAAAGCCATCGGGCTGGGGCTGTCGATTTCCTTCACCGGAATCCTGACGTTCAAGAATTCGCAGGCGATCCGCGACATCGCCGCCGAGCTGCCGGCGGACCGGATCCTGGTGGAGACCGACGCGCCGTATCTCGCGCCGGGCAAATTCCGCGGCAAACGAAACGAGCCGTCATTCGTGGTCGAGACTGCGAGAGTGCTGGCGGAAACACGCGGCGTTTCAATCGACGAGATCGCGCAGCAGACCACGGAAAATTTCTTCCGGCTGTTCGACAAAGTGCCGCGCCCGGACGCTGAATCTGCATGACGGTGATACTGACAATCCTCGGCTCCGGATCATCCGCCGGCGTGCCGCGTCCGGCGCTTGGCTGGGGCGCATGCGATCCGAACAATCCCAAGAACCGCCGCCGCCGCTGTTCGCTGCTGGCTGAAAAGGGGGGCGCGAACGGTCTGACACGCGTCCTGATCGATACCTCACCGGACCTGCGCGAGCAGTTGATCGACGCCAATGTCGATCACCTTGAAGCGACTTTCCTCACTCACGAACACGCCGACCAGACCCACGGCATCGACGACTTGCGCTCCGTGGTTCTGCATCAGCGCAAGCGGATTCCCGTCTATCTGAACAAGTCCACGGGCAAGGATATCCTGACGCGTTTCGCCTATTGCTTCGAGCAGGCGCCCGGCAGCGACTATCCAGCTATCCTGGAGAAGCGATCAATCGAGGCGGGTGAAACCGAGAGCGTTGAGGGGAAGGGCGGCTCCCTCGCCCTGACCGCTTTCCTGGTTCAGCATGGCAACATTCCGGCGCTCGGCTATCGCATCGGCAATGCCGCTTATACGCCCGATCTTCACGACATTCCGCCGGAGAGCTTTTCCGCGCTGGAAAACCTCGATCTGTGGATCATCGATGCGTTGCGCTATGCGCCGCATCCGAGCCATTTCAGTCTCGACGATGCGCTGTCGTGGATCGCGAAGTTCAAGCCGAAGCGTGCCGTTTTGACAAACCTGCACTCGGATCTGGACTACGACGTGTTGCAGGCGAAATTGCCGCCTGGGATCGAGGTTGGCTACGACGGCATGCGGCTGGCGATCGAGGCATAAATTACGCCGAAATCGCCTTCGCCGAATTGGCCTGATCGCGCAGCGCGAATTTCTGGATCTTGCCGGTGGACGTCTTCGGGATCGCCCCGAACACGACTGACTTCGGCGATTTAAATCCTGGCAATATACCCTTGCAGTAGCTCAGGATTTCCGCCTCAGTCGCACTGGCGCCTTCCTTGAGTTCGACGAAGGCGCAGGGCACCTCGCCCCATTTGGGGTCCGGTTTGGCAACCACGGCCGCAAACAGAACCGCCGGATGCTTGTACAGGACATCCTCGACCTCGACCGACGAGATGTTTTCGCCGCCCGAGATAATGATGTCCTTGGAGCGATCCTTGATGATGACGTAACCGTCCTTGTCGAGAACGCCGAGATCGCCGGTATGAAACCAGCCGCCCTCGAAGGCTTCCCTGGTGGCCTTTTCGTTCTTCAGGTAACCCTTCATGACGATGTTGCCGCGGAACATGACCTCGCCAATGGTTTCGCCGTCGCGCGGCACTTCGCGCATCGTTTCGGGATCGAGTACCGTAACGGCTTCCTGAAGCGGATAAGGCACGCCCTGACGGCGCTTGAGCTGGGCGCGCTGGTCGGCCGGCAGGTCGTCCCAGCCGGGTTGTTCGGCACAAACGGAGGCGGGGCCATAGACCTCCGTGAGGCCGTAAACGTGAGTCAGCTTGATGCCGATGCTCTCGGCGCCCTCAAGCACCGCCACAGGCGGCGCAGCGCCCGCGATCAGCCCGATAACAGGCTTCGCAGACTTGCCCTTGGGAGCATCGGGTGCGTTAATCAGCGTGTTGTAGACGATCGGCGCGCCGCACATGTGAGTCACGCCGTGGGCCTTGATCAGCTCGAAAATCTTGGCTGGATCGACCTTGCGCAGACAGACGTTGACGCCGGCCGACGCTGCGATGGTCCACGGAAAGCACCAGCCGTTGCAGTGAAACATCGGCAGCGTCCAGAGATAGATCGGATGGGTGCCGAGATTGCCCGCGAGAATATTGCTGACGGCGTTCAGGTAGGCGCCGCGATAATGCGTGACGACACCCTTCGGATTACCCGTGGTGCCGGATGTATAGCCGAGCGCAATGGCGTCCCATTCGTCCCGCGGCTGATGCCACTCGAAGTCCGGATTTCCGGACGCGACCGCCGCTTCATACTCAAGTTCACCAATGCGCTTGCCGCCAGCGAACGCTGCATCGTCGACATCGATCACCAGCGGCTTTGGGCCCTTCATTAAGCCCAGTGCATCCGAGATCACGCCGGAGAACTCAGGATCGACCAGAATGATCCTGGCGCCGCCGTGATCGAGCTGGAACGCGATGGATGCCGCGTCAAGCCTGATGTTGAGCGCGTTGAGGACACCGCCGGCCATCGGCACGGCGAAGTGTAGTTCGTTCATCGCCGGAACGTTCGGCAGCATCGCCGCGACGGTGTCGCCACGCTGGATGCCGCGCGCCGCAAGAAACGACGCAAAGCGCTTGCAGCGCTGATAGGTCTGAGCCCAGGTGAACCTGCGGCCTTCGTAGACCGCGCTCGCGTGGTTCGGATAGACGTTCGCGCTACGGGCAAGGAAGCTCAGCGGGGACAGCGGTACGTAGTTGGCGGCATTCTTGTCCAGACCGGCGCTGTACTGGCCCTGATCGCTGTTCATATCCTGCCTCCCTGATTTGTCCGACACCAACGGTACGGTCAGACACTTGCATCTGTTTCTACAATGGCCGTCCTTGCGGTCAATCATCGGGCTAATCTGCGAACGGCCTCCAAATAGCACCTTGCTTGCGTGTCCAGCGACGAGGCATCCGAAGGCCATTTCACTGCGCGTAACCACACCGAGTTACATGGGTATTTTCAGATATAACCCGATATATATCGATCATTTTATCTATTATTGAATAGATCGTATTGAAATCGCTTGGATATATTATATTCCATAATATACCTTATGCGAATCGTGGGTGTAGCAGCAAAGCTAAAATGTCAGCACTGAGCAAAGTTCAAATGTCAGTCTCTGGTCCCTTTGGGGACTTTGGAGG
>NZ_JBXAFS010000015.1:0-94324 GCF_058793355.1 Afipia sp. MLSD5-FHT05B12
GCGAACCACATCGCGCAGGCGCCGCATCCTGCTCCGCTTCACAAGCGCCCTCGAGAAGCGCCCCTCGCGACCAGGACAACAAGAATATATTCCTATGTAAAAGAATGTCAAGTATCGCGTCATCCTGAGGTGCGAGCCGCGTTTGCGACGAGCCTCGAAGGATGCACGGCGAAGCACGCGGACGTCCCCGTCCTCCTTCGAGGCGCGCAAGCGCGCGCACCTCAGGATGACGATCACGCGTGTGGAGACATTACGCACAATCTCACCCACGTCGTCCCCGCGAAAGCGGGGACCCATACTCCCTGAGCGATCGATGCTGTCGCGATAGCGGGTCAACTCTTTCCCCGGTTCTCAGTGAGGACGGTGGTTATGGGTCCCCGCTTTCGCGGGGACGACATCGCGTGTGTGGCGCTGTCTGCTTCATCCGGGCTACGCTTCATTACGCGCGCTCAATATTACCCGCCGTCATTCCGGGGCGCGCGTCTTCGCGCGAACCCGGAATCCACGATCGCGACAGGAAGATGGATTCCGGGCTCGCGCTTCGCGCGCCCCGGAACGACGGAGGGAGGAAATCGCGCTGCCGGTCAGGCTTCGGCGCATCCCGGAATGACGCGTGGAGAAATTGCTGCGCTCCATCCGGGCCACCCATGAGCGAGACGCGGTAAACCATGACAGCGGTATTTCCACGGTGCGGCCAGACGCAGCAGTTCGGCAAGTCTGTGTCACCTATCGTTGCACTGTAAACGCCGATAGACTTCGGCATCCGTCAGGGCGCGCTGCCACAGAAAGACTCACTTGTTACTGGAACTTGGAATCGTCACGGTTCTCATCGTGATCAATGGTCTGCTCGCGATGTCGGAGCTTGCCATCGTCTCATCCCGTCCCGCACGATTGTCCGCTCTGGTTGAAAAGGGCGTCAGCGGCTCGCGGCGTGCGCTGGCTCTGGCCTCTGATCCCGGAAAATTTCTCTCCACCGTCCAGATCGGCATTACACTCGTCGGCGTGCTGTCCGGCGCGTTTTCCGGCGCGACGCTCGGCGCGCGCCTGTCCGCATGGTTCGTGAGCAACGGATTGTCGCAAGGCGTCGCCGATGCCGTTGGTGTCGGCGCGGTTGTGACCCTGATTACCTATGCCTCTCTCATTGTCGGCGAACTGGTGCCGAAGCAGATCGCGCTGCGCGATCCCGAAGCAATCGCGGTGAAGGTCGCGCCGGCGATGGTCATACTCGCGAAAGTGTCGCTGCCGCTGGTGTGGATATTGGATCGCTCCGGCAAGGCGCTGCTGTGGGTACTCGGCCAGCGCGGCGAGGCCGAAGAAAAGGTCAGCGAGGAGGAAATCCACACGCTGGTCGTGGAAGCGGAGAATGCCGGCGTGCTTGAGCCGGGTGAAAAAGAAATGATCGCGGGCGTGATGCGGCTCGGCGATCTTCCGGTCGGCGCGGTGATGACGCCGCGCCATGAAGTCAGCACGATCAATCTGTCGGACCCGCCGGAGGCGATCCGGCTTGCGTTCAGGCACAGCTCGCATTCGCGGTTGCCGGTATTCGACGGCGAGGAAACCCTCGGCATCGTGCAGGCCAAGGACATGCTGGATGCGTACTTGTCCGATGAAGAGCCGGACATCCGGGCGCTGATCCGCGACGCGCCGGTGATTCCCGAAACGGTCGATGCGCGGGACGTGGTCGCCATCCTGCGCGACTCGCCGGTTCACATGGGGCTGGTCCACGATGAGTACGGCACGTTTCAGGGCGTCGTCACCAGCGCCGATATTCTCGAATCCATTGTGGGGAGTTTTCACACCGAGGAAGGGCCCGCCGAACCGGCGTTCGTCAGGCGCGACGACGGATCGTTTCTCATTTCCGGCTGGATGCCCGCGCTCGAATTCGCGCGCCTGCTCGACATCGCGTTGCCGTCGTCGCGGCCTTACCAGACATGCGCAGGATATCTGCTGGAGAATTTCGGCGCGATACCGTCAGTCGGACAAAGTATCAGCGCGGACGGCTGGCGGTTCGAGATCGTCGATCTCGACGGGCGCCGCATCGACAAGGTGCTGGCCACGAGGGAGTAAGAGAGATGGCAGGGCTTACAGCCCCGCCTTCTCGTTCTGGTCATAGACCAGCCGTGCGACGTGTTCGAGGCGGGTGCGATCGGAGCCGCCGCTGACGACATAACCCACGCCACGATCGGCCCAGAACAGCGCGCCGGTGCCGTCATGAGTGGCGTAGCGCATCTGCGTCGCTTCGGTGGCCGCGCGCGACGCATAGACCGTGAAGCGTTCGCCCGATGCATTTTCATACATCAGGAACGATGCGGGTCCGGTGGGGCCGGGGAGCAAACGCCCGCCGACAAGTTTGAGTCCCGTGGCGTCGAGTTCGGGCGCACGAACCTCCCAGCCGCAGCGCTTGGTGAGCCATTGCTGCAAATGCGCGCGTTCGCTGCCAGCCACATCGACCGGATGGCGCACCTCGACCACATAGAGCTTGTGCGCCTCCAGCGCATCGCCGGTGAAGCTCGCGAATGCCGACGGCCTGGCATTCGCGCCATGCGCCATCCAGCCGACGCTGCCGCCGGCGGCGAACGCCAGCAGCGACGCGGCGACGGCGCCCATCATCCAGCGGCGCGGCGTCCGCGACAACCGATCGACCGAGAGGCGGTGCGGCACCGGCTCGTCCGCGACGGAGTCATACTTCGCATGCAGCGCGTCACTCATCGTCCGCCATGACGTCACCCGCTGGGCGTCATCAGGATGCGCCGCGAGCCAGGCCTCGACCGCCGCGCGGCGCTCCACGGGGAGTTCGTTGTCCACGTAGGCGTGGAGTTCGTCCTCGGTCACCGGAATGTTGTGGTCGGTCATCAGCGTTGTCTCTCGAATTCGAAGTCTTGCAGCGGCAATGGCGTCAAGTTTGTGCGGAAGGTGGGGTGGAGGTTACGCATGGTACAGAATTGACCTCCACCCCGCGCGCCGATCGCGTGGCTCTCAGCGCGCCACCCTCTCCACGAGGAAGAGGGAGAAGAAGCGAGTCTCCCCGGTTGTCGCGCATCGATTCCATCTCGTATCGTCCCCTGCCGTTTCATTTCACCCGCCGCAGCATCGGCCGCTCTCCTTCCAGCGCGGCTTTCACATGCGCCCGCGCGCGGGCGAGGCGCGACATCACCGTGCCGATCGGCACGCCCTGAATGTCGGCGACGTCGCGGTAGCTCAGGCCTTCCAGCACCACCAGCAGCAGCACCGCGCGCTGGTCTTCCGCCAGCGTCGCGAGCGCGCGGGAAATGTCGCGGCCTTCCGCCTCGGTGCCGGAGGCGTCGGCGGTGGTGTCGTGCAGTTCCATCATCGCCGGCTGCCGCGCCAGCGAGCGGCGGCGGTTGCGGTTCAGGTTGGTCAGGATCGTATAAAGCCAGGCGCGCAGGTCGCCGCCGAGAAACAGCTTCTCGGAGCGCAGCGCCCGCACCAGGGTGTCCTGCACCAGGTCGTCTGCGATGTCGGTATCCCGCGCCAGCGCCCGTGCGTAGCGCCGCAGGGCCGGAATCATGGTCTCGACGCTGTGGCGGAAATCGTTGCTCATTCAGTTCGTCCGGTCCGGCGGCCCACAGGCCGTTCTACCCTGAAAAACACCGAAAACGCGGGAGTATTCCGCCGTTTCCACCCGTTATGGTTAGGGCCTTGCGCCGCTTGTCCGGCTTGAACGGCCGGGGGGGCTATGTCATGAGGGGCCTCCTTTCCCTCGGCAATCTGGACTAGTGATCCGGTTCTGACATTCGTATCGTATCCTTCGCAGGCGCTTTTACGAATGTCAGAACCGGAGGATCACTAGAATCATAGTTTGCTAGTGTCCTTTCGTATCCGGCGTTCGCTCGGAAGGTGCTGCTAAATGAAGCGAACGTCGGATACGGGACACTAGGTTTATGGCTGAAAATATGGGCCTGATGCGCGGCAAGCGCGGTGTGATCCTCGGCGTGGCGAACAACCGCTCGATCGCCTACGGGATCGCGAAAGCGTGCCGCGATCAGGGCGCGGAACTTGCGTTCACCTGGCAGGGCGATGCGCTGAAAAAGCGCGTCGAACCGCTGGCGAAAGAACTCGGCGCGATCACCCTCGGCCATTGCGACGTCACCGACCCCGCCACCATCGACGCGGTGTTCGCCGAGGTGAAGAAGCAGTGGGGCAAGATCGACTTCGTGGTCCATGCCATTGCGTTTGCCGACAAGGACCAACTCGACGGCCGCTACATCGAGACCACGCAGGACAATTTCACCAACTCGCTGCTGATCTCGTGTTACTCGCTGACCGCGATCGCGCAGCGCGCCGAACATCTGATGACCGACGGCGGCTCGATCCTGACGCTGTCCTACTACGGCGCCGAGAAGTGGATGCCGCATTATAACGTGATGGGCGTCGCCAAGGCCGCGCTCGAGGCCAGCGTGCGCTATCTCGCCGCCGACCTCGGCGAGAAGAACATCCGCGTCAACGCGATTTCGGCTGGACCGATCAAGACGCTGGCCGCGTCCGGCATCGGCGACTTCCGCTACATCCTGAAGTGGAACGAGGCCAACGCGCCGCTGCGCCGCAACGTGACGCAGGAGGAAGTCGGCGACAGCGCGATGTATCTGCTGTCCGATCTGTCGCGCGGCGTCACCGGCGAAGTGCATCACGTTGATTCCGGCTATCATGTCACCGGCATGAAGAACCCGCACGCGCCGGACATTTCGTTCGGCGGGAAGGAATAGCGCCAGGATTCCTGAACATCCATTCGTCATGCCCGGGCCTGTCCCGGGCACCCACGTCTTTCATAACGATCGCGCAACAGACGTGGATGGCCGGGACAAGCCCGGCCATGACAAGTTGAAAGTCTTTCGAGTAAACTGGACTCCTCATGCCATCTCCCACCGTTTACTTCGTCCGCCACGGCCAGACCGAATGGAATGCCGCGGGCCGCTTTCAGGGCACGCAGGACATTCCGCTGAACGATCTCGGCAAGGAGCAGGCGGTCCGCTCCGGTGAGCTGCTGACCGATATCCTCGCGCGCGACGAACATGATCCGGCCAAAGTCCCGTTCGTGTCGTCCCCGCTCGGCCGCGCGCGCAACACCATGGAGTTGCTGCGCGGTGTTCTCGGCGTGCCACCGCATGACTACGAATTCGACGATCGTTTGAGGGAGATCGGCTACGGCCACTGGGAAGGCTCGACCTTGCCGCAGATGGAGCTGTCGCATCCCGAGGTCTTCGCCGAACGTCAGATCGACAAGTGGGGCGTGCCGCCGCCGGGCGGCGAAAGCTACGCCTCGGTGACCATCCGCATGCGCGACTGGTACGACTCGCTGATTCAGGACACCGTGGCGGTGTCGCATGGCGGCTCGATGCGCGCGCTGCTGGTGGCGCTCGATGTCGAGACCCCGGTCGGCGCCGCGGAGCTGACGGTGGAGCAGGGCGTGGTCTACGTTTTCGCCGGCGGGCAGGTCACAAAACATAGTTAACGCTTCGTTAACGTGGCACTTTAAGCGCCTCAGATTTGACCCTAACAGGCCCGCGCGTTACGACTTTACGTCAATTTTGGCGAATAGGGGCCCGGCGGCCCGTCGGGTAATTTCCCATGTCCTTCAACACCTTCGGCCATATGTTTCGCGTCACGACCTTCGGCGAAAGCCACGGGCCCGCGCTCGGCTGCGTGGTCGATGGCTGCCCGCCGCGGATCCCGCTGACGGTTGAAGAGATTCAACTGGATCTTGATCGCCGCCGTCCCGGCCAGTCGCGGTTCACGACCCAGCGTCAGGAAGCCGACCAGGTCAAAATCCTCTCCGGGGTCATGGACACCGACAAGGGCCAGGTCACCACCGGCACGCCGATCGCGCTGATGATCGAGAACACCGACCAGCGCTCGAAGGATTATTCCGAGATCAAGGACAAGTTTCGTCCCGGCCATGCCGACTTCACCTATGAAGCCAAATACGGCCTGCGCGACTATCGCGGCGGCGGGCGCTCCAGCGCGCGCGAGACCGCGGCGCGTGTCGCCGCCGGCGCGGTGGCGCGGAAGATCATTCCCGATGTGAAGGTGCGCGGCGCGCTGGTGCAGATGGGGCCGCACAAGATCGATCGCGCGGCGTGGGACTGGAATGAAGTCGGACGCAATCCGTTCTTTTGTCCCGACAAGGCCAAGGCGGAATTCTTCGCGGAATATCTCGACGACATCCGCAAGCGCGGCTCGTCCATCGGCGCGGTGATCGAGGTTGTCGCCGAAGGCGTGCCGGCCGGCTTGGGCGCGCCGATCTACGGCAAGCTCGACAGTGATCTCGCGCTGGCGCTGATGACCATCAACGCGGTGAAGGGCGTCGAGATCGGCGCGGGTTTTGGCGCGGCTGAATTACATGGTGAAGAAAACGCCGACGAGATGCGCATGGGCAACAACGGCCCGGTGTTTCTGTCGAACCATGCCGGCGGCATTCTCGGCGGCATCTCCACCGGGCAGCCGGTGGTGGCGCGCTTCGCTGTGAAGCCGACGTCGTCGATCCTGACGCCTCGCCGCACCATCGACAAATCCGGCGCGGACACCGACATCATGACCAAGGGCCGTCACGATCCCTGCGTCGGCATCCGCGCGGTGCCGGTGGGCGAGGCGATGATGGCCTGCGTGATCGCCGATCACCTGCTGCGTCATCGCGGACAGGTCGGAAGCTAGTGGCCCGCTGAAACGGGATGCGAATGCCAGAATCGGACCGCTAGCCGCCGGTCTTCGAGGTTTTCTTTTTCGGCGTCGGCGTTTTGGCCTGTTTCATTTCTTCGGTCGCGGCCAGCATCGTTTCGTAGCCCAGCATCGTGAAGCGAACCAGAAATCGCAATTCATCGTCGGAATATTTCGACCACGCCTTGTGGATCGACTGCTGCAAGGATTCGTAGAACTTCCCGATCTTCGCCTCGCTCTCCGGAACGACCGTGATGAAGACCTTGCGGCGGTCGCTGTCGTCGCGTTCGCGGCGCACGAGACCGGCTTTTTCAAGGCGATCGATGACGCCCGTGATGGCGCCCGTGGTCAGGCCGGTCACCTCGGCCAATCGCCCTGCGGTCACGCGGCTCTCCAGATTCAAGAAATCCATGCATTCCAGATCGGAGCTGCTGATCCCGACGCGGCTGGCGACGGTCTGGCTGAAAATGACGCCCTGGGCGGACGAGCGCCGGGCGGCGTGTTCCAGTTCCTGTATCAGCGCGGCGCGCGCCTTCGATCTTGACAAGGCCGATCCTTTATCTTAGCGAGATAATATCTCAGAGACTAAGATAATTAGTCTCCGTACCTTTTTAGCACTGTGCCAACCGGCGGAGCAAGGCATGATCAGACGCTCACGCAAGGCCATTATCATCGGCGCCGGAGTAGCCGGCCCCGCCACCGCGATGCTGCTGCGGTCCGCGGGTTTCGAATCGCAGATCTTCGAGGCGCGGCCGCGTGCTGCCGGAATCGGCGGCGGTTTGCAGATCGCGCCCAACGGCATGCATGCGCTGGACGAACTGGGCCTTGCCGATGAAATGGTTCGCATCGGCGCCGTCGCGGAATCGATGCTTTTCAGCAATCAGAACGGACGCTTTCTCGGCAGCATCAACCGGGACATGCTTGAGCGCTTTGGACAGCCTGCGGTGAACGTCTCGCGGGCCGTGTTGAATGACGCGATCATGGCGCAGGTCCGCTGGGCCGGAATCGAGGTCGGCTATGGCAAGCGGCTGGTCAGGATCGAGGACCTGCCTGACCGTCCGATCACTGCGCATTTCGCCGACGGCACCACGGCCGAAGGCGATCTGCTGATCGGCGCGGATGGTGTTCACTCCGCGGTGCGCGCGCATGTGAATCCCGGCGGCTCGATGCCGTTCGATACGGGACTGGTGGGCTTCGGCGGCTTCATTCCGAGATCGGTGCTTGAGAAGGCCAAGGCCGGTCCGCATGTCATGATGACGCTCGGACAACGCGGCTCGTTCGGTTACGGCTATTGCAGCCGTGACGAAGAGGACGGAGCGATGTGGTGGGACACCCAGTCCTCCAATGGCCTGGATGCCGCCGCCTTCCGCGCGATGAGCCAGGACCAGATCAGGCAGCACATCCGCGCGTTTCATGCCGGGTGGCACGATCCGATTCCAGAGATCATCGATCACGCGCGGGATATCATCGTGACCGATACGCTCGATATCGCAACGCTGCCGCAATGGTCGCGCGGGCGGGTGGTGCTGATCGGCGATGCTGCGCATGCCACGACGCCGCATGCGGGACAGGGCGCGTCGATCGCGCTGGAAGATGCGCTCCGGCTGTCGCGCCTGCTGCGCAGGGGCGAAGAGTTCGGCGTCACCTTCGCGAAGTTCGAGGCCGAGCGCCGGCCGCGGGCCGAGCGGATTGTCGCGGCGGCCCGCCGCAACGGCGGCAGCAAGGGCGACATGAGCCGTGCCGGCGCACTGATGCGCGACATCGCGATCAAGCTGCTGTTGCCGATGTTCGCGCGCGGACAGGACTGGATGTATCAGTACAATCCGCGCGTTCGCTAACGGCGGCGGATGCGGACAGGCGGCTGACAGTCCGGCTTGCTGCCGCGAATAATTGAACCGGACTGAGGAAACAAGCCCGGCCCGCGGCGTTGATGTCTGACCAGTCTTGCCGTTGCCGATGGACACGGTCATGGACACGCGTGCCGGCTCGAGCATCACGCCGTTGACGGTGGAGGTTGTCTCCCGCGCCGAACTGGAATCCTGCGCGGTGTGGCGCGCGATGTTTGCCGATCAGCGCAAGGATCACCGCTATTACGAGATCGTCGAGGACACGCTTCGCGAAGGCATCGAATACAAGTACTTCGCGATCCGCGACGCGGCCGGCGCTGTCCAGGCGATCCAGCCGTTCTTCCTGATCGATCAGGATATCCTCGAAGGGATCAGGCCGGAACGGCGGCTCTGGGCGCCGGTGATCCGCCGGATCTGGCCGCGATTTCTCAAACTGCGGACCCTGATGGTCGGGTGCGCTGCGGGCGAGGGGCATCTTGCCCATGCCGACGGTTTGCCTGCCTCCTCCGTCGCGGCGGTGCTGGCTCACGGCATCGTGTCGCACGCGAAGACACTCGGCGCAGGGCTCGTTCTTCTGAAGGAATTTCCCGCCGCCGAGCGCGACGCCCTTGAGTGTTTCCTGAAAGCCGGCTTCTGCCGCGCGCCGAGCATGCCGATGACCGTGCTCGACATCGATTACGACAACTTCGATGCCTATGCGGTGAGCGCCATGAGCGGCAACGCGCGCAGGCACTTTCGCAAGAATCTCAAAGCCGCTGGCGGTGAGCGTTTGCGGATGAGCGTCACCAGCGATGTCGCCGGTCTGATCGACGACATCTATCCGCTCTATCTGCAAGTGTATCAGCGCTCCGGTCAGCATTTCGAGAAACTGACCCGGGACTATTTCCGTCTGCTCGGCGAGCGGATGAGGGACAAGGTTGTCTTCCATCTCTGGCACCGCGGAAACAGGCTGGTCGCCTTCAGCATGTGCATGGTGCAGGGCGACCGGCTGGTCTCGGAATATCTCGGTTTCGATTATGCGGTGGCGCTGCAACTGCATCTTTATCATCGCGTGGTCCGGGACGTCATCGCCTGGGGCATCGAACGGGGCTACAAGAGCATCGGCAGCAGTGGCCTCAACTACGATCCGAAGCTGCACATGGGACACCGTCTCGATCCGATCGACCTCTATGCCCGTCATGTCTCGCCGCTGGTCAATACCGCTTTCAGGGTGGTCCTGCCGTGGCTGCAGCCGGTGCGCTACGATGCGACGCTGAAGAAATTCCCGAACTATCGCGACCTGTGGTGAACACGGCCGGCTGCCGAGCTTGACCCGGTCAAGCCGCCGTCGCAAAAGTGAGGTGATGTCCGGCAACAGCCTCCAGAGCGTGATCGACTGGCTGATCGACGGGGCGCGGTCGGCGTCGCGCGTGGATCTGTTCATCGCTGAAACCTGCGAACGAATGGTCGCTTGCGGGATTCCGCTGTGGCGCGTCGGTGTCTTCGTCCGCACGCTTCATCCCAATATGCTCGGCCGCAATTTCGTCTGGCGCAAGGATGGGAGCGTGACCATGGGCGCGATGCCCCATGGCGATCAGGACGAAGATTACTTTCTCTCCAGTCCGCTCGCCATTGTGTTCGAGCAGGGGCAGGAAGTCCGCAGGCGGCTTGTGGATGCCGGTGCGGGCAATGTGCCGTTCTTCGCCGAAATGCGCGGCGAGGGCGCGAGCGACTACATCGCACTTCCGCTTCTGATGTCGGATGGAACGATCCATGCGGTGAGCTGGATCACGCAGCACCCGGACGGTTTTTCCGAGGCGCAGGTTGGCGACATCAGGGCGATGATGCCGGCGCTGACGCGCATGATTGAAGTGTGGCTGCTGCGGCGGACCGCTGCGGGACTGCTCGACAACTATGTCGGCGCGCGGGCCGGCGCGCGCATTCTCGCGGGGCAAATCCGCCGCGGCCATACCGAGACCATGCATGCCGCGATCTGGCTGTCGGACCTGCGCGGCTTCACGCCGCTGTCGGACCGGCTGTCGTCCGAGGCCGTGGTCGATGTTCTCAATACCTACTTCGACTGTCAGGTGCCCGCGATCCTGAATCACGGCGGCGAAGTCCTGAAGTTCATGGGTGACGGCCTGCTCGCGGTGTTTCCGATCACCGGCAAGGAGGGGGACACGGAAACGGTCTGCAAGCGCGTACTCGAAGCGGCGCGGGAGTGCAGCGCCAACGTGGCGGCGATGACCTACGCCTACGAGTCCGAGACGCTGCGCGACTTCCGGTTCGGTCTCGCGCTGCATATCGGCAAGGTTCTGTACGGCAATATCGGCGGCGGCGACCGGCTCGATTTCACCTGCATCGGGCCCGCGGTGAATCTCGCCGCGCGCATCGAGAAGATGACCAGCCGCCTCAACCGCACCGTGCTGGCGTCCACCGAATTCGCCAGCCGTGTCGATACCGGCTGGACCGATCTCGGCCTGTTCTCGGTGGCGGGCTTTGCCGCGCCTGAGCGTGTCTACGGCCTGCCGGATGAGGCCGCTGCGGCGGACACAGCGCGCCGGCCGGACTCTCCGGCCAGCGCGGGTTAGCTACTCGGCCGCGACCGCGACCGATTGCGCGGCGTTGCGCATCACGCCCGCCACCGCACCATAAGCAGCGGTCCACGCATCTCGCGCTTCCCGCGTCCAGTCATCCTTCAGTCCACGCTCGAGCGTCCACAGCAGGGCCGCGCCGACCGAGTCATAGTGCTTATCGGTGACGCCGTAATGCATATGATTGCGGCCAAGTTTCTCAAGAGCCGGAATGAGCGGCGCGAGATTGTCGAGGCCGTTGACGACGGCTGCCAGCGCCTGCATCAGCTTGCGCCGTTGCTCCACCATGTCGGTGTTTTTGAACATCGGACGGGTCGAAGCATCGATGTCGAACAGGCGTTCGTAAAACAGGCCTGCGGCGGCATCCGCGATGGGGACGACCTTGGCCCAGGTTGTCTGGACGAGATTCTTCTGATCGGGGGACATGCTTTGCTCCGTGGGAGGAAAATGGCGTGAACGTTAGACGTCTGCTTGAGCCTGATGGTTCACGGGAAAACGAACCTTTCCCGCGATCTCGCATCGGCCGATGCCGATATCCGCCAGCGCGCGGTCGCTGAATGTCATCAGCTCCGCGGCGGCCGCCGCTTCGCGATGTTCGCGCTGATACGTTGACCAGAGGCCGCGCAATACACCTGCGATGCGGGCGATGTGCCATTTGTCGTCCGGTCGGCCGATATGCGTGGTGAGATTGCTCATGACGCCCTCACACGCCGATCGAGTTCGTATGCGGACTTGTCCGCTGCTCCTGGAGCCGGACGCCTCACGGCGATGCGGCAAAGCCGCGTGACGCCCGCCACCAGCCACACCAGCGCGGTCCTGACGGCCTTTGCGCGCTCGGCCTGCGCCTGCCGGACAATCCTGGTCTTGAGCGCGGCATAGTCCACGGGCGACAGCGACGCTCTGTCGAATGAACCAATATCGAAGCGATCGGTCTGCATCGAAGCCTCCTGCGACAGCCCCGGTGGGGCGTTGCGATGGGGAAGCTTTACGCCGGGTCGGTCATCATATAAAATGAATAATAATGATATTTATGATCTTTAGGAGAGATGGATGGATCTGGCCGCGCTTCGAATATTTTCGGCCGTCGTCCGCGAAGGCGGCGTAACGCGCGCCGCGGAGCGGCTGCATCGTGTGCAGTCCAATGTCACCACGCGGATTCGCCAGCTTGAAGACGAACTCGGCGTCGAGCTTTTCATTCGCGAGGGCAAGCGGCTGCATCTGGCTCCGGCGGGGCAGGTGCTGCTCGGCTATGCGGATCGTCTTTTGGCGCTGGCGGACGAGGCGCGCATGGCGGTGCAGGACCCTCGGCCGCGCGGTGTGCTGCGCCTCGGTGCGATGGAAAGCACGGCGTCGGTGCGGCTGCCGGAAACGCTCAACGAATATCATCGGCTGTATCCGGATGTGACGCTGGAATTGCGCACCGGCAACCCGCCGATACTCGCTGCGGCGATCCTCGCCGGCGAACTCGACGCGGCTCTGGTCGCAGAGCCGATCGCCGATGCACCGTTTGAGAAAGTGTCGGTGTTCGACGAAGAGCCGGTGATCGTATCGTCGGCCACGCAGCCACGGCTCGACCGCAACGGCGAGCTTCCGCGCACCATGATTGCCTTCGAGCACGGCTGTCCGCACCGCAAGCGGCTGGAGACGTGGTACGAGCGCCGCGGACAAATGCCGGAACGGATCATCGAACTCGGCTCCTATCACGCCATGCTGGGCTGCGTCGCGGCCGGCATGGGCATTGCGCTGCTGCCGCGCAGCGTGCTTGCGACGTTCCCGGAAAACATGCGCCTGAAGGTGCATAAGCTGCCGCCCGGAGAGAACCGCGTCGAAACGGTGATGATCTGGCGCAAGGGAGCAGGTTCGCCGAACATCATGGCGCTCGAAAAGTTGCTGTCCGGCCGCCGCAAATGAAAACGGCGGCTGAGCCAGCCGCCGTTCCGGTAAAACGATGCGCGGGCTTTAAGCCGCGCGCACCGTGGTCAGGAATTTCTCGACTTCGATCTTGAGGCGGCTGCTGTCGCTGGACAGCATCTGCGCCGCCGACAGCACCTGGCCGGAGGCGGCTCCGGTTTCGCCTGCGCCGCGGCTGACATTGGTGATGCTGGCGGCGACTTCACCGCTGAGTGCCGCGGCCTGCTGCACATTGCGGGCGATTTCCTGCGTCGCCGCGCCCTGTTCTTCCACCGCCGCCGTGATGGTCGAGGAGATTTCCGAAATCAGGGTGATGGTCTTGCCGATCTCCTTGATGGTAGCGACCGATTCCTGCGTCGCGGTCTGCATGCCCGCGACCTGGGCGCTGATCTCGTCGGTGGCCTTGGCGGTCTGCGCGGCGAGGGCCTTCACTTCGGAGGCGACCACGGCGAAGCCGCGGCCAGCGTCGCCCGCACGGGCGGCCTCGATGGTGGCATTGAGCGCGAGCAGGTTGGTCTGCTCGGCCACCGCTGTGATCAGCTTCACCACGTCGCCGATGCGCGCGGCGGCCTGCGACAGTTCGGTGATGCTGGCGTCGGTCTTTTGCGCCTGACGCACGGCCTCATTGGCGACGCGGCTCGATTCCTGGACCTGACGGCCGATCTCGCCGACCGACGAGGTGATCTCTTCAGTCGCGACCGCGACCGACTGCACGTTGCTGGAGACTTCCTGCGAAGCACCGGCGGCGCTCTCGGAAGTCTTGCCGGTGACTTCGGCGGTGGAGGTCAGCGTGTTGGCGGCGGCCTCCAGTTCGGTCGACGAGGACGACAGCGAACCGACCAGTTGGCCGATCAGCGCTTCGAATTCGCGGGTGATGCTGTCCACGCGCTGGCCGCGCTGGATCTTCGCATCGGCTTCGCGCGAAGCGGCTTCGTCCGCCGCCTTCTTGGCGATCAGGGCGTCCTTGAACACCTGCAAGGTGTCCGCCATGGTTCCGATTTCGGTCTTCTCGCCCTGATGCGGCACGGTGGCGGTGAGATCGCCTTCGCCGAGCGCCTTCATCGGGGTTACGATCGAGGCGATGCCCGTCGTCACGTCACGGATCAGGTAGAATCCGGCGGCAAGGCCGAGAGCGATGGCCAGACCCAGCGAAATGACGACCATCCGGAATGCGGCATTATAGCCGTCGGTGGCGTTCTGGCCGGCGGCGTCCGCGCCCTTGTTGTTGAATTCGATGTCCTTCTTCAGGATGTTGTCGGACTTGATCCCGATCAGGTTGACGGTCATCGTGTTCAGATCATGCGCTTCGCGCGGGTAGGAGCCCGCAGCCTTGCGTGACAGCGCCATGACCTCCTGGGAGCCCTTCTTGTAGCTTTCCCACACCTCAACCCACTCGTTGTAAAGAGCGCGCTCTTCCGGCGACGTAATCATCTTTTCATAAAGATGCCTTGCCTTCATGTTGGCTTCGACGACCGTTTCCAGCGTTTTTTCCTGCGCCAGCTTTTCCTCAAGCAGCTCCGACAACATGTGCTCGCGGATCACGTTGCGATAGGTGATGACGCCGGCGCGCAGATCGCCGAGCGCGCGGATGCTGGGTAGCCAGTTCGTCTGGATTTCGGAGGCGCTGGCGTTGATCGTCTGCATCTGCCTGATGGAAAGCAGGCCCATGGCGGTCATGGCGACGAGCAGGAATGCGATCACGAGGGTGAGCTTGGCGCGGATGGAAATCCTGGAGAGCATGATGGACCTTGAGTCTTTCTGACCGGGGGCTGATGGCTGGTTGGCGACGAGGGCGATGAGGGAATGCCGACCCGCCTTCCGGCGCTTCGGATTCGTGGTTTCTAATTTCACGACGTGAAGTGAAATGTTCGTAAAGGTATTTCGCGCCGCTTTCCGAAATGCGCGCTTCACGCACGGCGTTTATGCCGATGCCTGCTGCACCGGATGCATGCGTGCATCATCCCTGTTACAGACATGAAAAAAACCGGCGGTGCTTTCGCGCCGCCGGCTTTCAAAATGTTCGCTGGGCGAATCGCGTCAGGCGGCGCGGATCGTCGCCAGGAAGTTATGCACTTCGGTCTGAAGATGCGTGCTTTCCTTCGAAAGCGACTGGGCGGCCGTGAAAACCTGGGCCGATGCGGCGCCGGTCTCGCTGTTGCCGCGGTCGACGTCCGAGATATTGGCCGCAACGCGCGCGCTCAGCTCGGCGGCCTGCTGGACATTGCGGGCGATCTCCTGGGTCGCGGCGCCCTGTTCTTCCACCGCGGCGGCGATCGTCGATGATATCTCCGAGATCAGGTTGATGGTGCTGCTGATCTCCTTGATGGTCGTGACGGAGTCGCTCGTCGCCGACTGCATGCCGGAAATCTGGGTCGTGATCTCGTCGGTCGCCTTGGCGGTCTGGGAGGCGAGCGCCTTGACCTCGGAGGCGACCACGGCGAAGCCGCGGCCAGCTTCGCCGGCACGGGCGGCCTCGATGGTGGCATTGAGCGCGAGCAGGTTGGTCTGCTCGGCGATCGCGGTAATCAGCTTCACCACGTCGCCGATGCGGGCGGCGGCCTGCGACAGCTCGCTGATGCAGGAATCGGTCTTCTCGGCCTGCTGAACGGCGAGTTGCGCGACCCGGCTCGATTCCAGAACCTGACGCCCGATTTCATTGACCGAGGAGGTGATTTCCTCGGTGGCGCTGGCGGTCGACTGGATGCTTTCCGAGACCTCGCGCGAGGTGTTCGCGGCGGAGTTCGACAGTTGCCGGGTGACATCAGCGGCGTTGGTCAGGGTGCTGGCGGTGGCTTCCATTTCGGTGGAGGCCGATGACAGCGAACCGATCAGTTCGCCGATCATGCCCTCGAAGCTGCTGGTGGCCTCGTCCAGCGTTTCGGCGCGGCGCATCTTGACGCCTGCTTCGGCCGCGGCGGCTTCGTCGGCGGACTTCTTGGCAATCATGGCATTCTTGAAGACCTGTACCGTATCGGCAATCTGGCCGACCTCGGTGCTTTCGCCCTGATGAGGGACGTCGGCGGCAAGGTCGCCGTTCGCCAGCGCCCGCATCGGGGTCAGGACCGAGCCGATGCCGCGGGCAACATCGCGCACGATCAGGATCGCGGCGCAGAGGCCGATCAGCACCATGACGGCGAGAGCCGCCACGACGATGCGAAATGCCATTTCATAGCTGTTTTCGGCGTGCTGTCCGGCGGCGGCGGCGCCCTTGTCGTTGATCTCGACGATCTTGGCCAGTACGCCGTCCATTTTGCGTCCGGCGATCGTTGCGCGCTGGGCATTGACGGCGCGCGCCTGTGCGACCTCGCGCTTGCGGGCATGAGCGACGACTTCGTCCGCAGCTTCGCGGAAGGTCTTCCAGGTCACCGACAGCTCCTTATAGAGCGCGGCTTCTTCCGGGGAGGAAATCAGCGGCTCATAGGCTTTGTTCGCGGTTTCGTAGTCCTTGGCGCGGGCATCGAGATTGCGCTGGATATCGGCCATGAACGCCTCGTCCGGCTCCGTCAGATAGTCGCGCAGTACCGCCCGGTAGCGCGCCGACTGGGTGCGCAGTTCGCCGACCAGGCGAATACTCGGCAGCCAGCTTGTCTTGATGTCCTGCGCGGAGGCGTTGATGGCGCGCATTTCGACGATGGCAAAGGCGCCCATGGCGGTGAGGGCGATGAGCAGGAGGGAGACGAGGGCGATGAGTTTGCTGCGAATGGAGAGCCGGGAGAGCATTGAAACGATCCTCTGAGGTCTTTCTGACCCCGTTCAAGACACACGGGCGAAACCAAACGCGGGAGCTTGGCCGCCGAAATGATTTCGACGCCTGGGTGGGCGTGGGTGGTGTTGGCAATTTCCAGTCGGAGACCCGTTCAGCAACGGAGCGTCCGCTTCGCGAACGTAAATAAATTCAGTGAAATGTTGGTAAATGCCCGCCGCGCAGGCAACCGGCCCGAAAAAGGGCCCGAATCTCCGGGCCTCATAAGGAGTGGGGATGGCTCAGGTTCCTGCTTTCCGTGCCGCGCGGGCCGTGTCACCATCCCGGCGTGAACGACGGAGGTCCGCCATGCGCTGGTGTGTCTCGATCGGAGCGGTGCTTGTCGCGGGCGCGATTGCCGGCGGCGATGTTCCCGGGCTGGCTGCGCCGGCCACGACGCCTGCGCCAGCCGCGACCGAGGCCAAGGTCGATGTCGAACTGATTCTCGCGGTCGACGTCTCCTACTCCATGGACATGGATGAACTGGCGCTCCAGCGCGAAGGCTATGCGCTCGCCGTCACCTCAAAGGAATTCTTGCAGGCGCTCAAGACCGGCCCGGCCGGCAAGGTCGCGGTGACGTATTTCGAATGGGCCGCGTCGAGCGACCAGAAGATCATCGTGCCATGGCGTGTGATCGACGGCCCGGAATCGGCTGGCGCGCTGGCCGAGGAAATCCTGAAAGCGCCGCTGCGCCGCGCCTCGCGCACCTCGATCTCCGGTGCGATCAATTTCGCCATGCCGCTGTTCGAGGCCAACGAATATCAGGGCCTGCGCCGCGTCATCGACATCTCCGGCGACGGGCCGAACAACAACGGCGAGCCAGTGACGATTGCGCGCGATGAGGCGCTGGCCAGGGGCATCACCATCAACGGCCTTCCGATCATGTCGAAGGAAACCAACTACGCGACCATGGATATCGAGAATCTCGACTGGTACTACGAGGACTGCGTGATCGGCGGCGCGGGATCATTCGTGGTGCCGATCAAGATCAAGGAGAAGTTCAAGGAAGCGATCCGTACCAAGCTGGTGATGGAGGTCGCGCACCGTGTGCCAGAGCTGCGTGTCGTACCGGCTGCCGCGCGCGAGCCGCGGGTGTCGTGTCTGATCGGCGAGAAGATCTGGCAGGAGCGCTGGGGGCGGTAGTGCGTCTTGGTTAGCGTTAAGCGGGACCTGTGCGAAACATTCGATGTCGTCCCCGCGAAGGCGGGGACCCATACTCTCTGAACTCTCGATTTGAGAGATGCTGGAGCGACCTTCCTGCTATCATCGCATTATTCAGTGGTTATGGGTCCCCGCCTTCGCGGGGACGACATCCCGGAAGCCGCCTGCGAGAACCGCTTACCGCGTGAATCTTGCCACCAGCTCCACATGCGGCGTGTGGCGGAACTGATCGACCGGCGTGACGCTGTCGATTTTAAATCCGCCATCGATCAGGGTACGGGCATCGCGCGCGAAGGTCGCCGGATTGCACGACACGGCAACCACTCGCGCGATCTTGCTGGCGGCGAGTTGCTGCGATTGCGCGTGCGCGCCCTGGCGCGGCGGATCGAACACCACGCAGTCGTAGTCGCGCAGTTCCTGCGGCATCAGCGGACGCCGGAACAGGTCGCGGGCTTCGGCCTTGATCGGCTTCAGGCCTTGTGTGAGCTTCACCGCGTTTTGCAGTGCCGTCACAGCGCCGGCATCGCTGTCGAACGCCGCCACCTTGAATTTCTCGGCGAGGCGGAACGCGAACGGCCCGAAGCCGCAAAACAGATCGGCGATGTGTTTCGCGCCCTTGCAGCGCTCGAACGCCAGGGCGGCAAGGGTTTCTTCGCCCAGCGCCGTCGGCTGCATGAATGAGCCCGGCGGCAGCGTCACCTGCGCCCTGCCGACGCGCACCACCGGCGGCTCGCGCATGATGACGAGTTCGCCGTGGCGCGTCAGCCGCGCGAGATTGTGCTTTTCGGCGAGCTTGGAGAGCGCCGACAACAGCGCTGTGCCGAGCGGACCCGAGCCGCGCACATCGGCGTCGAGGCCGTTATCCGCAGCCGTGATCTGGATATCGAGCGGCTTGCTCACCGGCTTCAGCAGTTCGGCGATCTCGTTCGCCGCTTCGATGGCGCCATGCATCGCCGGATCGAGGATCGGGCAGTGATCGATGGCGACGATCTCGTGGCGGCCGGCTGCTGCGAAGCCGACGCGCAGAATGCCCTGCTGGCTCTGCCGTGCATGCAGCGTCATGCGGCGGCGGCCGGTGCCGTGGGCATCGATCAGCTCAAAGACCTCGCAGCCGATACCGGCATGTGCAAGCGTGTCGACCACAAGTTGCCGCTTCCAGTTGCGGTAAGCATCCGATTGCCAGTGCTGGATGGCGCAGCCGCCGCAGATGCCGAAATGCGGACAGAACGGCGTGATGCGCTGCGGGCTCGGGGTGACGACATGGGCCAGCGCGCGGCGATCGGGATGGCCCGGCGAGGGCAGCACGTCCACGGTCTCGCCGCCCAGCGCATAGGGCACATAGATGGCTTCGCCGCTGGACACGGCAACGCCGTCGCCGAAATGGCCGACATGATCGATGGTGAGGCGCTCGGTCATGGACAACCAGAGCAGGGTGGTCCGTCATCCTGAGGCGCGAGCCCTTGCGAGCCTCGAAGGACGACGGAGTGTGATGCGCCGTCGCCCTTCGAGGCCTGCGCTTCGCTTCGGCACCTCAGGATGACGGCGTTCCTCGTGTTTCGGCTCGAAGCGATCATGCTTTATCCCCGCCTTGCGCCGATGAAGAATTCGGCGTTGCCGTCGCCGCCGGCAATGGACGAGGGGAACACCTTGATATCGGTGCAGCCCAGGGATTCCGCGAAGGCGGCGATGTCGTCGCAAACGGCCTTATGCACCGCCTCGTCGCGAATGATGCCTTTCTTGGAATGTTTCCGCTCGGCCTCGAATTGTGGCTTGATCAGCGCCAGCAGATGCGTCGGCGCGGCGGCCAACGGCAACACCGCGGGCAGCACCAGTTTCAATGAAATGAAGCTGACATCGATCACCACGATATCGGGGCGGATCTCAAGCCGCCGGCCCGCGAGCGAGCGGATGTCGGTTTCCTCCATCGAAACGATCTTCGCGTTGCCGCGCAGGCTCGGATGCAACTGCCCGCGTCCGACATCGATGGCGTAGACGAGGCTGGCGCCGTTGGCGAGCAGCACCTCGGTGAAGCCGCCGGTCGATGCGCCGACATCGACGCAGACATGATCCTCGATGTCGATGGGATATTGCTCCAGCGCGCCGCTGAGCTTGACGCCGCCGCGCGACACCCAGGGATGCGCAGGCTCGGCGGAGATGTCGGCATCCGCCGGAATCACCTCCGACGGTTTCAGGACCGGTTTGCCGTTTGCGGTGACGCCGCCAGCTTCAATGGCCGCCTGCGCGCGGGCGCGGCTTTCGAACAGGCCGCGCTCAACGAGAAGAACATCTGCGCGTTTGCGTGAGGTCATGTGTTGAGCTCTTTTCCCTCACCCCCAGCCCTCTCCCCGCCGGGGAGAGGGAGCGCATCGCATGCGGTGTGACAGCACGTATCTGCAGTGACAGCCGTGTTGCCGTCAGGCCAGCTTCGCCGTCTCGGACTTTCGATCCTTGCCGAGCGCCTCGAACACTTTCGCGACGATGCCCTTGGCGTCGAGGCCGGCCTGTTCGTACATCTTGGCCGGTGAATCGTGATCGAGGAAGGTGTCGGGCAGCACCAGCGTGCGCACCCGCAGGCCGCGGTCGAGCGCGCCGTGATCGGCCAGCGCTTGCAGCACATGGGTGCCGAAGCCGCCGATGGAGCCTTCTTCGATGGTGATCAGCACCTCGTGCTCGCGCGCGAGCTTCAGGATCATGTCGAGATCGAGTGGCTTCATGAAGCGCGCGTCGGCGACGGTGGCGGACAGACCCAGCGTCTCGAGTTCGTCGGCGGCCTTGAGACATTCGCCGAGCCGCGCGCCGAACGACAGCAGCGCGACCTTCGAGCCTTTTTTGTCCCCCTGCCGCATGATGCGGCCCTTGCCGATTGGCAGCGGGACGCCGGCTTCCGGCATTTCGACGCCGCGGCCCTCACCGCGCGGATAGCGCAATGCGCTCGGCGCGTCGTCGATCGCGACCTGCGTCGCGACCATGTGAACCAGATCGGCTTCATCCGCCGCCGCCATGATGACGAAGCCGGGGAGACAGCCGAGATAGACATTGTCGAACGAGCCGGCGTGGGTCGGGCCGTCGGCGCCGACAAGACCGGCGCGGTCGATGGCAAAGCGCACCGGGAGATGCTGGATCGCCACATCGTGGACGACCTGATCGTAGCCGCGTTGCAGGAAGGTCGAGTAGATCGCGCAGAACGGCTTGAAACCTTCGGTGGCGAGGCCAGCCGCGAAGGTCACGGCGTGCTGCTCGGCAATGCCGACATCGAAGGTGCGCTCGGGGAACGCCTTGCCGAAGATATCGACGCCGGTGCCGCCCGGCATCGCCGCAGTGATGGCGACGATCTTGTCGTCCTTCCGCGCTTCCTTGACCAGGCTTTGTCCGAACACGGCGGTGTAGGACGGCGCGTTGGATTTTGCCTTGGCCTGTGCGCCGGTTGCGACATCGAACTTGGCCACGGCGTGATATCTATCGTCGGACGCTTCGGCGGGCGCATAGCCCTTGCCCTTCTGCGTGACCACGTGAACCAGAATGGGCCCGGTCGGCGCATCGCGTACATTGGTCAGCACCGGCAGCAGATGGTCGAGATTGTGGCCGTCGATCGGCCCGACATAGAAGAAGCCGAGTTCCTCGAACAGCGTGCCGCCCGTGACCATGCCGCGGGCATATTCCTCGGCGCGCAGCGCGCGGTCCTCGAAGAACTTCGGAAGCTTGTGCGCCAGATTTTTCAGCGCCTCACGCGCCGACGCATAGGTCTTGCCGGAGAGCAGACGCGCGAGATAGGCCGACATCGCGCCGACCGGGGGCGCGATCGACATATCGTTGTCGTTCAGAATGACGATCAGGCGCGAGTGCATGGCACCGGCATTGTTCATCGCCTCATAGGCCATGCCGGCGGACATCGAGCCGTCGCCGATCACCGCGATCACATTGTTCTTGCCGCCGGTGAGGTCGCGCGCCACCGCCATGCCGAGGCCGGCGGAAATCGAGGTCGAGGAGTGCGCCGCGCCGAACGGATCGTATTCGCTCTCGGCGCGCTTGGTGAATCCCGACAGGCCATTGCCCGTGCGCAGCGTGCGGATGCGGTCGCGGCGGCCGGTCAGAATCTTGTGCGGGTAAGCCTGATGGCCGACGTCCCAGATGATGCGGTCGTCCGGAGTGTTGAACACATAGTGAAGCGCGGTTGTCAGTTCGACCACGCCGAGACCGGCGCCGAAATGGCCGCCCGTCACCGACACCGTGTTGATGGTCTCCAGCCGCAGCTCGTCGGCGAACTGGCGCAGTTGCTCGGGCTTGAGCTTGCGCAGCAGGTCCGGCGTCGGCGCGGCGTCGAGGAGGGGAGTCTTGCTCGAATTTGACACTTGAATGATCCGCAATGATTTGGGGGCGTCCGGCCCGGCATGGAAAGATGCCCGGAAAGGTCCGAAACGGTCCCGTGGCTTATACCAATTCCAAAACGATGCCAATCCGTTGGGCGGTGGCGGAAAATCCCACGTTTTGGGCATGAGGAGGATGGGAAAGCTTCAAAATTGCTGAAATAAGCCCGTTGCGGGTTCCAGAGGCGTCGTCCCCGCGAAGGCGGGGACCCATACTCTCTGAGTTCTCGATTTAAGGAGAATGCTGGAGCGATCTTCTTGCCGTTATCACTATGCGCGGTGGTTATGGGTCCCCGCCTTCGCGGGGACGACCGCAGTGAAATTGTGCGTGACATCGCACAAGTTCTTGCGTGTTAATTCTGCGTTAGCCTGCGATTCAAGTCACTGAACGTCGAGCGGCTCGGTGCCGGCAGCCTGACCAGACGCGTCGGTGGTGATCTTGTCGACACGCGCCTCGGCCTGGCGCAGCAGTTCTTCGCAGCGGCGCTTCAGGCTCTCGCCGCGCTCATAGATCGCGACCGATTCCTCGAGCGGCACCTTGCCGTCCTCGAGGCGCTTGACGATGGATTCCAGTTCCTCGATCGCGCGTTCGAAGCTGAGCTTCTTGACGTCCGCATGGGGCGTGTCGGCCATGGTCGTTTTCCGAATCCTGAATCGATGGGTGCGCCGCGGAATCTAGAAACGATTTGCGGGCGCAATATGGCGGCAGTGTAGCGTGATTTACCGCAGTGAGGAAAGAGGTTCGCGTAGCGTCATCCTGAGGTGCGAGCCGCACTTGTGGCGAGCCTCGAAGGATGCTCGTTGCTGGTTTTCTCCATGAAGCTGTCGCCCTTCGAGGCGCGCAAGAGCGCGCACCTCAGGGTGACGACTTCAGTTGTTCATCAGCGCGGCGACGTGAACGGCGACCGAATCCCGCAAGCCTTGCAGGTCGTAGCCGCCCTCCAGCACGGAGACGATTCGTCCCTCGGCGGACTTGTCGGCGATCTCCATCAGCTTGCGCGTGACCCAGGCGTAATCCTCTTCGCGCAGTTCCAGACTGCCGAGCGGATCGCGCCAGTGCGCATCGAAGCCTGCCGAAATCACGATCAGTTCGGGTGCGAACGCTTCCAGCCGCGGCAGGATCGCGAGGTCGAAGGCTTCGCGGAATTCGCGGCTGCCGTTGCCGGCGTGCAGCGGTGCGTTGACCACGGTGTCCTGGTCGCCACGTTCCTGTGTGCTGCCGGTGCCGGGAAACAGCGGCATCTGATGTGTCGAGGCATACATGACGCTCGGATCGGCCCAGAAGATTTCCTGGCTGCCGTTGCCGTGGTGGACATCGAAGTCGACCACACAGGCGCGAGCGATACCGTACTTGCGCTGCGCGTAGCGCGCCGCGATCGCAGCGCTGTCGAAGAAGCAGAAGCCCATCGGCTTTGAGGTTTCGGCATGATGTCCCGGCGGGCGGGCGCCGACGAAAGCGTTGGTCCGCTTGTTTTTCATCACCGCATCGACGGCCGCGACCGCGCCGCCGGTGGCGCGCAACGCCGCTTCCCATGTGCCCGGTGACATCGATGTGTCGCCGTCGAGATAGACGATGCCGTCCTTTGGCGCGATATGGCGCAACTCATCGATGTATTCGTTGCTGTGGCACAGCGCGACGACGTCAAGATCGGCTTCCGGCGCTTCGACGCGCACCAGCGATGTGAAGGGCTCCGCCGACAATCCCTGTTCGATCGCACGCAGACGGTCCGGTCGCTCGGGATGGCCGGGGGCCGTGACGTGATTGAGGCCCGCAGCGTGGTGATAATAAAGTGTCGGCATGGACGGATCGATCTTTCCGTGGTCGGCGATGGCCTATTTAATCAGGCTTTTTTCTTGCGCGCAAAGAATGCGCTGAACGCGTTCCGGGCTTCATCCGATTTCAGGCGTTCGCCGAAATGATGCGATTCTTCATCCATTCTGCGCAACACGTCTTCCCGTGCGGGTTTCAGCAGCTTGCGGGTGAGCGCCACGGCATCCTTCGGCAGCGCGCCGATCTCGCGTGCAACCTTGCGCGCCTCGACTTCGGTATGTCCGGGCGCAACCACCGCATTGACGAATCCGGCTTCGCGGGCTTCTTCCGCGGTCACCGTCCGGCCCATCACCAGCATCGAGAACGCGCGATGATGTCCCATGGTGCGCGGCGCGAGCAGGCTGGAGGCGGCCTCCGGAACAAGGCCGAGGTGAATGAACGGCGTCGAGAACGTCGCGGTGGTCGAGGCGAGAACATAGTCGCAGTGAAACAGCATGGTGGTGCCGACGCCAACCGCGATACCATCGACCGCGCCGATCAGCGGCTTCTCGTTATAGGCGAGCGCCTTGAGAAACTGGGTCGCGGCCATCGGACGCGAACTATCGTCATTCGCGGTGTTGGCCCTGGCGAAATCCTCGAGGTCGTTGCCCGCGGTGAAGACGCCGGAGCCGCCGGAGATCACGATGCTGCGGATGTCCGGATCGCTCTGCGCGGATTTGATCGCGTCGGCCATCGCAATGTACATGCCCTGCGTCAGCGCGTTCTTCTTGTCCGGGCGGCGCATGGTGATGATGCGCGCGTTGTCTTCGTCGGTGACAATTACGTGGTCGGTCATTGGGCGTTCCCTGAGAATAGCGAAGGCGCTGCAGCATGGAGGCGGCTGGCGCTGCCGGTTGGTTCATCCTACATCATTGGCCAGAAACGGAATAATGGCCATTCGATTTCGGCCCTCACTTCGGGAAGGGATACTGCCATGCAACTCACCGGCATCCATCATCTGACGGCGATTTCCGCGAACGCCAAGGGAAACCTGGCGTTTTATACCGGTGTGCTGGGCATGCGGCTGGTCAAAAAGACCGTCAATCAGGACGATGTCAGCGCCTATCACCTGTTTTATGCGGACGGGAAGGCCAACCCCGGCACCGACCTGACCTTCTTCGACTGGCCGGCGGCGCGGGAACATCGCGGCACCCGCAGCGTGTCGCGCACCGGCCTGCGGGTCAACGGCGAGAAGGCGCTGGCCTTCTGGCAGGACCGTCTGATCAAGCTCGGCGTCCATGTCGGCAAGGTGACGGAAATCGATGGCCGCCTGACCCTGCCGCTGGAAGACCCCGAAGGCCAGCGGCTGGTGCTGGTCGACGACGGTGGCCGCGGCGAGGCGCACCCTTGGGAGAAAAGTCCGGTGCCGGCCGAACACCAGATCCGCGGCCTTGGCCCGATCGTGCTGAACGTGCCTGATCTGGCGCGCACCGAACACGTGCTTGTGGACGTGATGAACATGACGCAGGTCCGCGATTACGCCTCGCCGGATGGCGAGCATCGCATCCATGTTTACAGGATGGGTGAGGGCGGCCCGGCGGCGGAATTGCATGTGCTCGAGCAGAAGGATTTGCCCGCCGCGCGTCAGGGCGCCGGCGGCGTGCATCATGTCGCGTTCCGAACGCCCAATGAAGAGCAGTATCACGCCTGGACGGCGCGGCTCGCGGAGCTTGGCATTCATTCGAGCGGCGAAATCGATCGCTTCTATTTCCGCAGCCTGTATTTCCGCGAGCCGAACGGCATCCTGTTCGAGATCGCGACCGACGGGCCGGGCTTCGCCGCCGATGAGCCGATGGAAAAACTCGGCGAGAAACTGGCGCTGCCGCCGTTCCTCGAATCTCGCCGCAGAGAGATCGAGGCGGGGTTGAAGCCGCTCAATTGAGCAGTCTTTCGAATTGATGAATTGTCAAGCAGTGACACGTGCGGTCGTTGCCGGTCCTCACCTGTGCGTGATGGCGTAATATTCGCGCCCGGTGATCCGAACCTGTGAGCATGACGGAGGGCATCGTGCTTTCCGTTGGAAACACTCACTGGAGAAGATCATGAAAATCTCGGTCAGCAAGTTTGCAACCGCGGCGTTTGTTGCCGCGTCAATACTCACTGTTTCGGGCGCGGCTTTCGCCGGTGCGACGATTACTGATCGGCAGTCCTGGCCGAACGAAATTCATGCATCGAGCGTGCGTGCGAACGGGTCTGTATTCGATGCGCAGGCAAGCGCGAATTATTCTGCGCCGGTCATTGCGGCAAATCCGGTCATGTATCGCGGCGGCCCGAAGAGCGGTACGCGCTGAACCCCGGAACATGAAAAGCCCGATCGCCTGTTATGCGAGGCGACCGGGCTTTTTCCTGCCGTTCAGATGAATCAGGCGGTCAGTACCGTATCCGCGCCGGTGGTCGCCGTCGCCGCATCCATGATCGTGCGCTCCAGCGCGCCGGATTGCACGGTGACGTTCTCCGCGAAGAAGCGCGCCAGCGCGACATAACGCTGCGCGTCGTTGTGGAGCGCTTCGTCGGTGCGCGCGGCCAGTGCCTCGTTCGCCAGCATGCAGCCGCCGAGCGTGGTGGAGAACATGCGCAGATAAGGCGTCGCGCCCGCGAGCGCTTCCGCCGGCGAGCTTGCGATCTTTTCCAGAAGCCACTTGCTGCTGCGCTCCACCGACGCAACCGCATCGCGCAGCTTTTCGCCGGTGGTGCCGAAGGCCGGATCGTTGGAGGCTTCGACCTTCGAGACGATATCTTTCAGTTCACCCAGCAATTCCCACACCGCTTCGCCGCCGGACATTTGCAGCTTGCGCATCAAGAGGTCGTTGGCCTGCACGCCGTTGGTGCCCTCATAGATGGTGAGGATGCGCGCATCGCGAACATACTGCGCTGCGCCGGTTTCTTCCATGAAGCCCATGCCGCCATGGACCTGCACACCGATCGCCGCGACCTCGTTGCCGATGTCGGTGGAGAAGGCCTTCGCCATCGGCGTCAGCAATGCGCCGCGTGCCGCGGCCTTCGCCTTCGCCTTCGGATCGGTGGCGCGATGCGACACGTCGATGGCGACCGCGGTCGCGTAGCAGATGGTGCGTGCCGCCGCCGTCATGCCGCGCATCAGCATCAGGTTACGCTTCACGTCCGGATACATGATGATCGGATCGGAGCCGGTGTTCTGGCTGCCGAGAGCCTTGCCCTGCTTGCGCTCCTGCGCATAGGCCAGCGCGCGCTGATAGGCGCGGTCCGCGATGCCGACACCCTGAAGGCCGACGCCGAGGCGGGCCTGATTCATCATGGTGAACATCGCGGCCATGCCGCCGTTTTCCTTGCCGACAAGATAGGCAATCGTGCCGCCCTTGTCGCCCATGGTCATGGTGCAGGTGGGAGAGGCGTGGATGCCGAGCTTATGCTCGACGCCGCTGGCGTAAATGTCATTGCGCGCACCGAGCGATCCGTCGGCATTGACGAGATATTTCGGCGCCAGAAACAGCGTGATGCCTTTCGAGCCCGCGGGCGAGCCGGGCAGGCGCGCCAGAATGAAATGAACGATGTTGTCGCTCATGTCGTGGTCGCCGTAGGTGATGAAGATCTTCGAGCCGAACAGGCGATAGGTGCCGTCGTCCTGCTTTTCGGCGCGCGTGCGCAGCGCGCCGACGTCGGTGCCGGCCTGCGGCTCGGTGAGCTGCATGGTGCCGGGCCATTCGCCGGAGATCAGTTTGCCGAGATAGATGTCTTTCAGTTCCTTGCTGCCATGGGCATCGAGCGCGTCGATCGCACTCAGCGTCAGCAGCGGGCAGAGACCGAAGGCGAGGTTCGACGCGCTCCAGATTTCATTGACGGCGGAATGCACCGCGAGCGGCAGACCCTGTCCGCCGAATTCCTCCGAGCCGGACACCGCATTCCAGCCGCCTTCGCACCAGCGCTTGTAGGCATCGGGCCAGCCTGAAGCCGTGACGACGCCCTTGTCGGTGAGCTTGATGCCTTCGCGGTCGCCGGTCTGATTGAGCGGCTCGAGCACATCGGTGGCGAACTTGCCCGCTTCCTCGATGACCGCGGCGGAGAACTCCGGATCGTAGCCATTATAATGTCCTGCCTCCACGGCGGCCAAAAGGCCGGCGCCGTGATTGAGGGAAAGCAGAATGTCGTTGATCGGCGCGCGGTAGGTCATGGCTTGATCTCGCTGTTCGGCTGGCCTCGGGCGTCGCTCGTTCCGCTGCATGGCGCTGGGCCAGGGCGGGATGCGCGCGCAAGTCTTGCTCTGATAAATCGTTGTTCGGCGGTCTCTTTCCTCGCGCATGCGGTTTCTTGTGCGGGTCCGCCTGGCGCCCCGTTGTCTTCCCACGAAAAAGACCAGCCCTCAACTGCCGTGCGAGGAGATCTCAGGTATGCCACGCAGCCTGAGTACAAGCTGGAACGCCGAGGCCTGCCCTGATCCGCCGCCGTTCCCACACCTGTCGCGCGCAATGGATGCGGGTCCGGTCACCCGGAATCGGCGCGAATCTTCCTTTTCTGGCAGCATTTTCCCGCCAAAAAGCGGGTTTCCACTTTGCCCGAAAATGCTCTAAGACCTCCGCAGCCACGGTGAATCGGTGCGGCTCAGGACTTCCGGAAGGAAGCCGGCCGGGCCACCTTCCGACAACGAGCGGCGCGAGGCGGCGAGACCGGGTCCCGCCGCGAACCGTTCAGCGCTATTGGGGCGTCGCCAAGTGGTAAGGCAGGGGATTTTGATTCCCCCATACGGAGGTTCGAATCCTCCCGCCCCAGCCAGCCAGTGCGGATTTTAGAGAATTTCTTTCCCGAGCGTAAGAAAGGCCCGCCAATGGTGGGCTTTTTAAACGCGCTAAGTCTCTACAGAGACCGGAATCGAACCGTCACCTTCCCAAATTGGTCGACATTCTCTGGCCAACCACTGAAGAATTCCCGTTTTCTGAAGTCGCGCGCAAGAGACTGGAGAATAAAACCACTGCGTGCCTGTGGCGGCACTCGTGTTCGCAACAGAGACCGTAAAGGGGCATCAGCGAAATCAGTGAGACCGATCTCCTTCCGCGTCAGTCATTCCCAGCAACTCATAGACCTCCATTCCGCCCAGCCGTCCGCGCACTTCCAGATGGCCTAACTCACGCACACGGATACGGTCTCCAGCGAGACGACGCGTTTCGGGACCGATGATGATTTCTGTCCCAAACTGTTTGTTCGCGCTCTCGAGCCGGCTCGCGACATTCACAGCGTCGCCGATCACGGTGTAGTTCAGTCGCACGGCAGAGCCGATATTGCCCACCAGCATGTCGCCTGAATTAATGCCGATCCGGATTCGCAGCGGTTCCCCGTTGTCGTCCCGGATTCGCGACTTGTGCATTGCGCGCTGGCAGGCAAGCGCCGCACGACACGACCGGATAGCGTGGTCCGGGTCGGCGGCAGGTGCTCCCCAGAACGCCATAACGGCGTCGCCGATGAATTTGTCGATGGTGCCGCCCTGTGAACTGATCTCGGTGGACATTGTGTCGAGGTAGCAGGCGAGCAGGGGAATAATGCGATCGCCCATCCTCTCCGAGAGCCCGGTAAATCCAGCGATATCCGCAAACATCACGGTCATGGAGCGAATTGTGCCGCCAGGGCGTGGTTCGACGCCTTCCTTGACAAGCGAGCGGACGAGATCGGCTGGAATGAACTTCCGGAACGCGGCGAGTCCGCCGGCCATGTCGGCGATCGCGCGGGACAGATTTTCGATCTCAGCAACTTTCGACGAATGCCGTTTGACCTGGTCGAGATCGAAGCGCTCCACATGACGGATTTCGCTGACCACCTTGATCAGCGGAGCCGCCAGGATGCGCTGCGCAAGCCAGGCTGACAGTAATCCCGCTCCGACGATCATCGCCACCAGGCCTGCGAGCAATTGCCGTATCGTGGTGTTCACTGGTCCCAAAAACTCCGCTTCCGGTATCACGGTGGCCAGTGACCATCCCGGGAAGGAGAGCGGTGTTATCGTTACCTCATAGGCTTCTCCGTCGCGGGTTGTACGGGCGCGATATGGCAAGCCCTTATCGGGATCGTACCGGCCGTCGGCCTGCCGGGCGGTTACTTTTGCGACCGGCAGCAACGGCTGATCGACACGCTGCATGTTGACTTCGTCAGCGTTGGCATCAGGTGCGGCAATCATCTCGCCGCGGCGGTCGAGAATGAAGGCCGCGCCTGATTTTCCGACCGCAAGCTGAGCCAGAAATTTGGCCAAACGCGTGTATTCAATAACGATGCTGAGGACACCCTGACGTTCCTGATAGACATCGATAGGTCCGGCGAACGCGATGGAGCGGCGTTCACCGATCGGATGTCTGGTGACGTTGAACCAGCGCGGATCCTCCGATTGCAGGCTGCTCCGAAACCACTCCTGATCGATCACCGAATAGGCTGTATCTTCAAATCGTCGATTTTCGAACTGAATGTCGCCGGTCACCATCTCGTAGCGATCGACGCGCCGCTGGAGCTTTCCTTCTGTGTTGGCGATCTCCATCATCTCCAGACCGCCATCCCCCAGTTTGTGGGCCGCAAAGAACGTGCCGTCCGGCCAACCGAAGGCGACCCATGAAATCGTTGATTGTGACTGCAACTGGGAGAGAAACACAAATTCACGTTTGTCCGCTTCGCGGGTCTCCAGCACGTTCTGCAGAAACAGGGTGCGGATTGCGGTGTGCGCGGATTGGGCTTCCGTTGCGATCGACGTCAGTTCCTTGCTGACCGCGGATACGATCTGTTCGTTGATCGTTTTGGCGAGAGTCTGACTGGTTTGCTCTGCTGTCCGCCACCAGAGAATATGCACGCTGGTAGCGCTGGCGACGATCGAAGTCAGGACCAGTGCTGAAACGGCGAAGCGGATTCCAATGCGCATGTTTCCAATCCAGCTAGGATGCGGACGGCAGCTTGAGGCGAGCGGTCAGCAGGCCAGCGACGATGAGGGATAACGCGATACCGGCCACGCAAACATTCCATCCGAAGCGGTCAAACAGCTGGCCGAGAACGGCGCTGCCGACGAGCCCCCCGAAGAAGTAGCACGCGAGGTAGAAGCCGCTGGCAACACCGCGGTTTCCGAGTGCTGCGCGCCCGACAAAGCCAGTTGCCGCGGCCTGAGCGAAGAATGTTCCGATGCCGACCATCACCATTCCACCGAGTACCGCAAGGAGATGAGGCGAGAGCAGTAATGGCAAGCCGGCGCCAGCGAGCGCGAGTGCGCCCCATAACGCGGGACGGGTGCCGAATCGTTGTGAGGCTGCACCGGCCATCAATGTTGTGATGATGGAGGGGACGAAAACGAAATAGACAAGGCCAAGTTGCATGCGGTCGAGCGACAGCGGTGCGCGAACGAGCATGAAGTTGACGTAGGTGAAGGTACCGATGAATGCGAACAGGACACAGAAGCCGATTCCAAAGGCCGCGCGGAGGGCAGGGTCGCGCAGATGGTCTGTTAAGGCGCACCAGGGCGATCGAACCGGAGCCGCATCGGGCTGCATCGGCTGGGCACGCTGGATAGTGTAGTAGACTAGCACGGCTCCAGTGAGGTTCAGCAGCGCAAAGAAATAAAAGTTGGAAGCGATGCCTAGATTGTCGGCAACTGCCGCTGAGACCAGCCGGCCAATCAGGTTACTTGCGACATTGCCCGTGATGTAAGCGGAGAAAGCGCCGCCGGAATCCATCGCGCTGCACTGTTCACCCAGATAAGCCAGCGTCAATGTAAATGCTGAGGCCATGCAAAGACCTTGCGCGATGCGCAGCAGTGTAAATACCAGAAGGTTTGGAGCCACGGCGAGTAGCGCCGTCGGGATCGAAAGCAAGCCGAGGCTCACGAGTATTCCCATGCGCCGGTCGATCTTTTGGCTGAAGAGGCCGACCGTCAACCCGGCGATTGCCATGCCCATGGTACTCGCGTTCACGGCGAAGCCCATCGCGGCGGGGGTGACGTTGTAGTGCCTTGTCAGAGTCGGAAGAATGGCCTGGGTTGCGAATAGATCAACGACTGTCAAAAACGCGGTCAACCCGATGACGAGCGAGCGCAGCAGGACACCCGGCGAATGATTGGCGGCTGTCATGCCTTGCACCGAGCGAGTGCTGGATATCTGATGCATGGTGCGTTCCTCGGATGACCGTAACGGGGATGTGACGCCCCGTAGCCTGTTGGGGCGGGGCAACGGGACGTCACATCGTGCGACGAAGCGTGGGGCGCGCTCGTCACATATGGTGGTCGTCGGGATCTCGGCGGACATCGCCGACGAAGAGCACGACGGTTTTGTCGCCAAGGTTCTTCCACCAATGCGATGTTCCGCTCTTTTCAGGGCGGATTTCGCCGGCCTTGTGGACGATCGGCGCCGCGCAATTGCTGGCGTATTCGATGATCTCGCCTTCCGCGACATAGATCAGTGCCGGACGGTCGCCGTGGCTGTGCCAGGGCACAATCCCGCCGGGTTGAATCACGAGCTTGCGGAACCGCAGCTCACGTCCCTTGATGTTGGCCGGCTCTTTTTCGAGATCGATCGAGCCGAGTGTCGTGTCGGTTACGCCGACGGCTTTGAAGTCGACCTTGTCTCGCACGTCGGGCTTGAATTTGTCCGCGGGGCAATCGCCGGCTGAAGCGGCCGAAGCGGTAGCCAGGACAATGCCGGCAGCAGCGAGGCCCTGCCAAAGTGAGCGGGTTTTGATCTTGATGTTGAACATGTGCTTCTCCTGTGAAGGCCCGGCCCTTGAAAGCAGCCGCAGCAACAGGCGCTACCATCGGCTTGCCGGATTGAATGTGGAAATGCCGGGTTGCTTCCAAGTCGATAGCAGGCCGCTATACTGTATCGAGGACGCCACCAGAATTTTTACACCCCAGGAATGTATTTCGAAGCAGCTGCCGGTAGCTAGCAAGCTCACTTGTGTCGAATTGTCGATGTGATCGACTGAACGACCGCCGTCGCCATGTTGAACTGCGCATCGCGATCCTTGATGCCGTGGCGCTTTGCGATCCAGTCGAAGTCGGTCCACACAGCCCAGATGTCGCCATTTGCGTCCTGGGTCAGCAGCAGGCGGACCGGCCAGTCGAGCCCGGCATTGGGATTGGAAGTGATAAACTGCGTGCCGAGCGGTGGATTACCAAAAACCAGAAGCGTCGACGGCTGCAGCTTGATCTTGGCATCGGCAGCCAGTTTCGACTGGTCGATCTCCATGAAGAACTTGATGCCCTTGCTCGCGATGTCTTTCTTGATCCGCGCAACGGCCACCGGGATGGACACTGCGCTTTTGACTTTGACGATTCCGTCGTCGCCTTCGGCCCTGGCGGCGGATGTCACTGGTAGCGCAAGCAGCGCCGCGGCGATGAAGGCTGCGCGGAAGTTTAGGGTGATTGCAGTCATTGGGAATCTCCGGAGTCACGCGTGTAAAAGCTGACGTCAGGGTGCTGCTGGATGCGCGGGATCAGAAATACTGACTGGCTTCTATCTCCATAGCCGCGCGCTATTGCGAGTAGCTGTCTGAAATCCTGCGAGTTTTGCCTGTCCCTGTCGCAAACCTCATCCGGCTGGCGGTTGACCGAGAATCGGGCGATGCTGTCGTGTCATGAGAGACCTTTTCAGGTTCATTGGTTGGACGGTTGTCGATCTATTTCGGTCGCGGGCAGCGCTCGAGGCCGAGATTTGGACATTGCGGCAGCAAATAAACGTTCTGCGGAGGACTACTCCTAAGAGACTCTCTTTCAGCGCCATCAACCGATTGGTATTAGTTGGTCTCTATCGATTGTTCCCTAACGTTTGCGATGCGCTGGCTATCGTGAAGCCTGACACTATTGTTCGTTGGCATCGCGCGGGTTTCCGGTTGTACTGGTGCAGGAAGTCGAGACGCCGTGGTGGCCGGCCGACGGTGCCGCTGGAAATCCGAAAGCTGATCCGAGAAATGAGCATCGCCAATTCGCTCTGGGGAGCGCCGCGGATCCACGGCGAGTTGCTCAAGCTCGGCATCGATATCGGTCAGACCAGCGTAGCCAAGTATATAGCTAGGCGAAGAGGCCCTGTCCCTCTCGGAAACCTCATCTGGCTGGCGGTTGACCGAGAATCGGGCGATGCTGTCGTGTCATGAGGGATCTTTTCAGGCTCATGGGTTGGACGGTTGTCGATCTGTTTCGATCGCGGGCAACGCTTGAGGCAGAGATTTGGACATTGCGGCAGCAAATAAACGTTCTGCGACGGACTGCTTCAAAGAAACACGCCTTCTGCGCTGTCGACCGAATGATATTCGTCAGCCTCTATCGGTTGTTTCCCAAAGTTTGCGATGCGTTGGCGATCGTCAAGCCAGACACCATTGTCCGTTGGCATCGCACCGGGTTCAGATCCTACTGGCGCTGGAAATCTCGACCTCGTGGCGGCCGGCCGACGGTGCCGCTGGAAATACGCGAGCTGATCCGCGAGATGAGCATTGCCAATCCGTTGTGGGGAGCACCACGGATCCATGGCGAACTGCTCAAGCTCGGCATCGATATCGGTCAGACGAGTGTGGCCAAGTATATGGCCAGGCGAAGAGGCCCGCCGTCTCAAGGCTGGAAGACATTCCTCCGCAACCATGCCGACGGCATCGCGGCGATGGATCTGTTTGTTGTGCCGACAATCTCATTTCATCTGCTCTATGGCTTGTTGATCATGGGGCATGGTCGACGACAGATCCTCTGGTTTGGCGTCACATCGCATCCGACCGCAGAATGGATTGCAAATCAGCTCACGGAAGCTTGCGGCTGGGAACAAGTCCCGCGCTATCTAATCCGTGATCGGGACGGTGCCTATGGTGAGATCTTCCGCCAAAGACTTCGATCAATGGGCATTCGCGATCGACCGACGGCGCCACGTTCCCCATGGCAAAACGCATTTGCTGAACGATTGATCGGTTCGATCCGACGGGAGTGCCTTGACCATGTCGTTGTGTTCGGCGAGCGGCATCTCCGTCACGTGCTGCTGTCGTATATGAAGTACTATAATGAAACGCGCACGCACCTGTCCTTGGATAAGGATGCGCCGGTATCGCGCGCCGTCAATCGCGCCGGGCACATTCTTTGTCGCTCAATCCTCGGCGGACTGCACCACCAATATGTCCGGATTTGATTTTCGACAGGCACAACGGTACCAGACCGATTCAGGCCGCGAAGTGACGGCCGGACTTGAACACACCAGCGTCGGCGGTGGTGGCGGCGATAGCGGTTGCCGTGATCATGCCGATATCGGAGATGGTTTGAAGCCTCAGACTGATTTCGCTGGCGCGGTGACACTCAAGGGCCGCCTTCTCGATTGCCTTGCGGCGCGACTGCAAATCCTCGGTCTGGCCCATGATCAAGCCGGACAACCCCATACCACTGAGGTCAGATAGGAAGCGGGACTAGCTTCTGCAAATCTATGCAAATTTCGGCGCCATTTCAGTTTAGCCCACCCCAATCGTCTGTTAGGCAACGGTGTGCTGGGAGCCCCGAATGATGACGATGCCAATCCAATCGCGACGGTTTGAGACGGACAGCGGTCTTGTTGGGCTCATCCTGTTGCTCCGCGCCAACCGCAGCCGTGAGAGCCTGACCCTCCGTGTCGCGTCGCCGCCAAGTCAGATTCGCTGAACCTGCGGATCAAGCGATGTTAGTTTTCCGCTCTTCGTCACCCTCCTATCTTCAGTCGCGCAATCAGCGCGATTTGCGCCAGAGTTGCCTGGAGAGGGACGATCGGGATGCAGGAGTTATTTCGCAAGGCCGTGCGGGATGAGAAGGTTCTGGAAGCGGCTTTAGAACACGCCGATATTTCGCCCACGCTAATGGTGCTGGTGCAGCTTACCGGTGACATAGATATCCTTAGCGAGGTCGCACCGCACATCAAAGGCCCGTGGAGCTTCATGGAGAGTGTGCCCCAAGAGCTCAAGGCGAAAGTGCGCGGTCTGCTAATAGCAGCCTTGAAGGAGCATGCGGCGTCCGATCGGACGCCAGATGTTCCTGCTCCCGACGTTTTACGGCAAATGATGACCGTAGCCGTGGGCGAGGCGGTATCAGAAGACTATGTACCTCTGCTACTGGAGGAAATGCGCTTTGACGGTAAATCGTCGCGTACCGTCGGGTGGCGGCGTGATTCAGAATCGCTGCAGAGAGATAAATATCGCGTGACGATCATCGGAGCTGGTCTCGCCGGAATATGCGCGGCTGTCCAGTTAAAGGAGGCTGGCATTCCTTTCGTAATTCTCGAGAAGAATGCAAGCGTCGGAGGGACTTGGTTCGAAAATACCTATCCGGGTTGCGGTGTCGATACGCCCAATCATTTCTTCTCGTATTCCTTCAATCCGCACAACGATTGGTCGCACCATTTTTCCAAGCAGGGAGAAATTCTGCAGTACATCGAGAGGACCGTTGAGAAGTATGGACTCCTCGAAAACATCCGTTTCGGCGCCGAGGTATTCAAGGCGTCGTTCAATGAGGGCACCAATACTTGGGATGTCGAGTACATCGACAACCAAGGTGTCCGCGAGCGGCTTACCTCCCACATCCTGATTTCGGCGGTCGGGCAACTCAATCGGCCCTCAGTTCCAAAGATCGAGGGATTGGAATTGTTCGAGGGGCCGAAGTTTCACACGGCGCGCTGGAGGAATGATTTCGATCCCTGCGGGAAGCGGGTTGCGATGATCGGCACCGGTGCCAGCGGAATGCAGGTCGGTCCCGCCATCGCGCCTGATGTGGCCGAGCTGACAATCTTCCAGCGATCCCCGCATTGGACGATGCGGAATCCGAACTATCACCGAGAGGTAAGCGAAGGCCAAAAATGGGCACTCAAGAATGTTCCATTTTTCTCTGAATGGCTGCGCTTTCAGCTTTTTTGGTCGTCGGCAGAAAGCTTTCACGACACTCTGCGTGTGGATCCGAATTGGCCTATGGCCGAAATTTCCCTCAACAAAGAGAACCATGCGGTTCGCGAGTCCCTCATCGCGTACATCCGCAGTGAAATCGGTGATGACGAGGCCCTCATTGCTAAATGCATTCCGAATTATCCGCCCTATGGCAAGCGGATGCTGCGTGACAACAACTGGTACCGCTTGCTCAAGCGCAAGAATGTAAATCTCGTGAGCGATCGCATCTCGCATGTGACCCGCAACGCGATCGTGATGGACAATGGCGATCGGCATTTTGTCGACGCACTGATATTTGCAACAGGGTTTCAAGCGGCGCGTATCATGTGGCCTATGGACATTCAGGGTCGGCACGGAATCTCGATTCGGCAGGTTTGGGGAGATGATGACCCGCGAGCTTACAAAGGCATTAGCGTTCCTCAGTTTCCGAACATGTTTGTTATGTACGGCCCGAATACCAATCCAGGCCCAGGTGGCAGTACCATCTTCTACTTCGAATGCCAGATGCGCTACATCATGCAGGCCGTGCGTGAGATAGTAGAGGGCGATCACGCGGCGATTGAGGTTCGTCAGGACGTTCATGATCGCTACAACGAGATTGTAGATGATCGTTGCCGCAACATGGTTTGGTCTCATCAAGGGGTCCGCAGTTGGTACAAGAATGCGGCCAATCGCATCACGGTCAACTCACCGTGGCGCCAGCTCGAATACTGGCAGTTGACGCGCGCATTCGACCCAGCGGACTACCACATTACAGCCCGTGCAGCCGCTCGCCTCACACAGCAAGTCTCGGTTGACTCCGCACGGAACGAGGCGTCGATGCAAGGGCAGCGGCGCAGGGTCGAGGCCGACACCTAGCCAACATCTGTGACGTGCCCTATTGCGTCGAGAGGATACGAATGGACTTGGGTATTAAGGGGTGCGTTGCGCTAATTACGGGGGGCGCGAGAGGGTTAGGTTTGGCGGAAGCAGAGGCGCTCGCTGCGGAGGGGGTCGCGATTGCCGTTAATGATGTCGATCGTGACGCAGCGGAACAGGCTGTTTCGCGTTTAAAGGAACTTGGCGTAGATGCGGCGCAGTTCGTGGGCGACGCGGCTGACGAGGTCGCGGTCCGTGAATTGACAAAGGCGATCGTCAATCGGCTCGGTCGTCTGGACATTCTGGTCAACAATGCGGGTATCGGCGTGCGTCCTTCGTATCAGATCGCCGATATGCCGGCGGATGCTTGGGATCTAATGGTCCATGTCCATATGCGAAGCACGTTTTTGTGGACCCGCGAGGCGATACCGTTCATGCGGTCGCAAGGATGGGGGCGGATCATCAATACATCATCGATGAACTATACGGGCGGCGGACGTCCAGGTGCGTCCCATTATGTGGCCGCCAAAGCTGGCATCGCGGGTTTTACGCGGACGTTGGCCAAGGAAGTCGGGTCCTACGGCATCACTGCCAATGCCATCGCGCCGGGATACGTGGAGACCGATCTCATCGGCGGTTTCACGACGGAGATGCTGGCGATCATTCGTGATCAAAATCCTGTTCGGCGACTATGCACGCCGCACGAAATCGGAAGTGCCGTGGCATTTCTGGCATCGAGAAACAGCGGGTTTATCAACGGCGAGTTGCTTTGTATCGACGGTGGTCGGCGCGAATTTGACTGGGGCGAATAGCATACGTGGCGCAGTCGTGGAGCGAGTGGGGTACCCCCTTGAGGTTCGCAATCTGCGAATTGCAAACCTAACGGGAGACGATGTCGTCGTGCGCATATGTGCAACGAGTCTCTGCCATACCGACTTGGAAGCGGTGGCTGGTCAGCTTGGCACGCCGCTCCCCTTCATACCGGGGCACGAGGCCGCAGGCACTGTGGAATGGACCGGAGCCTCCGTTGAGCGGTTGTCAGTCGGCGACCATGTCGTTCTTTCTTGGAATCCGCATTGCGGACATTGCTATTACTGCGCCCGCGAGCAATCGATTCTATGCGAGCAGTATCGAGCGAATGCAGTGCAGTCGGTACACTTCGACGGAAAGGCCCGAATTTTTGACGGCGAACGGCCCATTCATCAGTTGATGTACGCCGATCTCACGCACGGGCGCGGTGCGGACTACGTTTTCGAAGCGGCCGGCAACGAAGTGGGGTTCCAGACCAGCCTGGAGGTCGTGAGACCGGGAGGGCAGGTCGTTTGGCTCGGAAAGGTCGCCCAGCAGCAGCAGGTAAGCTTTCGTTGGGGTTCGCTGATGGGTGAAAAGAATATCGTGCGCTCGAGTTATGGAGGCAGCCGTGCGCAGGACTTCTTTCCTTCGCTTGCGGAAGCCTATTTAAACGGTGACTTGCTGCTGGACGACTACGTGACTAGCCGCATCTCACTCCCCGAGATCAACAGTGCTCTCGATCGCTTGCGGCAAGGTCTCGAAATTCGATCCGTTATCGAATTCTGATGCTTCGTTTGTGTCGCGTGCGCGTGACGAGTGGAGCCGGGATGGGAGATTTATCCACGCCATCCCGGCCAACCCTGCATCAGAACGTGTTGACTTCGCCCGATCCGCCATAGGCGGACCATCCGCCGTCTACGAAAAGCTCTGCGCCGGTAATGTAGGACGCCCAGTCGGAAAGCAGAAACGCGGCGGCTTGAGCGATCTCTTCCGGTCGCGCCATGCGTCCCAGCGGCGTTCTGTTTATAATGCGTGTCACGTCAGTTGCGCCGCCATTGATAATAGCTTCAGCCATCGGTGTGAGGACATATCCCGGGCCGATGGCATTGACACGAATTCCCGATTGGCCCCACTCAGTCGCAAAACACCGGGCGAGGTATCCGACCGCAGCCTTGGATGTGCCGTAGGCGCTGCGCCGTGGTTGGCCGTTGTATCCTGCGATGGATGTTACGACCACCATTGAACCCGAACGTTGGGCCTCCATTTCCCGTGCGGCGAGACTGCAGACGAGTTGGGTGCCGCGCAAATTGACGTCGATAACGCGTTGCCATACATCGATATCTTGTTCCGTCGCTTTTCCGAGATGATGGATTCCGGCGCAGTGAAATAGGCCATCCAAGCCACCGAGCTTGGCAACGGTTTCGCTGATCAGCCTTTCCGCTTGAGCTGGGACAGAGATATCAGCCGAGACGTGGCCCCGAGCTCCGGTTTCCTTGGCGGCTTCCGCAATCGCGTTGCTGTTGACGTCGGAGAGAAGAACTTCGGCTCCCAATTCGGTGAAGAGCTTGCAGGCAGCGTTGCCGATGCCGCTTGCTCCGCCGGTAACGAGGATTCGCTTTCCAGATAGTCCGAACGGCGGTGTTGATGATGATCCCTGCATCTTGTCCCTGAGTCCCTTTTTTGCGAGGAGGCCACCTCCAGGCGGATTTCCCCGTCCATTGAATGGCGCAAACCTGATTTGCCCGCGCCTTGGCGGCGATAGTGATACGGCTTGCCGTCGGTGGACCGACGTAATTTCGGCTGACGCGCGACGTCAGCGAAGATGAACGGTCAGGCACCGCATAAAGACTAGGCAATAGGTGCGTCGACCATGCCATTTCATGCCTTCCCGTTTCATCAGTTTTCCTGAAGTCAGAAGTCAGGCGATGTTGCTATTCTCCCAGTGGTGGCTCTCCTAGGGTTATTGGGCAGGATAGCAGGTGCCGGAGAGATCGCCCTGGAACTCCATATGGGGTGACAGGCGGATCCAGAGAGCACCGCGATCCGGATGGAATTTTCCATTTTGGGGAGAGAAACATGCGCGATATCAGTTTTTCCGCGAGCCGTAGGCGTATCTTGAAGACAGCTAGTGCGACCGCCGCGTTGGGCGCCACCGGCTTGTTGGCTGCACCTGCGATTGCACAGAATACCCCGTTGCGGATCGGTATTATTGCTCCTCGAGGCGGAATGGCTGGGACCGCAGGCGAGTGCGGCATTCGTGCAGTCGAGTGGTCGGTGGCACAATTGAATGCCGGGGACGGGATTGGCGGTCGAAAGATCGAGCTTGTCGTTCAGGAAGAAACAACGCCAAAGGAAACCATCGACCGCTATCGCAAACTGGTGTTGCAAGACAAAGTCGACAGCGTACAGGGCATAATCTCGTCGGGCGTAAGCCTGGCGCTGGCGCCGGCAGCCGAACAATCCAAGATGCTGACTCTGCTTTGGGACGGCACGACACAGGATGGCGTCAAGGAGATGATGCCGAATCCGCAATACGTGTTCCGCGCGATCGACAATGAGGTCGACGCCGTAATGTCGTCGTTGCTCGCGATCCGGCATTTCAAGGGAAAGTTCGCGCGGATCGCAGGCATCAACGCCGACTATACCTATGGCCGCAATACTTGGACCACGTTTACCGCACTGCTGAAGAAATTCGGCATTGAGCATACCGTAGTCGCGGAACAATGGGTGAAGGTCGGAACGATGGACCTCACTTCCAACGTGACTGCTCTGAAGGCCACCAATCCTGACCTGATTTTCACTTCTATGTTGTTTGCGGATTTGCCAGTGTTCATGCGTCAGGCGCACAATGTGGGACTGACAGATGGTGTCAAGTTTGTGATGCCTGCAGCGGGATGGCAGCAGACCGCTCTCAAGAAGGAGTTTACGCCCGAGAACATCGTATTCGGTCACAGTACGATGTACTTCGATAACCCAGCAGCGTCGGCTCTACAGAAAAGCTTCGTGAAATGGTACTACGAAAAATATAAAGACTATCCGCATTGGGAAGCGGATCGGGCATACTTCTGTCTTCATCTGTACAAAGCGGGCATTGAGAAGGCGATGGCGGCGAAGTCCGGATTGTGGCCGACGTCCACCGAGATCGCGGAAGCAATGCCGGGTCTGAAGATTGAATCGCTAGGCGGCCCCGCATCGATGCGGCGTGATCACATCCCCAACCAGATTATTTTCCAAGGGCTGACCACGCATAAGAACGACTATGATTTCGTAACGCTCGCCGCAACCGAGACGATGTCGACGGAGGAAATCCAGAAACCCGCCGGCGCGGACTTCTGGGAATGGTTGCAGACGAGCAATCTGAAAATCTAGTCGCATTCTTTAAGGGGGGGGGCGCGGACCGCGGTTTGCGTCGGCGAAATAATCCATGGTTACAGCGCTTAGTATCCTGATGGCAGGGCTCTTTCACGGTGCAGCGCTTTTTTTGCTGACCTCGGGATTGCAACTGATCTTTGGTGTCCAAAGGATCGTCAATCTTGCATGCGGCTCGATATATGCCCTTGGCGCGTATGTAGGCGTGTCTGCGACGACGTGGGCTTTAGCGAACGGGCTTCCGGTTCCGCTATTCCCTCTCGTGCTGTTGGCGTCCGGATTAGTGGCGGGATTGATAGGACTGCCGTTGGAGCGTGTCTTGAGCACGATCTATCGGCGACCCGAGTCATTCCAGTTGCTGCTAACGTTCTCGCTCATTCTGGTTTTTCAGGATGCAATCCGTTTCTTCTGGGGAGCGGACCCGCGCCAGTTGCCGAACGTAGCGATGATCTACGGCTCCATCCACGTCGGCGGCGTGCAGATGCCAACCTATAATTTCTTGGTTATTTTCGCCGCCATTGCTGTCGCGGCTGGTCTGACATGGTTCTTAAACCACACGACCTCCGGAAAGATTCTGCGTTCCACCGCCGAAAACCGCGAGGCAAGCGCTGCTATGGGTGTAAACGTTCGGCTGATCTATCTCCTGGTATTCACCATGGGTACCATGTTGAGCACTGTCGGCGGAGCGCTTGTTGTGCCGACCGCAGCAGCATCTCTGCAAATGGGTGTCGAACTGGTCGTTGATGCCTTCGCAGTCATTGTGATTGGCGGCCTCGGGAGCATGAAGGGCGCTGCCGTGGGCGCGCTTATCGTCGGGATGATCCGCGCTGGCGCGCTTTTCATCTATCCGGAGGTGGATATTTTGGCGACATACGCGATCGTTCTGATCGTGCTGATTTGGCGACCGACCGGCCTGTTTGGAAAGGCCGTAGCATGAAACCAGTTACATCGGCACTAAGTGCAACTGCGAAGTCAAAAGAGTCTGCGGTTCACCCCGGAATGCTCGCGAAGGTCGCTCTGTTGGTAGTCGTGGTGGGGCTAAGCGCGGCGCCTTTCGTTGCTGATGTCTACTACGTCAGCCTCGGCATCCCTTTCATGGCGTACGGAATCGCCTTGCTTGGATTCAACCTGCTCTTTGGATATGGCGGCCAACTGTCTTTCGGCCACGCACTGTTCCTGGCCATTGGGGCATATTCCGCCGCATTGGCAGTGCGGTTCACCGGCATCGCGGCATTCGAATGGATGTTGTTTTGCGCCGTGGTTGCTGCGGTGGCGGTGTCGGTGCCGTTGGCATGGATTGCAAGCCGATTTACTGGAATTTTCTTTGGAATGCTCACGCTCTCGTTTGGCATGCTGTTCTATTCGTTTCTCAATAAGTTCTACGATTTGACAGGTGGAGACAGCGGCATGAATGTTCTCCAGCCGTCGCTTCTCGGCATCGACTTCTCGCAGACCAATAAGATGGGATTTTTGGCGGGCCCATTTTATTACTATTGCTTAGCTCTATTACTCGTAGGCGCATGGATTATGTGGCGCATTGTTCGCTCGCCCTACGGTCTTCATCTTCAGGCCTCTCGCGACAACGAGGTGAAAGCAAACTATCTTGGTGTGAAGATTCGCCAGGTGCGCGCGGTCGCCTTCGTGATTTCTGCGATCTATGGTGCGGTCGGAGGCGTCATACTTGGCATAAACACGGGCCTTGCTGATCCGGAGCTTTCCTATTGGCAGCAATCCGGTCATCTCGTTTTTATGGCGGTTCTGGGCGGTTACCAGGAGTTTATAGGCCCTATCGCAGGTGCCTTGATCTTCATCCTGCTTCAGGACGAGTTGCAGGCCGCCACTCAGTATTGGCGGTTTTTTCTGGGTGTGGTGTTGGCATTGCTCGTGATTGGGATGCCGGGAGGCCTTTTAGGTACAGCGAAGCTGATTTGGGCGAGATGGAGGCGGTGATGTCCAAAGATCATCTGCTTGTCGCTGAGTGTATCTCCAAATCATATGGAAGCTTTGTTGCCATGCAGGGTGTGGACCTGCACCTCTCTGAGGGTGAGTTCGTGTCCGTCGTTGGGCCTAACGGAGCCGGTAAGACCACGCTCGTCAACGTACTTACAGGACTGCATGCACCAACTGAAGGCCGAGTTCGGTTCATGGGTCGCGATATATCCGGGCATAGTTCCGTGGATCTTTCAACTCGAGGTCTCGCGCGCGCGTTCCAGCTCGTGAGCGTATTTCCCGACATGACGGTGAGAGAGACACTCACTGTTGCGGCCTGTTCCCGTCTCGGCCTGCGCTGGAAGTTATTCGCAGATGCTTCGCGTAACCTTGGCGTCCAAGAGGTGGTTTCGGCGATCGCCGCTGCGTTTCGACTGACGAATTCGCTGGATAATCGCGCAAATTCATTGCCGCACGGCAAACGAAAGTTGCTTGATGTCGCGAGTGCTTTTGCGTTGCATCCGAAAGTGATCTTGCTGGACGAGCCGACGGCAGGTGTCTCGACCGCCGACAAGCACGGGGTGATGGAAACGCTGTTGTCGGCTGCACGCGAGATGGGAATCGGCGCCATTCTCTTGATTGAGCACGATATGGATCTCGTTCGGCGTTATTCGTCGCGGATCGTCGCCATGCAGGGCGGACGCAAGATCGCCGATCTACCTACTGAGCAATTCTTCGCCGACGACGCCGTTCTTTCCGTTGTGATCGGCAAGGAGGCGCATTCATGACTCTGCAGATCGAGGGTCTGAATGTATCGATCATGGGAAATCGTGTGCTGCACGATCTCTCGTTGCGGGTATCGCCCGGAGAACTGGTATGTCTTGTTGGTCGTAATGGTGCAGGAAAGACTACGACGTTTCGATCGGTCATGGGATTCGAGTCGATCGGAAGCGGGCAAGTATCATGGCGCGGCCAGGTATTGAACCAACTTGCAACGCATCGCATTGCTGCCGCCGGGTTAGGTTACACGCCCGAAGGCAGCGATGTGTTCGGCGATCTCACTGTTAAGGACAATATCGCGTTGCCGACTTGGACCCGCAAGTCGAATAGATCGGCGGAGGATCGGATCGAGGCGGCCTATGCCATATTTCCGAAGCTGAGATCCTATGCTCATCGAGGAGGCCAGCAGTTGTCCGGGGGGGAACGTAAAATGGTGTCCATCGCCCGCGCGCTTGCGCTAGATCCGGAGTTGCTTTTGCTGGATGAGGCATTTGAAGGACTTTCGCCGGCGATTTTACCCACCATCAGCAATGGTCTGCGAAGCATTCTCGAGCAAGGCCGCTCGGTACTGCTCGCTGAATCGAATTTCTACCATCTGCCTCGTTTTGCGGATCGCCTCTATGTGATTGAACGTGGCGCGATTGTTTTCGAAGGTACACGTGAGCAGGCCGAGGCCGATCCAGCAACCATGAGGGTTATCAAGGGAGTCGAGTAAATCGGATGGGATATCCGTCACAGCCTCCCTTAGAAGCCGTTTCGCCGAGCGGGATTGATCGGTTACTCGCTCCAGGCATGTTGCCAATTGTCGACGCCATCCGGGCCGCGAACCGCTTGGGAGTGGATCTGGCAAGCTTGCCGATAGAAGAGGCCCGCGCCAAATATGCTGCGGTTCAAAGGGGCTGGAAGCCTACCCTGCCTTTCGACGTGACAATCGAACGTTTCTCGATCCCCTGCGGCAGCTTTAGTCTTTCGGCGATACGGATAGTCCCGGCGGCGAAGGACAGCGAGCCACCGGCGCAGCTTCTCTATCTTCACGGCGGAGGATGGGTTTTCGGATCTATAGATACTCATCTATCTCCAATGGCCCATCTAGCTGCACGAGCCGGAGTGGAAGTCGTCGGGATTGACTATCGGCTTGCTCCCGAAGCGCCGTTTCCCGCCTCTTTGATTGCGTGGAGGCATGGCGCTGGTTGTACTCGACGAAGCCTATCCGTTCGGCACCGCTGCGGTTTGTCGGAGGTGATTCTGCAGGCGCCAACCTGGCGGTGGCGCTGATGTTGAATTTGCGGGATGCGGGAGCGCTGCTGCCGGACGCTGCGCTGCTGTTTTACGGTGCCTATGCGGCCGACGAGGACACGCCATCGCATCGGACGTTTTGCAATGGAGACTACGGGCTTTCCAGTGGCCGTATGGCTTGGTTCCGGAAACTATATCTTGAACGCTCGAGTACTCCGGTTGAGGCAACTGATCCGCTTGTATCTCCGCTGCATGCGGACCTTCAGGGTCTGTCACCACTCTTTATTTTGTCGGCGCAGTGTGATGCTCTTTGCAGCGAAGGCGAGTTGTTTGCGCAGCGGGCGAGAGGCTGGCGTCGCGGTTCAGGCTTCAATTCAGCCGGGGTTGATCCACGGTTTTCTGCAAATGGCGGGGATTGTCCCCGAGACGATGACGGCCTTCGATAAGGCGGCTGCTTTTATGCACTCGCAACAGCGAGCCCACGCCCAGCCGTCAGTTTGACGCGCGTGGGTAATCTCGCCAAGTCGCTCCCGCTGCTCACTGCCGCTGAGCAGCTGCAGCATCCGCCGTTGCAGCCCGATTGGGTCGACGCGCCACACTACCTCGTCAGTCTCGGAGATTTTCCGCTTGAATCCGGAGAAGTCATTGAGGAATTCATCATATCGTTCGCCGCACACGGTGATCTTTGCGACGATCGATTGCCGATCGCACTCACGCTCTGCGCCATCGGAAGCACCCATCATCGAATGGATTTCATGATTGGCGCCGGACGAGCGCTCGATCCTACTCGCTTCCGCATACTCGCTGTTGATGCCATCGGAAATGGACTGACGACATCGCCATCAACCTCGAGAACCCAACGAGGATACTCCTTTCCTCAATTTTCGATCAGCGACATGGTCCGCAGCCAAGCTTTCCTGGTGGAACGGCTCGGCATTGGACCGGTCGATCTCGTCGTTGGCGCATCGATGGGTGGAATGCAGGCACTTGCGTGGGGTGTAATGTACGCGCGTGTCGTGCGCCGGATTGTTGCCTTGACGCCCATGGCAAGGACCGCACCTTGGGCCCGCCTTGTAAACACCACAGCACGCTCAGCGCTGGAGAATGGAATACGGCGTCGGATGCACGATGATCCGTCTTCGGACCCTTGGTATGACTGGGTTCCTCTCATGCAGGCATTGGCGATGCGCACTCCTGGTCAGTTCGATGCTGAGATTTCGGGTTGCCCCGGCGATCGGGACGGTCAGGCAGCCGACCCTGGTCCATGGCTCGACCTCCGACGGTCTTGGTGGCGATCACAGGGCTTCGATCCGATAGACTGGATCTATCAATCAAGAGCCTATGATCAGCATGATGTCGGAAGGCTTGGCTCCTTCAATGGAGATACAGTTGCCGCTCTGCGCTCTATTCGTGCTCCAACCTTCATAGCTGCGCCCGCGCTAGATCTCTATAACCCGGCGGACGCGGCGATCTGGGCATCGCGCCATATTCCACATTGCTGCTACATGGAGATCGATAGCGAGTTTGGGCACATGGCCGCGACCGGTCTTGACCGGAGAGCATCCCGGGATCTGAACGATGCGGTCGCCAAGTTTATCACCAAGCATATCATGCGTCCTAGTTTGCCCGCGGAGAAATGAGGCATAACGGCGGAGAGGGTTGAATGGACATTCGTCTGATACACTATTTTATGAGCGTCTATGAAGAACGCAGCTTCGTGAAGGCTGCGGAGCGCATGCATGTCGTGCCATCGGCACTAAGTATGCAGATACGCAATCTTGAAGATGAATTGGGAACGGCTGTGTTCGAGCGCACGAAAAAGGGCGTAGAAGCAACGGTAGCGGGCCGGCGGTTCTATGAACTCTGTCAGCCAATAGCTCGCACGTTGGCCTTCGCGAAGCAGGAAATGCGTGACCTAGTTCAGGGTAACAGCGTATCCGGCTCCCTTCGCGTGGGGCTACCTTCGGCAACGAGCTTTGGAATTCTCGGCGATCTGCTCAACGAGTTTACGAGCTTGTATCCTAACGTCGATGTAACCGTCGTCGAAGCGTTCAGCCGCTATGTGACCGAACAAGTACAATCGGGTTTTCTTGACGTGGCCCTAGGTGCGCTGCCGGTGGATCATAGTGGCTTGGCATGTCGGCCAGCCCATCTAGACCACTTCGTGTTGATCTCTGGAAAGCCGATCAACGGCGCACAATTCACACCCATCGATTTGGCAGCAATGAAGGAACTTAAACTTGTCGTGCCCTCTGAACGACATCTGATGGGGGCCACGTTATTGGACTACATCACCGGGGGCGAAATTGTCGTAAAGCGCGTCATGAAAGTGGACGGATTTGTGGGAACAATCGAGAGCATCAGGCGCTCCGATTGGGGAGCTGTATGTCAGGCTATCGGGGTCATGCAATACTTGGACAGAAAAGACCTGTTTATCTATCCGATCTACAAGCCGGTCATGCAGCTTGAGTCGTATTTTCTACATCATCCCAGCCGTCCATTGACGTTGGCCGCGCGCTGCTTTGTCGAAATGCTAGAACGAAGGTTGCTCGATGTTCGCACCGCCTGGGCGAAAATTTATTCTTGGACGTGAAGGAGATAGTCAGCCCAATTTTCGTGCTTCGGCAAACAAACATTATTCATGAATGGATGCTTTCGCATTCTGGTGAGGGATTGAAACCGTCGGCACTAACGTATGTGAACTTGAGCGTACGGGGTAAAATCTTGATTTCTTTCAGGCGGTGTGAAAGCTCGGAGATCGAATGTCTCCCAATTGCGCCTGTTCGAGGCAGCATCCAACGCCTTCCGAACGTGCTGCCGCGCTCCGTCAGGCGCTACGTAGCCAGATTCGGAATTGGTCTCTCAGCCATTCGCAATAACCGGGTGTTGTTCGTCCCGATTTGATCCTGTCAGCGGTCCGGGTTTGCTGCCTCCGGCGTGTAAAGAAAATGATATTGCAATTTCAATTACATACGAGTTCGCAGTTTTATTCTGAATGGCGCGCCACTACTCATCTGCGAACCCGGATTAGGCCCATTCCGGCTAGCCAGGACCGCTCTTTCGGTCACGTCCTTGCTGCTTGATCCAGATGTCCGCGACTATGGAGCTGATACAGCCTCATCTTAAGGATTAACAATGATTGCGTGATGAACGTCTGCATCTGGTGCTGAGCGCTCCGCGAGCGGGTTAAACGTTTGACGCCGGCAGAAACGGTGTGCGCGAAATGCGTCGCTTCTGGCGCAAAAAGCGACTTGATCGCCTGATGCAGGCATCATCACGATCTATGCAGGTTTATCGACGCCGGTCCGAAGCATTGTCAAAATTTGCCGCGCTATGGATGCTGGCGTATCACGGTCTTTCTTAAACCAGAACAACGACCAAGAAAGTGCGCCAATCAGGGTAAGCCGGAGATAGCGCCGGTCCACTTTGTTGCGAAGTGGTAGATCGTCGATAAGGTTTATGAAGATCTTCTCATAATCGTCCCGCAGGGCGATGACCCGCGTCTTGATGCTCTCCGGATAGTGCCAGGGCGGCATCACAAACAGAACCTGATTTGCGCGCCGCCAGTCGAGCAGACCAGTGATATGGGCGACGCATGCAGTTTCCATCCGCAGCCAAGGATCGGTCTTGAGCGCGATCGCGTCGTTGACGCTGTTGAGTAACTCGACGCCGCCTTTCTCCCAGACTGCCCACAGCAGTTCTTCCTTTGAGTCGAAGTGATAGTACATCGATGCTGGCTGCATTTTCGCAGCCGCAGCAATGTCGCGCATCGATGCACCGTCGACCCCTTGTTTGTTGAAGAGGGTTTCCGCGACGGAAATAATTCGCTCCCGCGCCTGTTTTCCTTTTGTCAGCCCCGGCTTGTCACCTGGCATCCTCTTGTCTGCTTTAGCTTTTTTGGCTTTCGCCAATGTTATCGATGCCATCTATGCGCCTCGCTCTATAGCACTTGATTTTCTAACGATCGTTCGGTAAATGAAATTATCTAACGCTCGTTCGATAATAACACTCAACTTTCGATGAGGAAGCCATGTCGATCCCCGCTCGCCTAAATAGACTGATAAAGACCGAAAAACAGCGGCATTTCCCCAAGGATTTTATGGCCGGTTGGGAAGATTATGAGACTTGGGAAAACGCCACAGTTGGCCAGTCGGGTCCGGCGCAGCGCACGTTCGCAATCACCGAGGAAGACATTCTCGACTACAACAAGGCGTGTGGCGAGACCGATCCGCTCATGGTCGACCCGGAGTATGCGCGCAAGAACTCTCCAACTGGAGAACTGCTGCAGCATCCTGTGTTCGTAACCACGATTGCCTTCTACAGCCTCGGTGAGAAGGGTATAGGAACCTGGATCCGCACGCCGGGTGCGCGAAATCCACAGCAGCGCATCGAAATTCTCGAGCCGTTTCGGTACGGCGAGACAATTACCACGACAGTGACGACGTCTCAGAAATTCATTCAGCGTGGCAAGCCCTACCTTCAGATGTTGCTCGACTTTCATAACGAGAAGGGGGGGCTCAAGGCGCGCTGGTTGTGCTCGCTGATTCTTCCCGAGACGCAGGCGGATGTCGCCCGCTTCGCAAACGCTTGATCGAGGAGTTCTTCATGACTGTTCCGACTTTCAGCAAAATTGAAGCCAGCTATACCTTTCCGCCCGTTACGCAGTCCTATGCACAGTCCGCGATCGATCACTACGCGCTTGCCTCGCTGGATATGAATCCTGTTCACACCAACGAGGAATGGGCGTCGCGAGCCCAGGTGTTCGGGATGCCCGTCACGGTGGGGCACGGTATGATGACGATGTCCACGCTGGCCTCCGTCGTTACGCGTGCCTGGGGTGCCGTCGGTAAAAACGGCGGCTCCATTCGTTACGTCGATTCCAAGTTCACCAAGCCGGTCAAGGTCGGTGAAACCGTAACCGCCACCGGAAGGTTGAAGCAGAAGCACTTCCACGGACCAGGCAAGAACTGGGTGCAGGTGGTAATCGAGGGTAGGGACTCAACCGGTGATCTGATCGGTATTTCCGAGGTAGGTTACAATCTTCCCGATTGATTAGAACAAGGGGTCGGAATCCTTTCCGACCCCTTTCCGTTATGCGCCGTTTCATTGACACCAAAAATAACCAAACGTACGATCGTTTGAAATAAAAAGCGAATGTCGAGGGGAGAGAACGCCATGCCAAGCCGTATTGGCGACGCGTTGCACTGGTATGCGACCTACACGCCTGAGAAGACCGCCATCATTTCGAGCGCTGGATCGCAAACATACAGGCAGTTGTGGTCGCGTGTACGCCGCCTCGCGAACTCATTCGCGAAGGTCGGAATCAAGCCGGGTGACCGTGTCGCTCTCCTGATGCAGAACAGCAGCCGTTATCTCGAGCTTTACCATGTCGCCGCGCTGATGGGCGTTGCCGTGGTGCCACTAAACTTTCGCTTCGTTGCAAGCGAAATCGAATATGTCGTCAATCATTCCGGTGCGAGTTCTTTGGTGTACGACGCGCCGTTCGCCGACACTGTCAACGCGCTTCGCGACAAGATGCCGTCGATAGGCGATCGTTACATTGTCTCGGACGGTCCGGGAGCAAACGGGGTGCATTCGTATGAAGCCTTGGTAGAGGCCGGCAACGAATCCGGACCTGATGTGCTGGCCGATCTCGATGCCTGTTACTTTCAGGGTTACACGTCTGGTACGACCGGGTTTCCAAAGGGATGCGTCAATCCACACCGGGCATTTGCCGATTGCCTGCGTCGTATGGCGACGATCTACGGCATTACCGCGGAGGATCAAGAATTCGTTGCAGCGCCATTGTTTCACGAGGCGCCGGCGCTATTTGCTCTGCTTCAACTGTTCTGCGGCGGTACCGTCATCGTCTCCAGTGATAGTACTCCGGCCAATGTTTTCGGCCTGATTGACCGCTACAAGGCGACATGGGCTTTCATGGTGCCGACCATGTGGGCTGCGATGATGACGAGCGAGGAGATCGATACATTTGATCTTGGGTCGCTACGTATCGTCATCAGTGGCGGTTCGCCGCTGCTTACACACATCAAGGAGTCCATTCTCAAGAGGCTTCCCGACGCAGGTCTCAACGAGTTCTATGGCGGTACAGAAGTCGGGCTGGTCACGAATCTCGGTCCGGCCGATCAGCAACGCAAGGTGAGGTCCGTCGGTCGTCCGGTTGTCGGGATGTTCGTTGAACTGCGCGACGAGCACGGCAAGTCCGTCCCGCAAGGCGAGGTCGGCGAGATTCATATCGGCGGCGCCACGCTTATCCGCGAGTATTTCAACAATCCGGAGGCGACGGCCAGCGCCCGTAGCGGCAGCTTCTTTACGCTCGGCGACATGGGACGATTCGATGAGGAGGGGTGCCTCTACATCGTCGATCGCAAGAAGGACATGATCATCAGTGGCGGCGAAAACATCTTTCCTAACGACATCGAAGATGTCCTGCACAAGCATCCCGCGGTGAACATGGTCGCGGTTGTCGGTGCGCCCGATCCAAAGTGGGGTGAAATCGTTGTGGCTGCCGTCGTGCTGAAGCAGGGGCATTCCGCGACGGAGGCGGATCTGATTGCGCACTGCAAGGCCGGGTTGTCGAACTTCAAGGTGCCTAAGAAAATCGACTTCCGCGACGAACTCCCAATGTCTTCGTTCGGAAAAATCCTGAGGCGTGATGTCCGGCAAGCCTACTGGGAGAAGCAGGACATCCAGGTCTGACGACCCAACGGCCGCGAGACAGAGATCAAAAGCAGCACCCCGAAAGCTGCAAACAGTCTCAAAAGAGCTGAGAAACAGAAAACATACCGGAGAGGAACAATCATTATGAAGCCATCACACTATTTTCGCGGCGCGGCTTTCGCGCTCGCTGCGGCGGCGGTTACGGCTTTCGCGCAACCTGCTATAGCGCAGCAGCCTTACAAGATTGGTGCGATGCTCGACGTTACCGGTGGTGCGTCCTTCCTGGGCAAGCCCGAACACAACGCCGTCATACTTGCGGTGGAAGAGGCTAATCAGGCTGGTGGAATTCGCGGCAACAAGATCGAGTTGGTCTTCGAGGACACCAAGAGCACCGAAACCGATACCGTTCTTGCTGCTCGCAAGTTGATCAATCAGGCGAAGGTGCTGGCCATTGTCGGACCAAGTCGGACGGGCGGCGCGATGGCTGCGATACCAATCGTCACTGAGGCGGAAGTCGCACTGTTGTGCCCGGTGTCGGGTGTCGGCGTGATTCAGCCAATCGCCGAACGCAAATGGGTATTTCGCCCTGGCCAAGGCGGCGATCTTTCCGTGGCCAAGGTGCTCGATTACGCCCGGCGTGCGGGATGGAAGAAGCTCGGAATTCTCTATTCAGCGGACGCCTATGGCGAGGACGGGCGCGACAACATGCGCAAGCTCGCCACAAGCGCAGGCGTATCTCTCGATCGCGAGGAATCGTTTCCAGCCAACTCGACCGATCTTAAGCCGCAACTCGCTAAGCTAAAATCGGCTGGGGTGGACGCGATCTTCATGCATGGTCTCGGCGCGCCATCGGCCATCGTTTACAAGAATGCTCGCGAGCTCGAATTGGCGACCCCGATCATCTCGGGTCATGGCCAGGCAAACAACGCCTTCCGTAGCGCGGTCGGAGATGCAGTGATCGGGCAGCCGATCGTGGGAGCTCCTGTTTTGGTGTGGAGCGAACTGCCGAACACGCATCCCCAGAAGAAGGTATCGGAATCGTATGTTACCAAATACCAGGCGAAGTTCGGTATGGCTCCGGACATGTTCGCCGGCGTGGCCTACGACTCCGCCAACATGATTCTGCAAGCGATTCGCGAGACCAATGGCGAGCGCGCACAAATTCGCGACTGGCTCGAGAACAAGGTGAAGAACTATGTCGGCGTCACCGGTGTCTTCAACTTCAGCGCCCAGGATCACGGCGGATTGAAGAGCGACGCGCTCGTAATGATGATCGCTGGCAAGGACGGCTGGCGTCTCGCCGATTACGAGAAGTAAGCCGCCATGGATTGGGGTGCAATTCCGCAGTTCCTCGCTGGAGGACTTGCCATCGGTGCCGTCTACGGGCTGATCGGCGTTGGATTCAGCCTGATCTACAGCACAAGCAAGGTCATCAATTTTGCGCAGGGCGAGTTCGTCGTTTACGGCGGACTCGCCACCGTATCGTTGACCATATTCGACATTCCGGCGGCCGTCGCCCTCCCGCTGTCGCTGGCTGCGAGCATCGTCATGGGAGGGGCCTTGCAGGGGCTACTTTCAACGGCACGGAAAGGCAGCAATGAACTGACCTACATCATGACCACAATCGGCGTGGCTATAGCCCTGCAAGGGCTCGCTCATCAGATATGGGGTACCGACTACAAGACATTCGCGCTCTATCCGCAGGGCGCAATCAAGGTGCTCGGAGCCAGCGTCAACTATGCGACCATGACGATCCTGACCATGACTGCCGTCGTGTGCACAGTGTTGTGGGTCTTCCTGTTTCGAACGATGGTGGGCAAAGCAATGCGCGCTTGCGCCAACGACAGCCGAGCGGCCCAGACCGTCGGTATCCGGCCGCGTCGGATGGTTCTGCTTGCCTATGTGGCCAGCGCTGCCATCGGTGGCCTGGCTGGAATGCTCATCACGCCGTCGCAGATGATGTCGTACGACAATGGTGTCATTCTGGCGATCAAGGGATTTACCGCCGCCATCGTCGGCGGACTGGCCAATCCGTTCGGTGCGGTGATTGGCGGACTGGTATTGGGACTACTCGAAGGACTGGGCGTCGGGCTGATATCATCCGACCTTCAAAATGCGTACGCTTTCTTCGCGCTTCTGTTGATTCTTCTGGTTAGGCCTCAAGGTCTGTTTGGTCGAACCGAGCCGGGATCGGCCCGATGAGTGCGCGGTCTTATGCGGCTGCCGAGTGGATGAAGCAAGGGCCTGCGCTCGGCATTTTGGCGACGTTCGCCGTCATCCCGTGCGTTTCGCAGGATTCCTACGTCCTCGGTGTGTGGACGTTTCTGCTTCTCAACATTCTCGTGGTCATCGGGCTCGATCTTCTGCTCGGATATGCGGGGCAGCTCTCGCTCGGCCATGGCATCTTTGTTGCGATCGGCGCCTATGCGTCCGGCCTCCTCACCACGAAGGCGGGCTGGTCCGGCTGGGCGGCGATGCCCGTCGGCATGCTCGCTGCGGCATTGCTGGCTGCAATCGTGGCAGTGCCGACGCTTCGCCTGCGCGGATACTATCTGGCGATGGCGACGCTGGGCTTCCCCGTGATGTTCGATGCGGCGATCCGTGTCACGTCGCAATGGAGCGGCGGATCTTCCGGCGTAATCTCTATCCCTCGGCTTAAAGTCGGCAGCTACATCCTGCGCGACCCCCTCGTTTATTACTATCTTGTGCTCGCCGTTGTTGCCGTCGTTCTTCTGTTGGTCTGGAATCTGGCAAACTCCCGTCTGGGATTGAAGCTGCGCGCGATCCACGCGGACGAAACGGCAGCTTCGGCGCGGGGCATTGACGTGACCTTACTTAAGGTCGCAGTGTTCGTTGCAAGCGCCTCGATCGCCGCATTGAGCGGAAGCCTGTACGTTCACAATGTTCAGTTCGTGGCGCCCGATACGTTCGGCCTGAACTATTCGCTGACGATCGTCATTATGCTCGTTGTTGGCGGGATGGGACGCATCTGGGGCGGCATTCTCGGGGTCGTTTTGCTAGGCTGGATGCCGGAGTTGCTGCGCGAAGCTGCGACGTGGCAGCCGGTGATCTTCGGATCGATCCTCGCCATCATCATGTTATTTGCACCGAGCGGCCTTGCCGGCTTTGTCCGCAGGCGCTCCTTGCTCACCCCCGTCGACGCGACACCCGTCACACGGGTGAAATCTTCCGATGGAGAACGCGTTCTCTCCGTCAAGGACATCGAAAAGGCCTTTGGTGGCGTGCAAGCAGTCAAGGGTTTGGGCTTTGATGTCAGCGCGGGCGAGATCAAATCCATCATCGGCCCCAACGGCGCAGGAAAGTCCACCGCGCTGGCGATAGTCTCGGGTGCCATCGCAGCCGACCGTGGCAAGATCGAGTTTTGCGGGCATGCTGTTGAGGGGGAGCCGGCCTACCAGCGCGCCCGTCGCGGACTGGGGCGCACATTCCAGCACGCCCGCCTGATCCCGACGCTAACCGTCTACGAGAACATGCTGTTGGGTGCTTCCATCCACGGCCGGTCCGGCGAGATTGAAGCGAGCAGGGTTCTGCGCCAGCTTGATCTTGTGAGCGTGGCGCAAGCTTTCCCGGAGAAGACGAATCAATACGAGCGCAGGCTCACCGAAATCGGCATCGCGCTGGCGGCCGACCCGCGCCTGCTGCTGCTGGATGAGCCCGGCGCGGGCCTGTCGTCCACGGAGATTGAGTGGTTGGCCAATCTATTGCGCGAGGAGAAGCAGAAGGGGCGCGCGATCGTTCTCGTCGATCACATCATGAGCCTGGTTCTTCCGCTATCCGACAGTATCTTGGTCCTGAACAGCGGCACACCGATCATTGATGGCAGTCCAGCAACGGTGATCGCCGATCCTGCGGTCCGGAGTGCGTATTTGGGCGAGAGGAGCGACGTGCATGCTTGACGTCAGGGGACTGCAGGTCCGTTACGGCGCGCTCCTCGCAGTGGACAATCTCGATCTTCACGTTCCTGAGGGTGAGATTGTTGTTCTGATTGGCGCGAATGGCGCAGGTAAATCCAGCACGGTGAATGCTATTGCCGGGCTTATACGCCCGGAGAAGGGCGAGATCAGATTCGCTGGTGAGGATGTCTGCCGTCTCGATGCTGCGGGGCGGGTTCGGCGAGGGCTCGCCCTGGTGATCGAGGGGCGCGGCGTCTTTTCGGAGATGACGGTTCGGGAGAATATCGAGCTTGGCGCTTACTCAAAGTCGAGGTTGCGGGCAGCTCTCTTGCAGTCCGCCATCGACGAGGCGGTTGCGATGTTCCCGCGGCTGGGCGGCCGTTTCGATCAGGTTGCCGGTACACTCAGTGGAGGTGAACAGCAGATGCTGGCGATCGCACGCGCGTTGATGAGTTCGCCGCGCTTGTTGGTTCTGGATGAACCGTCCCTTGGTCTCGCTCCGCGCATTGTGGACGAAATCGCCGAACGGCTGGTTCAGCTTGCCCGAAAATCCGGCGTGACTGTGCTTGTCGCGGAGCAGAATGCAGCCCTTGGACTGGATATCGCTGATCGCGGCTATGTTCTGCAACAGGGGCGAGCGGTGCTTGACGGAACTGCATCGGAGTTGCGGTCGAATAGTGATCTGGTGCGGCTGTATCTGGGGAGCTAAGGGAATCTAGCTGCTCCTTTTAGGTAGTCGAACGTCACGTCTGCCGCCTTTGCTTGGGCGGCCGCATTTCTGCGCTTCGTCGTTTAGCTTGGGCCTGTCTAGTTGGTAGATCGGCGGACGGCACGCCGTTCGGCCGTCGTAGTAGCGTCGCCATTTCCCTCTTCGGGCTTAGAAACTCCCTGCTCTTCGAAACAATTTCCATTGATAGGAAAATAGCCGAAACGTTGCGTGGTGGCGCGAGGCCTCAGTTGGAAAGCTGACTAGGATCGCAGACGGCATCTGTAGCCGAGAAAAATCGGCGCATCCTGATTCGGACGCTTGAGTTGATTATCGTATAGAACCGAGCGAGAATGCTCGAGGCATCCCCGCAACATCTCGTAACTTTGGGTGAAACTATGACTGCATCGATCGTCGGTTGGGCGCACACGCCATTTGGGAAAATGGATGCGGAAACGGTCGAAAGCCTGATTGTCCGCGTTTCAACCGATGCGTTGGTCGACGCGGGTATCGCTCCTGGTGACGTCGATGAAATCATACTCGGGCATTTCAACGCGGGATTCTCGCCGCAGGATTTTACCGCCGCACTGGTGCTGCAGGCAGACCCCGCGTTACGATTCAAGCCAGCCACACGTGTCGAAAATGCTTGCGCGACCGGATCGGCGGCGGTTCATCAGGCCATCAAGACAATTCAGGCGGGCGCTGCCCGTGTTGTTCTGGTGGTTGGCGTTGAGCAGATGAGCCGAACGCCAGGTCCCGAGGTCGGCCGCAATCTGCTGAGAGCGTCGTATCTGCCCGAAGACGGTGAGATCGCTGGAGGATTTGCCGGCGTATTCGGTAAAATTGCCGAACAGTACTTCCAGCGTTATGGCGATCAGTCCGATGCGTTGGCGATGATCGCCGCGAAAAACCACAAGAACGGCGTAGCCAATCCATATGCCCAGATGCGCAAGGATCTCGGTTTCGAATACTGCCGTTCGGAGGGCGAGAAGAACCCATTCGTCGCCGGGCCGCTGAAGCGTACGGACTGTTCGCTGGTGTCCGATGGCGCGGCCGCGTTGGTGATAACTGATGCAGAGACTGCAAAGACAATGCGCAAAGCTGTGTCCTTCAAGGCAACGGCGCATGCACAGGACTTTCTGCCGATGTCGAAGCGTAACATCGTCGATTTCGAAGGCTGCTCTGTGGTCTGGGCGCGGGCATTGCAGGCGGCGGGTGTCGGGCTTTCGGATCTATCCTTCGTGGAAACCCACGACTGTTTCACAATCGCCGAACTGATCGAGTACGAAGCAATGGGGCTGACGCCGAAGGGGCAGGGTGCGCGCGCGATCAAGGAAGGCTGGACGCAAATTGGCGGCAAGCTGCCAATCAATCCGTCCGGCGGATTGAAGGCAAAGGGCCATCCGATCGGTGCAACCGGTGTGTCCATGCACGTGATGAGCGCGATGCAACTCACCGGCCAGGCACCTGAGGGGATGCAGCTGAAGAACCCTCAGCTTGCGGGCATCTTTAATATGGGCGGCGCGGCGGTCGCGAACTACGTCTCGATTCTTGAGCCCGCGCGCTAGGCACGGCAGGTCCAGCGGGTTTCAGCTTGCGGTTGAAATCCTATGGGCCTAAGCGCCGCGACTGTCAGTTCAGGGTTGCCGCGGAAACACCGTGGGTAATTCAGCCTAAAATTGTCGGACAATAAATAGGGAATTCCTGTAGTTCTCGCAAATTTTGCGCCTTGACAGGGAGTCTGGTGGCAGATTTAGATATTATTGTACGACAATAATATCAAGGATGCCTTTCGCATGCGCAGCGAACGCGCGGACGATTTGCAGATGAGCGTCCTGAAATCGACCGCAAATCGGGAACTCCTGGCACCGTGGGATGCTGCTCCAAGCGATTGGGGGGCGCTCGCGCGCTATCTCTCCGCGCATGGGATGAGCTTCGATCCGACAGAACCGGCGCGCCAGTTTGCCGGTGGTCTCGCAAACCGCAATTATCTGCTCACGATTAACGATCAGCCGACGGTTTTTCGTCGTCCGCCCGATGGCGAACTTCCTCCGGGTGCCCACGACATGGCCCGTGAGCATCGCATTCTATCGTGCCTGTCTCATGCGCTGTCGTTTGTTCCGAAAAGTCTGCACTACTGCGGTGACAAAGGCGTCATCGGTGTACCGTTTCAGTTGATCGAGTATCGGCCTGGCCTTGTTGTGCGCGGTGCCGATATGTCACTGCTCCAGTCCTATGCAAACGCTCCTACGATTTTGAGCGAAACCCTGGTGTCGACCCTGGCTGCGCTGCACGACGTCGATGCGCGAGCCGTTGGTCTGGAAGATTTGGGTCGCCCTCAAGGATTTGTGGCCCGCGCGATTGCCGGGTGGTCGAAAAGGGGGGCGCTCGTTGCCGGCGATACCGGCGCGCGCAAGCTTGTCGATGACATCTCGGGCTGGCTCACTCGGCAACGCTTTCGCGAGCGGCCACCGACGATCCTTCACTGTGACTTCAAGCTCGATAATTTGATCCTCGATCCGGCGACGCTTGCACCGGTCGCGCTGGTTGACTGGGACATGGGCACACGGGGGGACCCGCTGTTCGATCTCGCAACGCTTCTGAGCTACTGGGTTGACCCCGACGATCCCGCCGCCCTGTTGCAACTCAAGCAGATGCCCACGTCGCTGCCGGGGTTCTGGCGCCGTGATGACGTGGCGAAGCGCTATGCCGCGCTGACGGGTATCGATCTCGACGGCCTTCCCGCGATGCGCGTTCTTGCTCTCTTCAAGCTGGGCGTCGTTTTTCTGCAATTGCATCGGCAATTTTTGAATGGCGCTGTCAATGACGCGCGGTATGCAGACTTCGCTCATGTTGGTGAAGCACTGTTGCTCCTTGCCAAAGACATCGCTTCTGGATCGACGAAAGGAATCTGATGAATCCGCGAGACCTTGATATGAATTTCTCCGTTCCGGCGCAGGTGTTGGAACTTGCGTCCCGCGTGAAGGAATTCGTCCGCGATATTGTCGTTCCCTATGAGAAGGATGAGCGCTGGACGTCGCACGGTCCGACGGACGACCTGCGCCGCGAGCTGAATGATCTGGCACGCAAGGCGGGCGTATTCGCGCCGCATGTTGCAAAGGAATATGGCGGCCAAGACCTGTCACATCTCGGCCAAGCCGCGGTTTTTACGGCTGCGGGATACTCCATGCTGGGACCGGTCGCTCTGCATTGTGCGGCCCCTGACGAAGGCAATATGCACTTGCTTGATGTCGTCGCGCGTCCTGATCAGCGCGAGCGCTATCTGAGGCCGCTCGCCACCGGGGCTGGCCGCTCATGCTTCTGCATGACGGAACCTTCGCCGGGGGCAGGCTCCGATCCAAGTCAGCTCCTTACGACAGCGCGACTCGACGGCAATACATGGGTGATCGATGGGGAGAAATGGCTGATCACGGGAGCCGAGGGCGCAGCGTTTGCCATCATCATGGCCAAGGTGGTCGGTGGGGAAGCCGATGGCCGGGCAACCATGTTCCTCGCCGACATGTCCGATGATGCAATCAAGATAGAGCGGACGCTCGATACGATCGATTCAAGTTTCACGGGCGGTCACGCCGTGGTCCGGTTTGACCAACTGCGCGTTCCATCAGACGCTATCCTTGGAGAAATCGGCGAAGGATACAAGTACGCGCAGATTCGTCTTGCGCCCGCACGGCTGACGCACTGCATGCGCTGGTTAGGCTCTGCGATCAGAGCGCAGGAAATCGCTACCGAGTTTGCGCGTCGTCGGACGGCATTCGGAAAAGTCCTCGGGGAACATGAAGGTGTATCCTTCATGCTCGCGGACAATGCCATGGACATCCATACCTCACAGTTGACGATCTGGCATACCGCCTGGTTGCTCGATAAGGGCGAGAAGGCCTCGGCAGAAAGTTCGATGGCCAAGGTTATCTGCTCGGAGGCGATCGCACGCGTCGCAGACCGCTCGCTCCAAATTCTCGGCGGCCTCGGCACAACGCGGGATACAATCGTCGAGCGATTTTATCGCGATGTGCGTGCCTTTCGAATTTATGACGGTCCGTCGGAAGTGCATCGATGGGCGATCGGGCGCCGACTTGTGCGAGGCCATGTGAAATAGTCCGAGATAGGTGAGCGCAAAAAGGTCGCGACACAGCGGCCGATGCCAAAAATTGAAAGGCAGGGAGAAAGCGATGCGTGATGTATGGGCGTCCGAAAAGCATTCGGAGCAAAGCTACGACGCGATGTGTGCCGCCTTCCGATGGGATATACCCGAGACCTTCAACTTCGGTATCGATGTTATCGACCGTTGGGCGCGTGAGCGAAATGGCCCAGCGCTGATCTGGGAGAACGAAGCAGGCGAAGAGCAAGCGTACAGCTATTCGGACCTCTCGCTGCTGTCGAACAGGCTCGCCAACGTATTGCGCTCCCGCGGTGTGACCAAGGGCGATCGCGTCATCGTCATGTTGCCGCGCTTGCCTGAATGGTTCATCTCCATAATCGCGGTGATGAAGATTGGCGCGGTTCCCATTCCCTGCATCGAGATGCTGACGGCGCGCGACATCGAGTATCGCGTCAAGAACGCTGAAGTTAAGGCTGCGATTTGCAGACCCGAGCATGCAAGGAAGTTTGATGGGGTAGAAGCAAGTATTCCGGTGCGGCTCGCAACGGGCCAGGCGCAGGGTTGGCTCAACTGGCAGGTGGAGTGCGAACGCGCGTCGAAGACGATCGATGCGCCAATCGTCAACGCGGATGATCCCGCGATTATGTATTACACATCGGGATCGACCGGCCATCCGAAAGCCGTCGTTCACGCGTCGAGGGCTATTTACGCCTGGCGTGTTTCTGCCATCTATTGGCTGGATCTGCGCCCTCAGGAGACCATCTGGTGCACTGCTGATACCGGATGGGCAAAGGCCGGCACCAGCATTCTCTTCGGGCCGCTGAGCTGCGGTGCCTGTTCTTTTTTCTATGATGGCCCGTTCGTACCCAAGGAGCGCCTCCGCCTTTTGCGTAAACACAACATTACGGTGTACTGCGCACCTGGGACGGAACTGTCGCGCGTCGTCGATGAGGTCAGGGGCCGCGACATCGGCTCCTTGCGCCGCGTGGTGACCGCTGGCGAGGCCATGAACCCGGTGATCGCCTCGCGGTGGGAAGACGCGACAGGTATCCGCATTGACGAGGCATACGGACAAACCGAAGCGCTGATGGTTGCGTTGAACTACACGACCGAAGCTGTGCGCTATGGGTCTATGGGGCGGCCCTCGCCCGGATCTGACCTCGACGTTATTGATGCGCAAGGGCAGCGGCTGCCGCCTGGCAGCGAGGGTGATTTGGCGCTCCTGCTTCCAAATCCGCAGGTGATGCTGGAATACTGGAAGGATCCGGAGAAAACCGAAGCATGCATTCTCAACGGCAGCGATGGGTGTCGCTGGTATCTGACCGGTGATCGTGCGGAAAGGGATGCCGACGGGTATCTTTGGTATCGTGGCCGCTCCGACGACATGATCAATTCGGCCGGTTACCGGATCGGCCCACTCGAGGTCGAGAATGCGTTGTTCGAGCACCAAGCGGTCCAGGTTTGCGCCGTGGTGGGGAGCCCGGACGTCGAGCGAGGTGAGATCGTCAAGGCGTTCGTGGTGCTGCGTGACGGCGTGGTGCCGTCACCGGAACTGACGCGCGAACTGCAGGACCACGTTAAGTCCGTGACGGCTCCCTACAAGTATCCACGTGCGATCGAGTATCTTTCCGAACTTCCAGTGACGATTACAGGAAAGATCCGGCGGCGCGACTTGCGGGATCGCGAACTGGCCCGCGCGCAGCACAGCGCGGGCACTTGATGGAAAACCCTGATTGAGGCCTGCGACCGCGATGGTGATCAGGCGAGCGTCAAACCGCCGTCGACAATGATGGTCTGTCCAATGATGTAGGAGGCAAGGGGTGAGGCGAGGAACAGCGCTGCGCCCGCAATGTCCTCGGGCCGGCCCAAGCGTTTCAGTGGTACTTTCTGTTCCACGCCTTCGCGCCGCTTCGGGTTTGCGGTCGTCACCTTGGTCAGTTTTGTATCGACAAGGCCTGGTGCTATTCCGTTGACCCTGATGTTGTCTTCCGCCCACGCTTCGCCGAGTGTGCGGGTCAAGCCGTACGCCCCGGTCTTGGAGGCGTTGTAGGCAGGATTTCCTTTCGTCGAGCGAAAGGCGGCCGTTGAGCTGATGATGATCAGCGATCCGCTGCTGGCCTTGAGCATGTCGTGGAATTTCAGGCTGCACGCCATCAGGCTGTTGAGATTGACGTCGATGATTTTCTGAAATCCGCCCATCTCGAACTCGCGGCGCCCATACAGAACGGTGCCCTGAGAGAGAACCAGAATATCGAGCCGGTCAAAGTCCGGTTTGAACTGTTCAATGGTGCCGAAATCGGAGACGTCGACCTGCGAATAGTGCAGACCGCCCAGATTGGAGCCTTCTTCGGTATCGTAGTCAGCTGCATGTGGCCTCGTGCCCCAGACATGCACATTTGCGCCTTTCGCTCTGAACGATTGCGCAACGGCATTTCCGATTCCGCTAGATCCTCCAACGACGAGCGCATTTTTGTTGCTGTAGTCCAATTCGTTCATCGTCTTCTCCACGAGGCTAACGTTCGGATTGCTATGTCCCCAACGATCATAGCTTAGAGGGGCGCGAGACATTGAGTCTCGCGCCCCCGCGGACATGATTTACTTCACAAGAGGGCATTTTCCATCGGCCATCGGCCGATAAGCCTCATCGCCGGGAATCCGGGCCAAAATCTTGAACACATCCCACGGCTCTTTCGACTCCGCCGGGGTTTTTACCTGCAAGAGATACATGTCTCGCACCAGCCTTCCGTCCTGTCGGATCTTGTAGTTGTCGCTGAAGAAATCATTGACGGGCAGTTCTTTCATTTTTTTGGTGACGGCTACCCCTTCATCCGAGCCGGCCGCCTGGATCGCTTTGAGATAGTGCCCCACGGCGCTGTAGACACCGGCCTGTGCTGAAGTCGGCGCTCGGCCGCCATGCAGCTTCATGAACCGACGGGACCATGTGCGGGTGCGCTCATCCGCATCCCAATAGAAAGCGTCGGTGATGATCAAGCCCTTGGCTTGCTCGAGCCCGACCGCCTTGACGTCGCTGATAAACATCAGGAGGCCTGCAAGCTTCTGACCACTCGCGGTCAAGCCGAATTCATTGGCTTGCTTGATCGCGTTCACCGTGTCGCCGCCGGCGTTCGCAAGACCGATCACCTTGGCCTTGGACTGCTGGGCTTGAAGCAGGAATGAGGAAAAGTCTGAGGTGTTGAGCGGATGTCGGACGTTGCTGACGACGGTTCCTCCCGCTTTCTGAACGAACGCCATGGCGTCACGCTCCTGCGAATGGCTTCCGGCGTTGTCGCCGGTCAGAAAGAACCAGCTGTCGCCGCCCTGTTTAACGACGGCGCGTGCCGTACCGTTCGCCATTGCGTAACTGTCATAGGTCCAGTGGACTGTCGTAGGAGCGCACTGTGTTCCGGTGAATTCCACATAGGCTGGGCCGGACAGCAGCAGGACCTTGTTCTTTTCCTTTGTAACGCTCAACACCGCAAGTGCGGTCGCCGAGTGAGGGACGTCGACGATGACATCGACCTTCTCGTTATCGATCCAGCGTCGCGCAATGGCGTTGCCAATGTCGGGCTTGTTTTGATGATCGCCAGAGATAACCTCGACCGGCACGCCCAGCACTTTCCCGCCGAAGTCTTCGACGGCCATTTTGGCTGCAAGTGTCGATCCCGGCCCGCTGATGTCGGCATAGAGGCCGGATTGATCGTTCAGGACGCCGATTTTCACAACGCCGTCGGAAACTTGCGCAAGCGCCGGTGTGGTGAGGCACAATGCGGCGGCGAAGCCGAGCTTTCTAAAAACTGTCATTTACTCCTCCCAATTTATTGTCGGACAATAATGCCTCTGAACGAGCGTTTGTCAAACCAACAAGTCTGGAAAAGTGCGCAGTTTTGCTCTATAGCTGTATTCTCATGCGGGAGTTGTCGGACAAAATGTCCCTTTTAGATGTTGAAATTGTTCCCGTGTCAAACGAGCCGGCCTATCGATCGGTGGTGCGGCGCATCGAAACAAAAATCATGTCAGGGGAGTGGGCTGTTGGCGATCGCGTGCCGGCAGAGACCACCTTGGCTCAGGATCTTGGCGTTCACCGGTCAACCATCCGGGAAGCCATTCGTGTCCTTGAGCAGAACGGATTGGTTCGGCGGCACGACGGCGGAAAGCTTCTCTACGTTACGGCACCCCGCGAAGCCGATATTTCATCGAAGATAACCGCGGCCATCGTGCTGCAGGAGGTTACCTTTTTCGAGCTGTGGGAAAGTATGCGCTGCATCGAGCCAGCGCTTGTCGAAGGCGCCGCGTCACGCATCTCGGAAGATACCCTCGACGCTCTGCAGGAGAACGTTGAGAAGACGCGCGTGGCTTACGCAGACAAGAAGAGCCTGGTGCAACTCGATATCGAATTTCACCAGTTGATTGCGACAGCATCTGGCAACCGGGCGCTTCAGCTTTGTCGCCAGCCGATTAGCCAACTCTTCTACCCGGCATTTTTGAACGTATTTTCCCGGTTGAACGCGGGAGAACGTCTTGTTTTTGCCCACGAGAAGATTTTGCAGGCGCTCCGAAGCCGCGATGCGGCAGTTGCGCGTGAGTGGATGGATAAGCACGTCGTTGATTTTCGTCGCGGATATGAGCTTGCAAGTCTGGATATCGATGCGCCGGTCGGTTGGCCGGGCAAGATCAACGCTGCCTGAAGCGACCTGGGAAAGAGGCCACTGCCGATGCGATTCTTCGACTATATCGACCAGAATCGCATTGTATTCGAGGCCGCCGCTGCCGAAGCGGTCATCGCCGAAGTCGAGCGAAGAAGGGCCACGCGGGTCTTCGTCGTTTCAACGCGCAGTCTCACAGAATCCACCCAGGTCCAGGACATCATTTCGATGTTGGGGGCTGTGTGCGTCGGTCATTCCGATTTGATCGAAGCCCATGTGCCGCTGCCATTGGTCGCCAAACTGGCGCAAATCATCGGACCAGCGAGGCCTGATCTCGTTGTCGTCATTGGCGGTGGAAGCGCCATCGATTCAGTCAAGATCGCGACCCTTGCCCTGACACATGGTCTCTCCAGTGAAGGCGAGCTCCTGCGCCATACAGCGGTGCAAATTGGAAGCTCCGACAAATTGCCGCCGTACCGGACAATTGCAATTCCCACCACGTTGTCCGGGGCGGAGTTCGGCGTCATTGGCGGAGGCGTCGATCCGGAAAGCGGAATCAAGCACATGTTCCGCGCTCCATATTTTTGCGCAGCCACCGTGATTTACGATCCTTATCTCGCAACACGCACGCCGCCTTGGTTGTGGCTATCGACAGGCATGCGCGCCATTGATCATGCGGTAGAAGGGTTTCTTTCGCCGGATGCAAATCCCTTCAGCGACGGGACCGCGCTGCATGGTCTGCGACAACTTGCGCTTGGCTTGCCAAATTCAAAACTAAACCCGGAGGACTGGCGCGCTCGCTCCGAGGGGCAGATGGGTGTCTGGCTCGCTGCAGCGGGTCTTGGCCGGGTGCGCTACGGCGCGTCTCACGGCATTGGTCATCAACTGGGAGCGTTGGGGGGTGTGCCGCATGGCTACACTTCCTGCGTCTTGTTGCCGGCTGTGCTGGCGTACAATTTTCCCGCTGTGGGAAACAGGTACGCCGAGATTTCCAGCGCGCTCGGCGGGGCTGGTGAGAGTGCCGTGGCGGTTGTTGCCGGTCTCGTCGCACGGCTTGGTCTGCCGCGGAATCTTCACGATCTCAAAGTTGAAAGATCATTGCTTCCGAAGATTGCACAAAGTTCGCTCGCCAATCCGTTTGTTCAGGCAAATCCGCGTACCATCGCCACAGCTCAAGAGGCGATGCAAATTCTTGAAATGGCCTGGGATGGAAAGTACTGAACGCGAAACGCTTGGGCGTGATCGGTGCGTTCTGACGCCGTTGTTGTGACGTTGATCCAGACGAGGTCTTTGCGGTCGGGCGCGTCATACGGCTCTGATCTGCACACCGTAATAGTTGGCGTTGAATTACCTGTGCTTATCGAAAACCTTATCCGCCGGCGATCTCGATTATGCGTTGGTAAGATTGTAAGCGTTGAATGCTGACACGTAGCCTCAGTTGAGGGCGGCGTTTGGCCGCCAATTCCATGGAAGCAGCTCGTCGATCCGGCTCATGGGATGTCCGGCGGACATGCGTTCAAGGATGTCCTTGAGATAGGCGAAGGGCTCGACATTGTTGAGCTTGGCGGTTGTGATGAGCGAGCAGACGGTCGCCCAACGATCAGCTCCGCCATCTGACCCGGCGAATAGGTGATTCTTCCTTCCGAGTGTAATGGGCCTGATTGCCCGTTCGACGGTATTGGTATCGAGTTCAATACGGCCATCGTCGAGGAATCCGCACAGGGCATCCCAGCGAGTGAGGCTATAGCGGATTGCATCGGCGAGGCCGCCGCGGGGCGGGAGTCGAGCGAGCTGCTGGTCGAGCCAGGCCTTTAGATCAGCAACCAGTGGCCGCGACGCTGATTGACGCATGCTCTGCCGCGCAGCGGCGGGTTGGCCGCGGATGGACGTCTCAATTGCATAGAGTTCGGCGATGCGCCGCAGCGCCTCGGCTGCGACCGGCGACGCGGTCGCCTGTTGCACCTCGTAAAATTTTCTTCTGGCGTGCGCCCAACAACCCGCAAGCTGGATGCGACCGCCTTCGCGGAGCCGATCGAAGCCGGGGTACCCATCGACCTGCACGACGCCACTGAACGTCGTCAGATGAGAAGCGGGACGCTCAGCTTTGCGATCGGAGCTATAGAGATAGAGGGCGGCCGGCGGGTCAGGTCCATTCCAGGGCCTGTCATCGCGAGCATAGACCCACAGTCGACCCGTCTTGGTGCGCCCGCGGCCGGGATCGAGCACCGGGATCGGCGTGTCGTCAGCAAATAGTTTCCCGGAAGCGAAGATGTGCTCGGCGAGCTTTGCCTGGAGAGGCTCAAGCCACCAGCAGGCGCCACCGACCCAGTTTGCCAAGGTCGAACGATCCAGCTCGACGCCCTGCCGGGCGAAGATCTGGCTCTGCCTGTAAAGCGGAAGATGATCGCAGTATTTGGAGACGAGCACATGAGCCAGAAGAGCCGGGGTCGCGAGGCCCTTGGCGATCGGGCGCTCTGGAGCCGATGCCTGATGGATGGTCCCGCAGGCCCGGCAGCCGTAACGTGGCCGGCAAATGCGGATAACTCGGAGCCGTGCCGGCACGTGGTCAAGCATCTCGCTCGTCGTCTCGCCGATCAGGTGTAGATTGCCTCCGCAGCAGGTGCAGGTCTGGTGGTCGATATCGAGCCGGACATCTTCGCGCAGCAGGTGCGCCGGCAGGCTCGGCCGCTCGCTTTGCGTCTTCGTTGTCTTGCTAGTAGTGGACGAAGGCAGAAGCCTGGCTTCCATCCGTGCAAGATCGACATTGAGATCCTCGAAGCCGAGCTGCAACTGGTCGTCATCGAGCCGCTCAGCCCGCCGGCCGAACTGACTGTGCTGGAACTTCTTGATGATGAAGTTAAGCCGTTCGATCTCGGCATTCGCCTCGCGCAAACTGGTACGCTGGGCTGCGAGCGAGCGCACCAGCTGCTGCAGCGTTTCCACATCGTCCGGTAGAGCGGCGAGATCGATGTCCATGACGATAGAGATTAACTGACTCGCCGCGTTCTCGCTGCACCGCTTGTCTCATCGAGTCAATCAGTCGCAGCGTCAGCCCGCGATTGCTGGACGCCACCTTTGCTCCGGCGCGCGCCAGTCGACGCCTTCGATCAGCAGCGACAACTGTGCCGAGGTCAGCGACAGCGTTTCGTCCGCCTTGATGCTCGGCGGCCACAGGAAGACGCCATGCTCAAGCCTCTTGGTGAACAGACAAAAGCCGGTGCCATCCCAGTGGATGATCTTGATGAGGTTGGCTCTGGTGCGGCCGCGGAACACGAACAGGTGGCCCGTAAACGGATCCTGACGCAGCACGCCCTGGACCAGCATGGCGAGGCCGTCGATGCCTTTCCTCATATCGATGAAGCCCAGGGCCAGATGGACCTTCACGTTCGGGGGAAGCAAGGTCGTCATGACAGAGCCTCCGCATCGGCGACTTCTACCGTGACAAAGGTTGGCGCCGTCACGCCTGCCAGCTCCTGCTTCCAGCGGCGCAGAACACGGCTGTCGATACCATACCGCCGTGCAACCTCCGCAGCACTCGTTCCCTGCAACGTCTCGTCGAGAATTCGACGTTTGTCAGTCTCGTTGAAGCGTCGTCGATGGCCTTCACGCGGCCGCGCCACGATCGGCGCTCCCGACCACGAGGAGGGATAAGCCCCCGGACTAACGAGAGGACTAAGCGGCGGACTAAAGGGAGGACTTAAGTTGCGCCGCCGGTAAAGCAGCTTGCGTTCCGGAGGCTGCGGCTCAGTCTTAAAAATCGCGCGCCAGTTCTCGAAGGCCTTGCGCGGAATACCCTCCGCCTCGCAATACTGCCGTTGGTTCAAGTCACTACGCTTCCACGCCTCATGGTGTGCCCGCCAGAAAGTCTCGCCCTGACGTCTCCACACTCCGTTCTCGCTCGCCATCTCGCTCTCCTCATCTACAAATCGAGAGCGAGAACAGATCGCGTCCGCCAAAGCCTATTCAAGCGTGTAAGAATTCAGCGCTTACCCCGAAAGGCCCAATTCGCTGTTCCTGTTGCAGAGTTCCCTGATCTATCAAGTTACATTCCCTGTTATTTTTCTTAGGGAATTCTCGGAAAGTCGCTGCCACGCAGCAGTTTCTTGCTCAGAAATCGTCCTTGTTGACCGGGAAATCGCATATTTCCCTGTAAAATTCCCTGTTAGCAGGGAATTCATGTGGAGACCGGTCCGATCACCACTGCGTCGCCAGCCAGCCAGTGTGTGATTTAGAGAATTTCTCTGTTAGTTGCGAAAAAGGGCCGCCAATGGTGGGCTTTTCGCGCCAGGGCATTCTCTGCAGAGACCGATTTTCCGCCAGCCCGACTGAAATCGGCCGGTATTCTCCGCCCCTCTCACAAAATATTCCCGTTTTCAGAGGAGTTGGGCCAGAGACCGGTTCGATCACACTGAGTGCTGGCCAGAACACGAGAAATTTCCGTCTCTACTGCGCTTGCTTTCATTGAATCTCAGCAATTTGCTCCGCGGCGGGCAAGCTTATTGGCATGATGGAACGCTCGAAGTTTGCGCAATTGCTTCGCAAATACCGCGCAATATCTTATTCGGCTGTAAGGAGGTAATCCTCTAATTGCTCATTTGCGTAGGGTGTCGGCGGCTGCTTCGGCACCCCCTCGGTCGGTTCTCTGTTGTGGCAACGCGTCGACGCGCACATCCCAAGGTTTCGCCTGCGCGTGTTGGCGCTGCGATCCGCGCCGCGCAGTATGTCCGGATGTCTACAGAGCATCAGAAGTACTCGACCGAAAACCAGTCGGACGCGATCGCGACGTATGCAGTGACGCACGGCATGACGGTCGTACAGACCTACGCTGACTCTGGGAAGAGCGGTCTACGAGTTGATGGGCGCGAAGCGCTGAAGCGTCTGATTGCCGACGTCGAAAACGGAAAGGCGGATTTCGAAGCAATTCTTGTTTTCGATGTCAGCCGTTGGGGACGTTTTCAGGATACTGACGAAAGCGCCTACTATGAATTCATCTGCAAGGAAGCAGGTATTAAAGTTCACTACTGCGCTGAGCAGTTTGAAAACGACGGTAGCCTTGCTGCGACGATCATAAAAAACATGAAGCGCGCGATGGCTGGTGAGTATAGTCGAGATCTTTCAGCGAAGGTTTCCGCGGGTCAATGTCGTCTCGCCACTCTAGGCTTTCGGCAGGGCGGGGCGCCAGGTTATGGTCTTCGGCGTCAATTGATCGACGATTGTAGAGAGCCGAAGATGGTTCTTCGTCGGGGTGAACACAAAAGTCTACAAACGGATCGCGTGATCCTTGTCTCGGGCCCTCCAGAAGAAGTCGCAACGGTCAAGCGTATCTATAGACTGTTCGTTCTCAAACGAATGTCGGAAGTTGAAATTGCTGCGCTGCTGAACGATGAGGGTATTGTTAGCGATCTCGGTCGCTCGTGGACGAGGGGCACTGTCCATCAAATTCTTTCGAATGAAAAGTATATCGGAAACAATGTCTATAACCGCATCTCCTTCAAACTGAAGCAGCAACGGACGGTGAACGATCCGTCCGCATGGGTTAGAGCTGACGGCGCCTTCGCAGCAATTATCGATTCCGATTTCTTTGAAGCGGCACAGCACATTATCGCCGAGCGCACCAAACGGCTTTCTGATCAGGAAATGCTCGATCGATTGAGCCATCTGCTGGTGCAAAAGGGCTGGTTGTCTGGATTGGTGATCGACGAATCGAGGACATGCCGTCCAGTTCGGCGTATCGTAGTCGCTTCGGAAGTCTGCTTCGCGCTTATCAAATGATTGGTTTCACACCGTCGCGCGATTATCGTTATGTTGAGACCAACCGGGCCCTGCGCACAATGTACCTGGCGATTGTGTCGGAGGCGACGCGAACGATCGAATCGTTGGCAGGTACGGTTGTCTGTGACCCGTTGACAGATCTCCTCACCGTGAACGATGAATTCACTGCATCGGTCGTCATCGCGAGATGCCTGCGTACGCCCGGCGGCCACCTGCGCTGGAAAATACGCATCGATGCGAGCCTACAGGCGGATATTACGGTCGCGATACGCATGGACGGGAATAACGTTGATGCGTTCGATTACTACCTGCTGCCGCGGATCGACATTGATGGGAATCTTCTAAAGCTCACCGAGGATAACGGAATATATCTCGACGCCTACCGCTGCGACTCGATGGACTCCTTTTACGCCCTTGTTGTTAATGGCCTAACGGCATTTTGCGCTCGTGGGCGCTTTGCCTTCGGCGAGCAAGCGTCTTTTGCAACCTTCGATGGCCGACGTGCTGCTACGATCGGTTTGCGTTTTGCACCGGCTTTGGTCTTCTTGAGTTTCTGGATGTTCATGGGGCTCCTTCGGGACGAGTGCAACATCAGCGTTGCACTGACCCAACCCGCCGACCGCAATGCGGGGCGGGGAGGAGCCGACGCGGGCCCGGTCAGAACTAGATGGTGTCGGCAAGCAGGTTACGCTTGATCGCAAGAGCCGCCCTGAACAGGTCCTGTGCCTCGTGCCCGAGTCCCTCAAAATCCGCCAGAATCTGCACCGCGCGGCCTACATTGCCAGCGCGGGCGCAGATTTCGGCAGCTTGCGCGATGCTGTGGGCTTCTTCCAGCTTGGCCCGGACTTCTGATATGAGCGCTGCGACGACGTGATTTTCTGGGATGCCGGTCATGGGAGCTCCTTTACGGACCACCACACATGCTTCCTGTGCTGCTGAAGTCGAGCAGATTGTGAGCAATCTTATGGCGTTGTTGGGCGGATACGGAGCATCTTGTGATGCTGAGTAGCCTCCAATGCCAGTAAGGGGCCATGCTGAATGGCACTGTTATCCCCGCCGGGCCGATGGAGTGCTACTACAAGCTTCCTATTTAACGGTTTCGATGAGATTGCGACCAGCAAGTGCGCATAGCTGTCGTGTTCGATTGACTTCCGATCAGTTATAGTATAATTACTATATTCGAAATGAGTGATAGCGATACTCCGATCGAATGGGTCGGATCCTCTAGGGATGACCTGTCTGCCTTTCCAAGGAAGGTGAAGGAGACTATGGGCTTTGCGTTGCGCACTGCCCAGAAAGGCGGCAAGCATATCGATGCAAAGCCGCTGAAGGGGTTCGGCGGAGCAGGTGTTCTCGAAATCATTGAAGACTTCGATGGCAACACCTATCGAGGCGTCTATACCGTTAAGATGAAAGGCGTGATCTATGTTCTGCACGCGTTTCAGAAGAAATCGAAAAGCGGCATCAAGACGCCGGAATTCGAGATCAAGAAAATTCAGCAGCGTCTAAAAATGGCGGAGCAGGCTTATGCAAGTAGAAAAAAAGAAGACGGCGAAAAGCAAGGCAAAGGTCGTAAAAAGCAGCGGTAACGTATTTGCTGATATTGGGTTGTCGAACGCTGAAGCTCATTCGGTCAAGGCCGATCTTGTGATCGCTATCGGTGATATTATTCGAGCCAAGGACCTGACCCAGGCCCAGGCGGCCGCTCGTCTTGGTCTGGCTCAGCCTGATGTCTCAAAGCTCCTGAGAGGGCAGTTTAGCGGATACACCTATGACCGGCTGTTTTCTTATTTGAACGCTTTGGGTGAGAAAGTGCGCATCGAGGTGTCGGAAGCCAAAACCAAAAAAGAGGCGCGCCTGGAGCTGGAGCTTGCCTGAAGGTTTTTGGTTGCATTGTGTGTGCCTGTTAACTTGTCGGAAATCTCAATAATTTACCCAAACAGTTAGGTATAATAATACTGGAGGAAACCTTCCTCATCGTCCTGCATTGGAACCAGCATAAGCGGCCCAAACGGCCTCTGTCTTACTGGACTCTGGATCTGATCTGACGGGACCCTAGGTCTGGACGAGCTGTATTAGCCAGAGTTCTGAACCAGGCCTTCAAGTCGCCGGTTCTGCTCCCGAACAACCCCATCCTGTTCCGCTGTACCCGACTTAGCAAACGCTCGGGGCCATGGCCGTATCTGTTACGGACGTTATGGAGACGCATTAGCGCAGCTCACGATCTCGGGCAGCGCAGGCAGATAGGCCTCGTCGTTCAACTGCATGATGCGCCGCGCATATTGAAGGAGCTTTGTGCCTTCGGATGTCAGTTCAAGCACGCGCCCCTTGCGTCGGCCGAGCAGGCTCTTGCCGACCTGAACTTCGAGCTTGTTGATTTGCTGACTGACGGTGGATTGCGAACGACCGACTGTCTCGGCTGCGCGAGAAAAGCTCATGCTGTCGGCGACCAGCACGAATGCACGCAGGCAATCGATGTCAAAATTCATCGCCGCTTTCTCCATCATTATAAAATACGATTGAGACCATCGCTTTAATTAATTTTGTCACTTTGCAGGATGCTCGTAAAGACGAACTAGCCGATCCTCGCAATCGTGAAGGCCGGTTCAATCCGCTGCAATGCGGCACGAAAATTTTCTAGGGAGCGAGCATTCCGGCGGTTTCGACATCCACGCCGGACTTATCGCCACTGCGATCAAGCTTTGGTTCGCGCCAAGCAAAGCCCGATTTGTGCCTCGCCCCCGTGGGCAGGCGCGCGTCCGTCTTTCGCTGCCACGCACCAACATTGCACAGGCCGAACGCTGAAACGCCAAACCAAATACAACCCGGGGGAAACTTCATGGCTGCAAATGCAAAATCGGTTGAGGCGGCGCACGCTTCAATCAGGGCGCTAATCGCCGAAAAGCTAAAATACCTTGTGCCGATGACGATTATCTTCATGGTCGGTTACATCGGTCTCACCGTGCTCGCCGGATTCGGCAAGAGCATCATGGGCATCAAGGTCGCCGGAGCATTCAATGTCGGATACCTCCTTATCACGCTCAACTATGTGCTCTCGTGGGTTCTCGCGATCGTCTATGTCCGCGTCGCCAACAACGTTTTCGATCCGCTGGCCGCCAAGGCCGCCGCTGCCATCTCCGGCACGGGAGCCTCGCGATGAGCACGACACTTTCGATTTTCATTGTCATCCTCCTCATCACGCTCGGCATCACCTACTGGGCAGCCAAGCGCACCAAGACGAGAAGTGATTTTTACGCCGCCGACAGCCAGCTCACCGCAGCCGAAAATGGCTTCGCTCTCGCCGGCGATTGGTGCAGCGCCGCGGCTTTTCTCGGCTTTACCGGCTTGACCGCGCTGTTCGGCATGGATGGCGCATTCTACGCGCTCGGTCCATTGGTCGCCTTCTGCACGGTGCTCTTCCTCATTGCGGAGCCGCTTCGCAACAGCGGCAAATACACGCTTGGCGATGTCATTCAAAGTCGGATGAAAACCCGCACCTCGCTGCTGGCGACCATCGTCGGTACCGTCGTCGTCAACTTTGCTTATCTAATGCCGCAAATGGCCGGAGCTGGTGTGCTGGTGAAATTGCTAACCGGCATTTCCTACGACTGGTCGATTATTTTCGTCGGCGTCTCGATGATCGTTTACGTCGGCTTTGGCGGCATGATCGCCACGACTTGGGTTCAGATCGTCAAGGCCGTGCTGATGCTCGCGGCAGGTGCCATCATTCTGGTGATGATCTTGATGCTGGTGAAGTTCAATCCGCTGACGCTGTTTGATAATGCCGAGGCGAAAGTCGGTGCGACCTACATGTTGCCCGGCAATTATCTGAAAAATCCGTTCGATCAGATTTCGCTGGGCCTCGGCTATGTGCTCGGCCTTGCCGGATTGCCGCACGTCATGACGCGGTTCTACACGGTGCCGGACGCCAAGACTGCGCGCCGCTCAGTCGTCTGGGTGATGTTCCTTGCCGGTTCGTTCTTTGCCGGAACGACGTTATTCGGTCTCGCCGCCGCAACCTATGTCGGACAGGATGCGATCAAGGCCGCCGGTGGCGGCGGCAATCTGACGCTGCCGCTGCTTGCGCAATTTCTCGGCGGCGGCAAAGGTACCTTCGGCGGTGATCTTATGCTCGGCTTTGTCGCGGCGGTCGCGGTCGCGACCATCCTCGCGGTCGTCTCGGCGCTGACGCTGTCGACATCGGGCGCTATCGCGCACGATTTCTACGCCAACTGGATGATGCAGGGCAAAGCCGACTCCAACAAGGAAGTCTTGATCGCACGCTGGGCGGCGATCGCCATTGGTGTGTTGGCGATGGTGCTCGGCGTTCTCGCACAGGGCGTCAACGTCGCGGTGCTGGTGATTCTTGCGATCTGCGTTGCTGCAAGCGCCAACTTCCCGGTGCTGATCTTGTCGCTGTTTTGGCGGCGCTTCAACACCGGTGGCGTGGTCGGCGGCATGACCTTCGGGCTCGCCTCGTCGGTGGCGCTGGCCATGATCGGGCCTGCAATGCGGGGAGCGGACGCGTTGTGGCCCCTGGTCAATCCGACGGTCGTCTCGTTGCCGCTCGGCTTCCTAGGCTGCTATCTCGGCACCATACTCTACGGTCGCGATTCCGATAACGAAGCGCGTTTCGACGACTTCTCGCTGCAGGTTCACACCGGCGTCGCGCCGAAGTAGATCACGTCTCGTTCCGGCTGCCTGGTGCAGCCGGAGCGTTTCACTCAATCATCGCGTTTCGTTTCTTCAGGATGGACGGCATTCATGACGATCAAGGCTCTGGTATTCGACGCTTACGGTACGTTGTATGATGTACAATCGGTGGCTGCAGTGACCGACGAGGCCTTTCCCGGTCATGGCGAGATGATTAGCCAGATCTGGCGGATGAAGCAGCTCGAATATACATGGCTGCGTTCACTGATGGGGCGCTACGAGGATTTCGAAGTCATCACGCGCGACACGCTAACCTACACGTTGGGTGTATTGGGTCTGAAACCGAGCGCCGGCATTTTCGACCGCATCATGGATAAGTATGTCCATCTCGATCTCTATCCCGACGCGAAGGATGCGCTTGCAGCCCTCAAAGGCTACAAGCTCGCGATCCTGTCAAACGGTTCGACTGACATGCTCAATGCGCTGGTCCGCAACACCGGGCTCGATAAGATTCTCGATGCCACCATCAGCATCGACTCGAAAAAAATCTTCAAGCCGAGCCCGAACGCTTACACGCTGGTCGAGGAACAGCTCGGCGTGAAGCCGAACGAAGTTCTGTTTGTGTCATCCAACCCTTTCGACGCCTGCGGCGCGAAGGCATTCGGGCTCAACGTTGCGTGGATCGAGCGCGTGACACCCGAAGCGATGGCTTCGGAATGCAAGACCACCGACATGGTGCGACCGCTAACGATGTTTCGCGCCATGCGCATGCAAATGGATCGATTTGGACTCGAACCGGATCACCGCGTGAAAGGCCTGAACGGATTGCCGGGGGTGCTCGGCGCGAAGTGAGCCAAATCCGAGACAACTTACGAATTCTTTCGTGACTGTGCGGCTGCCAATCCGCCCGTGATACAATCAACAGAGAAGGCGGAATAGCCATGCCAAAATACAACATTCTCATTCTCGGCGCGTCGTATGGATCACTGCTGGCATCCAAAATGATGTTTGGCGGACACAACGTCACGCTGGTCTGCCTGCCTGCCGAGGCCGATCTCATCAACGCGGAGGGCTTTCGTGTTCGGATGCCGATCCGCGGGCGCAAAGATCCGGTCGAGATCGATTCCCGCAAGCTGCCGGGGAAGGTGTCGGCGACCGGACCGGTTGATGTCGATCCGAATGACTACGACCTGATCGGGCTTGCAATGCAAGAGCCGCAGTATGGGTCGAGCGGATTGCGTGAACTTCTCGATGCAGTGGCCAAATCGCGCGTGCCGTGCATGTCGATCATGAACATGCCGCCTCTACCTTATATGAATCGCATTCCTGACCTCGATAGCGAAGCACTGAAACCCGCCTACACAAATCCGGCCGTGTGGGACAATTTCGATCCGGGCACACTGACCTTGTGTAGCCCCGACCCGCAGGCCATTCGTCCACCAGAGGAGAAGGTCAATGTGCTGCATGTCACGCTGCCGACCAACTTCAAGGTCGCGCGTTTCGATAGCGAAGCGAGTAACCAGATTTTGCGTAACATCGCCGCGGACATCGATGCGGCGAGGTTGGAGGCGCCCGAGGGCAAGATCGAGCTGCCGGTCAAGCTGCGCTTCCACGACTCGCTGTTTGTGCCACTTGCGAAATGGCCGATGCTGATGGCGGGTAATTATCGCTGCATCACCAAGGACGGAATGCGAACCGCAAAGGAAGCCGTGCATACCGATTTGGCGGAATCGCGCGCAATCTACGATTTCGTGATAGATGTCTGCGTCAAGCTCGGCGCCACACGTGACGAACTTGTGCCGTTCGAGAAATACGCGGCGGCAGCCGAGAGCCTGCCGCGCCCGGCGTCGGCGGCGCGGGCGCTCAATAACGGTGCGTCGAATATCGAACGTGCCGACAGGCTGGTGCAGCTCACAGCCCGACAGAAAGGCATGAGCAACCCCATCCTCGATGCCATCGTCGCGCTCGTCGATGCAAGGCTCGACGCAAATCGGAAGAAAGCCGCCGCGTGAAAACGGATCACGTAATGTGTTGAGCTAATTTGCGTCGCTAGGTTATTTTTCAAAGATGATTGGAATTTCACGACGCTACAGTCATTACGTGTACGGTGTCATTCAATCGGGATTGACCTCGACTGTCGCGGCGGCTGTTGCTAGCGCGTCATTTTACAAGGAAGGTTTATTTTTGTCATATTGGCTGAGAGCCTCGCTTTTAGCGTGGCTCATCATGTTGCCGGTTGTTATTTTTGCGGCACCCGCTATTCGGCGTTTAACAGAAATGCTCACGCGTGAAGATTGAGTTCAGTTCTGGATTGACTTTCTGAGCTGGGCTGCGCGCCTCTTGGGATGAAGCCAAAGCGCTGCAACGGCCGCTGCCCGATGGCGCACTGATTGTTGGGGCCCGTGGAGCAAGCAAATAAGACGGGCCCGATCCAACACAGCCACCTCCCGAGCAGAATTACGGTGGCGGCGACTTTGCATCGTTAGATGAAGAGCCTTCAACAGACGACGATCAGCCGCTGTAGAAAGAGACCACCAACTAAGGCGGCCTTACTCCTTTTCGTCGTGTAGAAGTCTTTTCACCAAGCCCTGCACCTGAGGCGACTTAAGCGGGTCTGGCCGGTCGCAACGGATGCACTGATAGGTGCGCGGGCCTTTGCCGCCGGGCGGCAGCATTAACTTCACGGCCCGTCCGCACTTCGGACAAACGCGCTCGTCTTTGGTCATCACGGTCATCCTGCCAAGGATAGACCTATGTTAGTTCCGGCGTTGGATGAGAATCGAGTCAGATTTTCCAGGGCCTGCTGTTCAAAATTAGCGCCACGGCAGCTGCCCAAGGTGCCTGCCGTGAGGCGCCATGCTCTCGGAAGCGTACGGAACATCCCTACAACTTGCGGCTAGGTCGGACTTGGGCTGTAGTCTGCAGTGCAGAGTACAAAATGCTCCATGGCAAAGACCCCCTGTACTGTACCAAGGCATTTGAGCACCGGTAATCAGCAGAAACTCGAGTTAATTAGTCCGCGCGTATTTAAGCAGGTAGCTTGTAAAGTCCTTTAAGCGGGATCGCGATCACTTTGCCCTCGTCATTCACCGGAATGGGTTCACCGGTAACAAGTTGGCGATACCACTTGCGGCCTATCAGCATGTCAATGGCGGTTTGACTATCGCAGCTTTTCGATATCTCGCCTCGTTGCTTGGCCCTTTCGAGCATTGCGATCGCGATACGCCGTCGAGCAAGAATGAAACGCTTGTGTACCAGGGACGGGAGTTGGGGGTTTTGCACTCCTTCCGCAATCAGCTTATGGACCGCCAGACAAAACGCTTAAGTCCTCCCGCCGCAGTGCATGCGTCGACCCTGTAACAGACCAACTTCGTCCGCGAATTAAATTGACGGGGCAAAATTTGCACGCTAGCTTTCTTGAACAAACATTCAAGAAAGTGATGGGAAAGATGCTGGCAGTCTTAGACACCGGGATGTGAGAAAAACCGGAGCGGAAAGGCCTGATGGCAGCTGGAAATTGCCACCATGCCCCATGATCTTGCTGCCATGGCTGCTCGCGTTTCGGCGTTTCGGCCAATGCATTCTATAGCTGCGTCCGCTTGATCGCATCATGCTGCGTAAGGAAATACGCGCTGTTATCGTTCGGCCATTTCGTGAGTGAGTTTTTCAAGGAGAGAAGCGGGAGGTTTCCTCCATCTGCAGCTAAAAAAAGGTACAGGGAGAGTCGACAATGTTTCAATCGATGAAGACCGGACTAACCGTGGTGGCTGGCGTGATATTGTGTGCCGCCGTTGCTCCATGCGCGGCTCAGGATATCAAGGTCGGTTATAACAGCGATATGTCTGCAGGAGGCTCGTCGGAGTTCGGGATTTCCGGCTTATACGGGTTGGAAGAAGCCGCGGAGGAGATCAACAAGTCTGGTGGCGTGCTTGGTCGAAAGATCGTCATAGTTGCCCGCGACGACACCGGCCAACCGCCTAAGGCGATCCAGAACACAAGCGAACTGGTCGATAGTGAGAAAGTGATCGCTATGTTCGGCGGCGCCAATTCCGGCACCGTGCTCGCGTGGATGCATATTCCGCAGCAGAAGCAGATTCCGGTTATATCCCCGATTGCGACCGCGACCGAAATCACCAAGCGGTACCAAGCCGCTGATGCGAATTATATGTTTCGAATCTCGATGGTCGACCGTGAGCAAATCGCGCTGCTGATGGCCTATGCTATCCGCGCAACAAAGGAAAAGAAGATTGCGTTCTTGGTCGATTCAACCGGATATGGCCAGCAGGCCTTGAAGGATCTCAAGAGCGTTATTGCCTTGCATGATATGTCGGCGGTCGCCGAGGAGAAATTCGGGCCGAAAGACACCGACATGACATCGCAGCTCAACAAAATTCGCTCCGCCGGAGCGGATGCCGTCATCGTTATCGGGCTTGCTGATGCGAACGCTCAAGTGATGCGCAGCATGGAGAAGATTTCCTATTTTCCTGTGACGCTCGGATCGTGGGCCAACATCAACACGCCGCTGAACACCATTGCGGGGCAGGATCTCGCGGGGCGCATCATCTTCACCGCGTCGGTGACGCCCGACAGCACGCCGAAGGCGGCCGCGCTTTATAGTCGCCTGATCGCCAAGCATCCGAATATGCCGACCTTCATCACCGCTGCGCAATCCTACGACAGCCTCATGGTGCTCGCGCAGGCGATCAAGCAGGCTGGAGGAACGGATGGCGCAAAAATACAGGACGCGCTCGAGAATCTGCAGAAAGTGGAGGGGGTCATCAAGACATACGACAAGCCTTTCAGCAAAGCGAATCATGAGGGCATGTCCGTGAACGATTTTCATCTTGCTAAATGGCAGGACGGCAAGATCGTGACTTACGCCGACGACTTCACGCGAGCGATCCAGCCTGCCGACTTGAAGCGATAGTCGTCATCATTTCTCCAGGCAGCACGGTCCTTTCATGCCACTTCTTCAGGCGATCTTTAGCGGTCTGGCGCTCGGGAGCATTTATGCCCTGATCGCCTTTGGCTTCAGCGTAACTTATACAACGACAAAAACGTTCAATTTCGGACAGGGCGAGTTTCTCGCGCTTGGCTCGCTGGTAACGGTGAGTTGCGTGCTGATGATCAGCCGGGGCACTTTCCTCGGGAATCTCGTAACCGCCGACGTGACGTGGGTGGCTTATGGCGCTGCGCTGCTGTTGAATGTTTTGTTGCTTGGCGTGATTGGATCTGCACTCTACTTCCTCGCGGTGAAGCGTTTCCTGGGACAGCACGGCCTGTCCTGGGTCATGAGCACGCTTGGCTTCGGAATTATCATTCAGAATATGTGTCTGGCTGTCTGGGGCCCGGCGCCGATCGCGCTGCCGTCTCCGTTGGGCGATCATGTCATCAGCGTTTTCGGCGGGGGCGTGCGCCCGCAGGAAATATTGATCTTTGTCGTCGCGTTGATCCTGATGGGCCTGCTCGACTGGGCTCTGCATCGAACCCAGCTTGGCAAGGCGGTCAGGGCCGTTGCTCACAGCAAGCCTGTAGCCTCGCTGATGGGCATCAACGTTGAAGCGGTTTCAATCGGCGTGTTCGTATTGAGTTCGGTTCTTGCAGGCGTTGCAGGACTGCTTGTCGCGCCGATCACGACCGCTTCTGTTTTCATCGGATTTGCGCTCGCCTTGAAGGCGTTCTCGGCCGCCATTCTTGGCGGCCTCGCAAATCCGCGGGGCTGCATTTTCGGCGGATTTCTGCTCGGTCTGATCGAGTCGCTGGCGGGCATGTGGCGTGCTGAGTTGCGCGAGATCATCATATTTGTCCTCATCATTGCCGTGCTTTGTGTCAAGCCGGCCGGTCTTCTCGGTGCGACGCACGGAGAAAAAGTATGAGACAGAGCGGATCGCTGTTTGTCGCGCTTGCGCTTTGTGCTCTGGCGCTCGTCGCCACACAAATCACAAACGACTTCTATCTTCGTGTCGTTTTTAACATCGGGGTGTATTTCATCGCGGCGTCGGGGCTGAATGTGCTGGTGGGACAGACCGGGCAGAAGTCGCTTGGTCATGCCGGGTTGTTCGCGGTGGGCGCCTATACTGCGGCTTTGTTGACGGTCAACTATGGCGTGGGGCCGTGGGCGGCGCTGCTGGCGTCCGCCGTGACGGCAGGCGTTTTTGGCATCGTTATCGCCCTGCCGGCATTGCGCGTGCGTGGTCCCAACCTCTCCATGGTGACGATCGCATTCGGCATCGTGATAGAAAAAATCGTATCTGAATGGACCGATGTCTTTCGAGGACAGGAAGGTATTTATGACGTTGTGCCGTTGCAGTGGCAAGGCGTGCCGCTGACGGCGCAACAGTGGGTGATCGCGGTCTTCGCGATTGGGCTTGTGGTGCATCTGGGCATCTCGCAATTGTTGAGCGGACGTTTCGGCCGGGGCTTTCAGGCGGTCAATACGTCCGAGATTGCGGCCGAGAGCGTCGGAATTAGTGTCTATCGCTTCAAGGTTCTTGCGTTTGTCATCAGTGCGGTGACCTGTGGCATCGCGGGAGCGCTTATGGCGCAGCAAAATCAGTACATCAATTCCGACTTCATCAACTTCAACTTGTCGGTGTTCTTTCTTGTGCTGGTTCTGTTCGGTGGGCCTTCGCCGATGGGGTCGTTTCTGGGAGCTGTGTGTCTCACGCTTCTGGATGCCTTCCTTGCCCGCTGGCCGTACATTCAGCATTTTGTTTACGGAGCGTTGCTTCTAGTATCGTTGCTGGCGATGCCGCAGGGACTGTCAGGATGGATCGAGCAGGGAATTCGAAAATGGTTCCCTCGCAAGCCGGATGAGAGAAGTGGCGAAGAATGGCACGCGGTTAAAAGAGATGATGAATCCGCTCAAAAGGTCATTCTTGAAGCAGATGACCTTGTCAAATCATTCGGCGGTGTCATGGCGACGCGAAACATTTCGCTCCAGCTCCAACGCCATTCCATCACGTCCCTGATCGGTCCCAATGGTGCGGGAAAGACCACCCTGCTCAACATTCTTTCGGGAACGATTGGCTGCACGTCGGGACGGATTTCTTTCGATGGCAGGGAAATCCAGTCGATGGCTCCGCACGAGATCGCGCACATTGGAATCGCCCGGACCTTCCAGAATTTGAAGCTGTTCTCCGGCATGACCGTGCTTGAGAACGTTATTGTCGGCGGCTATTCGGCGCAGTCCAGCGGCTTGTTCGCCAATCTTTTCGGTGCTGGATCCGTCAGGCGTGAGGAGCGGGATCTGCGGACAGAGGCGATGGCCATTCTTCGTTTCGTCGGGCTTGATCATTGCGCAGACGAATCCGCGATTGGTCTGCCATACGGCCTGCAGCGAAGGCTCGAGATCGCGCGCGCCGTCGCATCTCGTCCGTCGCTATTGCTGTTGGATGAACCCGCGGCCGGTCTCAATCCTGCGGAAACCGAGCAATTGATGGAGTTGATCGTTCGTCTCCATGGTCAGGGAATCACCATTCTGCTGATCGAGCATCACATGGAATTGGTCATGGCCATATCGGATCACGTTGTCGTTCTGGATTATGGAGTCAAGATTGCGGACGGCATCGCCTCTGACATTCAGAACGATCCGTCCGTCATCAAGGCTTATCTGGGCGAGCCTATTCCCGAGATGGAGTCGGAATACGACGGTCCGCTTGCATCGCTGACGCCAGGTTGAGACGATACAATGCTGAACATCGAACATATTTCGGTAAGTTATGGCGCGGTCCGCGCACTGCGTGATGTTTCACTCACCATCAGGGAGGGGGAGGTCGTTACCATAATAGGGGGCAACGGCGCCGGAAAAAGCACGCTCATGCGGGCGATTTCGGGGCTCGTCTCGGTTGATGGAGCTATCACATTTCAGGGGTCGGATGTCGTCAGCGTGCCGTCCTACCGTCGTATCGGCCTCGGCATCGCTCATGTGCCGGAGGGGCGGCAAGTGTTTCCGGACCAGACCGTCGAGGATAACCTTCTGCTGGGGGCGTATTCGTTGGGGCTTGATCGTCAGCAATTGAGTACCGATCTTGACCGGTACTACGATCTGTTTCCCCGGCTGCGCGAGCGATGCGATCAATTCGCCGGCACTCTCTCGGGAGGCGAACAGCAGATGCTCGCGATCAGCCGTGCGCTGATGGGGCGGCCGAAGCTTCTGCTTCTTGACGAGCCTTCACTTGGTCTTGCGCCTCTCATCGTCGCGGAGATCTTCCGGATAGTGCGACGCCTGAAGTCGTCCGGCATGACCATTCTCCTCGTCGAACAAATGGCACATCAGGCCCTGGCGGTTTCTGACCGGGCCTACGTTCTGGAAACAGGGCAGATCACGCTGGAAGGTTCTGGGCGGGAGTTGCTGAATTCGGAAAGCGTGAAGCAGGCATATCTCGGCAAAGTCGGAAAGACGCCTCCTTCTTCCTAGGGGCATGTGTCGGTGTCATCGCGTCGTGCGGTGGGACGATGCTCCAGGACGGGTGTCCGGGTAGTGCGTACCAATTGACGGTATAAACGACGTGCAATAGTATCTTGAACAAGCATTCAAGTAAATCATGAAGGAAAGAGAATGAAAATCGTCGTCCTAGGATCGGGAGGAGTTGGTGGCTATTTCGGTGGTCGTTTGGCGGCGGCTGGCAGTGACGTGACCTTCGTTGCGCGGGGAGCCCATCTTGAGGCGCTTCGCCGCGACGGACTGAAGATCACAAGCGCGCTGGGCGATCTGCATATTCCGAAGGTCAATGCCGTCCAGACGATCGACGAGGCCGGCGCCGCGGACCTGGTCATGGTCGGGGTCAAGCTTTGGGACACCGAGGATGTGGCCGCTACTCTGAAGCCGATTGCCGACAAGGGTGCTGCGATCATATCGTTCCAGAACGGAGTTCAGAAGGACGACATCCTGCGCAAATACGTCCCGGCGGAGGCTGTGATGGGCGGTGTCTGCTATATCGCGGCCACCATCGCCGGGCCCGGCGTCATTGCACATGCTGGAACGATGCAGCGCATAGTTTTCGGCGAATATGGCGGGCGAACATCGGCGCGGAGCGAGGCCTTCCTGGCTGCCTGCAAGACGGCAGGAATCGACGTCGAGCTCAGCGATTCGATCGAGCGGTTGATCTGGGAGAAATTTGTCTTCCTCGTCGGGCTGTCAGGGACGACGTCGAAGTTCGGCACCCCGATCGGCCCGATTCGTGAGGACGCGGAAAAACGGGCGATACTGCTTGAGACCATGCGAGAAGTCGTGGCGGTGGGCTGTGCCAAGAACGTGCCACTGCGTCCTGATTTCGCAGAAGATAGGCTCGCGTTCTGCGATACGATACCTGCCACCATGACGTCATCAATGCAGGTCGATCTGGTACGGGGTAATCGGCTGGAACTGCCTTGGCTGAGCGGCGCCGTAGTTGATCTTGGTGCCCAGCTTAAGGTTCCGACACCGGTCAATAGCGCGATAGTGGAGGCGCTGAGCCCTTACGCATATGGAAAGAGATAACACGATGACGTGTCATGCCCTTACACTCCGGTCCCTTTCGGCGACCGCGGTGACATTGCCGATGAAGCGTCCGCTTGGCACCAGTGCCCAGACCATCGACAGGGCCTCGCTTCTTCTTGTCGATCTTCATACCGAGCAAGGTGTCACGGGCCGGGCTTATGCGTTTTGCTATCTGTCGTCGATCGCCCGTTCGCTGGTGCCGGTCGTCGCCGAGTTGAGCGCTGCGCTGGCGGGACAGCCGCTGGTGCCGTTCGATCTGGCAAATCGCATCAACCGGCATTTTAAGCTGCCCGGCGTGGTTGGTCCGTTGGCGATGGTCGCGTCGTCGGTCGACACAGCGATGTGGGATGCGCTGGCTATCGCAGCCGATATGCCGCTTGCTACCTTCCTCGGCGCGGCTCCGCAGCCTATTCGGGCCTACAACAGCAATGGCCTCGGATTAATGTCTCCGCAAGCGGCGGCAGACGAGGCGGAGGCACTGCTGGAGGATGGATTCCGCGGCGTAAAGCTGCGGCTGGGCCGTGGCGACATCGCTCTCGATCTTGCGGCGGTGCGCGCGGTGCGCAAGCGCCTTCCCGATCATGTGCATCTAATGGTCGATTTCAATCAGGCGCTGACCTTCGCCGACGCCATGCAATACTGTCTCGCGCTTGACGCGGAAGGGGTCTACTGGATCGAGGAACCGATCCGGCATGACGACTATCACCACACCGCCCTGATCGCGCAGGCCGTAAAGACGCCGATACAGATCGGAGAGAACTTTGCGGGGTTGCCGCCAATGGCAGCCGCGCTCGCTGCCTCGGCCTCTGATTATGTGATGCCGGATCTCGATCGGATCGGTGGTGTGACGGGATGGCAGCGCGCGGCCGGACTTGCCGCAGCTTACAACCGTGAAGTCTCCTCTCATCTTTTCCCCGAGGTCAGCGCGCACCTGCTGGCGGCGACGCCGGGCCGGCACTGGCTGGAATACGTGGACTGGGCGATTCCGCTTCTTCAGGAACCGATGCGGATCGTCGACGGCATGGCGATCATTCCCGACAGGCCCGGCAACGGGATGCGTTGGGACGAAGCGGCCGTTGCCAAATTCCGGTTGGATTGACGACATGGCCGCGCAAAAAAGTTTGATTGTTACGAATGAACTGCGGGAATTGGCGGCGCGCCAGTGGCAGGACTATCGGCTGCGGACGCCAGGGACATATTTCGGCGAAGGCCATCGTGCGCTGAATCTCTACCAAGCCTACGCGGTACAGGCCGAAGTTGCTCGACTGCGGTGCGAGGCCGGCGATGCGGTCGCGGGATATAAGGTCGGCTGCATCGGCCCGGGCGTGGTCGAACAGTTTGGTATGAGCGGACCGATCCATGCCCGTATTTTCAGCAGCGAACTGAAAGTGGCGGGCGACACGTTGCAGCATTCCGCTTTCGCTAATCTGGCGATCGAAGGCGAGATGGCAGTGCGGATCGGTGCCGACGGCAAGATTGCCGAGGTCTTTCCCGTCATTGAATTGCACCATTTCGTTTTCCGGGGCGTGCCGAAAACCCTCGCCGAGCTTGTCGCGAACAACGGCATAAATGGGGGAGCGGTCATTGCCGATAGCGCGGCAGCTGCCCCTCTCAAGGAATGGACGTCCGCCCGTGTGTTGAAGGTGTCGGTCAATAAAAAAGAAATCGATTCCGGAGATCTGTGGGCTATGACAGGCGGGGCCGTCGAAGCGGTCGGTTGGCTTAGCGACGATCTTGGCCGATACGGCCTGTCGCTGTCTCCGGGCGATCTGGTTTTGACCGGCACGCCGCTGGGCCTTCATCCTGTTCGACCCGGCGACGAGGTTTGTGTATCGGTAGATGGTCGCGAATTGGTTACGTGCCGGGTTGAATAAACCGAGAGAGCAAGCTGGCTTCCCGCAAACTGGCCGATAATAAATCCTGAGACCGCGGTGCTGCCCACGGTTTTGATGAAGCCGAAGGCCGAAGAGGCACCTCTTTCCAAAGGTGCGGTTAATGTCTAGATGCTGCTGTTTACCGGGAACCGCAGGATAGGAAACAAGATGGGACAGGCCAAGCATTTCGATCCGGAGGAGCGGCTGGATCGTGCGGTCAATGCCTTTTGGAAAAATGGCTTCGAGGGTCTCAGCATCCAGCAACTTTGCAAGGCCATGGGCCTTTTTCCTGGGAGTGTCTATGGGACCTACGGCGACAAGCGTCAGCTCTTTATCAAGGCAGTCGATAGATACATAACGACATATTCCGCTGAGGCTGTGGAGATGCTTGGGCAGGATACCTCCGGGTTAACGGCCTTGCGGAATTATTTCGACCGGCTCATTGACGGTATGATCGACGGAAAACGCCGATGGGGCTGCCTCATCACAAATTCCATCGTCGAGATGGCGCAACATGAGCCAGCGATTCGCGCGAAGATTGATGTTCATCTCGTACGATTGGAGACGGCTTTCGCGGGTGCCATTGCACGCGCCAGGCAAGCTGGTGAAATCCATGAAGATACGTCGTTGGACAGCGCGGCGTTTCTGGTCTGTGTGGTGCAGGGATTGAATGTCCTTGCGAAGACCAAGCCGTCCCGGCAAAAACTGGAACTCATCGTGTCGAATGCGTTGTCTTCGCTTGCGGCGTAGGCGGAGACTGGCTCTTCTGCAAACATGGCTATAAAGTATCCGGGTGATAACGTAAGCCTTGGAGCGCACTGCGAGTGCGGTTCATGGCTCTCCATGTGTTCGGCCACATAGCGCGATCGGCAACAAAGCGCCGATATCGCTGTTGAATGGCTCATCGGCGCCCGGCCGACATGAGCCCTAACCCCGGAAAACTCCGGCGCTAGCTGGCCTAGATTCGGGGAGCACTTCAGTTTGTGAGTCTATCAGACGGCAGTCGAATGGCCCTCTGAAAGATTTGGCCGGTGCCTTATCGCAGATTGCCGTATGTATCTCGGCCCGGCTGTTTCATGCGCGCGAAAGCAATTTCCCGCTGTATGTAACGCAGGGTCTTTCGGCTGCGTACTATGTAGGAGACATTTGTCGTCTCATTCTCAGTTCTGAAAGGATAAAGGCTATGAGAGTAAATCCCCGCATGTTGCTTCTCGCTTCGACCGCTATCATTTCATTTGGGCTTCTTTCTTCTCCTGCGGCATTTGCACAAGACAAGATGAGCAAGGATGGAATGAAAAAGGAGGACGCGATGTCCAAGGATGGCATGAAGAAGGAGGACGCGATGTCCAAGGATGGCATGAAGAAGGAGGACGCGATGTCCAAGGATGGCATGAAGAAGGACGGCATGAAGAAGGACGAGATGAAGAAGTAAGCAACTCCATCTCTGGTTGGCGCGTGAAGGAGCCCCAAAACACTTCGCTCGCTGCGACAGGCCCGTTCGGCACCCCGGACGGGCCTGTTCAACTTATCGCGTCAGAAGGCAGGTAAGCGAATATATGAATGTTCAAGTAGGCTCTTGCCTGCAAACCTGATGCTCCTAGGTCGCCAGCGGCTTCTACCATCGTAGATATCGAAGGCGGGCTAGGTAGCCGATCGTTACCACAATGCCTGTCGCCATTAGATGCCGGGCGGCAACAAACAGCGGGCTGTCATCAATGCAATTCGTTGCATAGAAGGTCACGGCGATACCGCTCGCTGTTCTCGGTACACACAAGCAACGTCAGTGCCGCACGACCTTCTTTTTCTTCGTCGGCTGCAGCGTTGCAATTGCGGGGCGAGCGAGGCCCTCGAGTAAAGTTCGCTCCGGCCTTGTGCGGGCGAGAACGCGAATCCCTAAGACGATCCCAAGAAAGAGTCGTGCCAAATCATCTGCGGGCTGGAGAGCGATGGTGCCGTCCCGCTGCCCCTTGGTCACGCATCTTCGAAAGAATACTTCAATCTCCGTGAAGGCCCGCGCGACCACGCGCTGAAATTCACGATCGTGTGGCGCAAGCTCGATCGCTGAATTGACCAGCATACAGCCGCGCCGCTGCTTGTCGGTGAGCGAGCGTTCAATAATCTCCTGCAGGAACGCGACAATGGCATCCCGTGGCGGCAAGCTGCTTTCGAGGCGCTCGATGCGTTCGCGCACCGACTGGTCGAGATAGTGATCTAGAGATCGCTGATAGAGGGCGCGTTTATCACCGAAGGCGTTGTAGAGGCTTGCTCCCGTAAGCCCCATCAGACTTGCGAGATCGCGGACCGAGGTCGCTTCATAGCCGTGTAGCCAGAATTTCTTAACTGCTGCGTTTAAAACGGTCGCCTCATCGAACTCTCGCGGTCTCGCCATCGTCGTTGATGCCCTTTTTGTTCGGCGGCCACATGGCACACCCGGCATAATCATACTGTTAGCTCTAAGAATGCGTCATCTCCAGCGATTTCTGTTGGAAATCGTCATGGGGCTGGGAACCCAGGCTCTTGCCGAGAAGTGCATCTATCTATATTTTGGAACGATCGTTCCATAACTAATTTCGTCCGCGCGTTGCCGCGCGAAGAGACGGAGTAATCTTGCGAGGATAGATGGCGTTCGCCGATGTTCTTAAACTGCCCGCCGCCATCCGCGCACAATGGCCTTACAAGCCGAAATTCGCGAGCGTGAACGGCTGGCGCATGCATTATGTCGACGAGGGCAAGGGCGATCCCGTCGTACTCCTGCACGGGAATCCGACATGGGGCTTCCTCTATCGCGACGTGATCGGACCACTTGTGCAGGCCGGTCGACGTGTCATTGTCCCGGACATGATCGGCTTCGGCCTTTCCGAAAAGCCGACACACGAACAGGCTCATACGCTTGATGGCCATGCGGCAAACCTGACCGCGCTGATGCGCCAACTCGACCTGCGGCGGATTGCGCTGGTCTGTCATGACTGGGGCGGCCCGACCGGGCTTTCTTTTGCCATGCATAATCCGGAGCGGATTCTAGCGCTAACGGTGATGAGTACCTGGGCGTGGCCGTCGCCGCCGGCGGAATTCCACACGCGTGTTTTTCCATGGCGAATGATGCACGCGCCCTTGGTCGGTCCCTATTTGCTCGGCCGACACAATGTGCTGGCCGGGCGCGGCATCTATTTGTCCGTCGTCGATCGCGAAAAATTCCGCCGTACGGCGAAGGCGGCCTATGAGGCGGTGCTTCCTGACCCCGCAACGCGTCTTCTGACATGGGCTTGGCCTAGGTGGATCCCGCTCGATCGCGGGGCGCGCGGGTTCAACCGCTTTGAATGGCTTGAAGAGCAGCTCTCCAGGTCAGAACTACCTACGTTGATCATTTGGGGTCGGGAGGATGATGTGTTCGATGCGGAGACGTTTTCGGGCCGCTTTAAGAAGCTCCTTCCTCATGCAGAAGGGCCGTTTTTAGTAACGGGTCGCCACTTCTTGCAAGAAGACTCCGGGCCAGAGATCGCGCGCCTCATCCTGTCCTTCCTCAATCGGCTTGATGGAACGAGGATCCCGTCATGACGAACGTCACGGTTGTTGAAACACCAGATCTTTGGGGCAAGCGGTTTGCCTTCTGCCTCGCCGAGGATCGGGTTGGACATTATTCCGAATTTCGGGATTTCTTCGCTCGCATCTTCGAACTTGATCGGAATGGATTGAAAGTTCCCGGATACGTTCGGGCACCTTCCGGCTTAATCTATGCGCTGATTTTCATTGGACGCAGCGGCGAGCCGTTTCCGTCCGGGGTAGAAGTGAGCGCCGTGGTTGATGCGCTGGAGCCCATCGAGACTGCCACGCTCGACACCGATCTTTGGGCTATCCTTCGATGGATGGTCGCGGGGGTGGGAGAGGGATGGACGATTGAAGATCTCGATTCGACCGGCCGTCTTTATCGGATACCGGCCGCGGTCGGAGATCGATAGAGGGCAAGGGCGCAAGCGAGCATGCCGCGTCAGCAATAGCGGGCGACACGATGTGCGGTGAAAATCTAGGACACCGAGTGTCGGGCACACGCAGCAGAATTGCGCGCGGTCGCGCGTGAGATTCGGCGGTCAATGGTTGGTAGCGCGTAACGATGAGGTAGAATGGCGATGAATTCAAGTCAGACGGCTAATAGTACGTCGCGGTCACTCACGCTCTGGGGGCGCGCAAATTCGATCAATGTGCAGAAGATCCTCTGGTGCTGCGGTGAACTCGGACTGGCCTACGATCAAATCGATGCGGGCGGTGGATTCGGCGTGACCGATACGCCTGAATACGGTTCTATGAACCCGAACCGGTTCGTACCAACAATTGAAGACGGCGGATTTCAACTTTGGGAATCGAACGTCATTGTCCGATATCTTTGCCATAGGTATGGATACGGTCTTTGTCCCGCTGATGTAGAAATTAGGTTCGATGCTGAACGATGGATGGACTGGCAAGCGACGGTTTTCTGGCCGGCGTTGCGTCCGCTGTTCATCGCACTGATCAGAACTCCGCTTCACCAGAGGGACCAAGGTATCATCGCAAAGGCGGAAAGCCTTTGCGCATCGGCGGCATCTATCCTTAACGATCGTTTTGCCGATCGGCCATTCTTGGGCGGCGCGGCGTTTTCAATGGGTGACATTCCCATCGGAGTCACCGTGCATCGATGGTATGCTCTGGACATTGCCCATCCTCCGCTCCCCCATTTGCGCCGCTGGTATGACAAATTGTGTGGGCGACCAGCTTTTCGATCCGGTGTCATGACGCCGCTGAGTTGACACGCGGCGTTAGGCCATCTGGGATGATGCCCGCTCTTTCATGCGACGTTGCAAAGCACTGAAGTCGTGCCATCGATTAGGATAGCGACATAATCGCCGGGCCTGACAGGGTGCAGTCCGAGCGGCGAACCCGTCAACACGATGTCGCCTGGCATCAGCGAAACACCGAAGCGACGTAAGTCCCCGCTTGGCCACTGCATGGCTTCCTCGGCTCCACCCGGCATCGCCCAGAGCAGCTCGGAATCAACCGGTTTGCCGTTGACCTCGACCGTGAGGACGCGTGCAGCTGCCCAATCGACGAACACCGTAGAACTGAGCGGCTGAGGAATGACGGCACCGGCGTTGATGTCGTTGTTAGCGACAAGTTCAGCGAGCGTCTCGAAGCCCCCTGAAACACAAAATGGTGCAGTTCGATCACTGGAAAAGCGACCTCGATCCGACCATCTGCTCCGATGCGGACCGCCATCTCACCCCCGATCGCGAGGTTCGCATAGAGTCTGGCAGACAGAGTGTCTCCCGATGCACGCAACTCGCTGCGAGACACCCGCCCGTGGATCGGGCCGCTCATTCCGAATTGCTCGACGACGCCAGGCCCATGCAGCCGACCTTGTAACCGGCCACGGCATCACTCGACGCGTTACGCAAGCGACCTCATTTGCACAGTGTAGGCATCTTCGAACGCCAGGCTGGACCCCGCTTCACCCAAATACGTTCCGGGAGTACGCGCCTGGTAGTCGCGCAGTTGCCGGTTGGCGAGGTCACGAAGCGCAGGTGCCAGCACGGTAAGTCTCCCCTCTTGCCGATACAAAACCGGGCGGGCTTTCTTATCCCAGTCGAGTTAATCCCCGACCGGGTCGCTATCGCCGCCATGATTGACCCCGGCTTGGCCCTCCGTCCGTACCCTGCATCAGAATGAACGCCTTCCGGGTCTCTGAAAATTTCGATACCTTCATCGTTGTCAGCTCCTTCACGAGAAGAAGTCTAGCAGAGAACACTAGCCAAAAGCGATCCGGTTCGACGACCTCGGATCATTCGCAATTATCTCAAGTGTTTCGTAGACCAACTGATCCCGGCGAGACCGCGGCTTGCAAAGAATCATTTTGTGGTCTGGCCGGAAAGCGCTTGGCGAAGTCTGGCAACATCGTCAGCGCTGGCATCCGATACAGCCCAGAAATTCAGCCCGTCCTTGCTCCAGTTCGCTATGTTGTATCCGTCCCGGGTTACAAGGTTCGTCACGATATGCGGTGCGGGCCAAACAAATACATTGATGGGATGTCCGTGCCGCCGGTAAATCAGAGCGGCCACGACCCGCCCACCAATGTAATCGATGCGGCCACCCACCAGAGGAAACCCTTGCGAAGCCAAGTCAACCACCGGTGGAGAGAAATCAACCTTGCCGTTGAACCATGGCTTGACGGTGTGCTGATCTGACGTTGCGATATCCGTCAGGTGACTCGCCAGAAGCGACCGGATGTGGCTTGCCAAGACTTCATCCTGAACTGATGAACGATCCTGAATGGGCGCTATCACCAAAAACAAGCTTGCCGCAAGAGCCGCGAGCGACGGCACAAAAATCCATCGTTTGAGAAATTCGAAAGCTTTGAATTTCTGGTCATTGTCTTTGTTTGTTCGTCCGGATAATGACCGTGCTTGTGTTGCTGCTTCGCTTGAAATGACGGCCAGAACTTGTGCGCGTACATGATCCGGCGTCCGCCAGCTCACGCCTCTTTGCGAGACGATTTTTTTCTGCGCCTGAAACGCCGCCAACTGGTCAACGCAATGTGAACAGGTTGCGAGATGTTTCTCGAG
>NZ_JBXAFS010000016.1:0-92831 GCF_058793355.1 Afipia sp. MLSD5-FHT05B12
CTGCAGCGGCTCGATCGCACTCCAGGCCTCGTGGGCGAGCGCAGCGGCGAGAGTCGGCGGCATATCGCGGGTCTCGTCGACGACGGCGCGCCATTGCACGAGGCGCGCGTCCTCGTCCCAGTCGAGGTCGTAGACGAGCGGATCGCGTTCGCCGGCCGACGCGGCCGGGGGCCGCCGTTCGCCGGCGAGGGTTCTGCCGGCCTGGGCAATGGCCGCATCGACCGAGGCGAACAATTCGGCAAACTCGCCGTCCTTGGCGAGCAGCGGCTCGAACGCTGGCTCCGTCCCGTCGCCGTCGTCGTCGGGCTCCGGGTATTCGACCTGGGGATGCTTTGAGTCCGACTCCCCTGCCCTGCCGCGCAGCGCCTCGAGACCGGTGGGCGACAGAGCCCAACCGGGCGCGGCGTCGGCGATGCGCCGGCGCGCGCGCAACACCGTATGGGCGCGCGTGAGTTCGTGGGTGGGCGCGCGGATGTCCATGCCGGCATCGTGCAGCACAAGGTCTTCGATATGGACGAGCTCACCCTCGAGCCAGAGTGCGGCGACCGCGTCGACGAAGTGGGTTCTCGCGATCCAGCCGTCGCGGATCGGGCTCGTTCGCAACCGCTCGTCGAGACGCGCCAGTGCGTCTTCGGCGCGGGCGAGCGGTCGAGCGAGCTCGGGCCATGGCAGCGGATCGGGAAGGCGGGCGCTCAAGATGGGCATCGGGCGGCCGGTTTGGAGAGGCGAGGATCGCTCATGACGGTCTTTCCGAAGGTTCCGAGGACCAGGGTCGAAATGTCAGGTGGATCAAAGCGCTGTTGGAGGCTCGCTGAAATCGCAAGCGGAAAAGCGTGCGCCGATTTTCCGCTAAGTGTTGCAAATTGAAATCGGTAACGGAAAGCGACAAGCGGCCCGGCGATCTGGCTCCAGGGCAGCGGATCGGGGATTTGATAGCCAGTTGGCAAGGCTTTGATAACCCTAACAGGAATCGATTAAACGGAAGCTATCACGCCTTTCACTTCCGTCATAGCGATGCCTTTTCGCGCACCCCTCTCACTATCGATAACTCGCCCTTATCGATAGTGTTGACTGCCAGGACGCAAATCAGCGATGTCGCTCGGCCGAGATGGCTGGATTGGCTCGAAACCACGCGGTTTTTCGACGTTTCTCACCCCAAATCGCCGGATTCCTTGTCTCAATTGAGCGGACGCCTCGCCTCAGATTGCTGGACTCCCGTCTTGCCGGGCCTCTGGGTCGCGCCGCGGGCCCGCCTAAAGGCCCCGCACGTCGGTTCGACGACTTCTTTGCGCGCCAGCCGCTGAAATAGGCCCATTTCCCCTCAGAAGCCCACAGGCGGCCATTCTGGCCTCCGCCGGTGCTGGGCCCTCCGACGCGCCCGATCGGCCTCCATGACTCTCTCAAGCGGTCGATAAAACACGCCTGCAAAGGACCGTTTCCTAATGCCTGCCGATACTGTACAAACCGGCCAAAAGAACTCCGGAAAACACCCTATGGCCGCCCCTCATGCCTCCCCTCCCCGGCCGATCCGCGGTTTGATTGGCTACGCCCGGGTTTCGACCGAGGATCAGGCGACGGACGCGCAGGTCGACGAACTGCGCGTCGCCGGGTGCCGGACCGTGCACCAGGAGCACGGGTCCGGCGCCTCCCGGGCCCGGCCGGTGCTGGCCCGCCTGATGCGCGAGATCGGCGCCGGGGATGTCCTGGTCGTGGTCCGCCTTGACCGCCTGGCACGCTCGGTCAGCCACCTGCTCTCGGTGATCGAGGACCTTGAGACGCGCGGGGCGCATTTCCGGTCGCTGCGCGACCCGATCGACACCTCGACGCCGCAGGGCATGTTCTCGCTGCAGGTGCTGGGCGCCGTCGCCCAGCTCGAGCGCGCCTTGATCGCGGAGCGGACCAAAGCCGGAATGAAGGCCGCGATGGCGCGGGGCAAGCTGCCGGGCAATCCAGGCCTGCGGGAGCACCGGCCGGAGGCGATCCGCGCGGCTTCGGCGGCGCGGCAACAGGTCTATATCGGCGACCTGATTGCTTCGGCGTCGACCTGGCTGCCGACGGTGCAGCGGATGCGACCCCAGCACAGCTGGGACGACGTGGTGCGGGTGCTGAACCATCAGGGGCAGAGCTGGACCATCGAGAAGCTCCGCCGCGCCGTGCATCGGCTGGTGCGCGAAAAGATCGCCGCGCCGGAATTGATCAAGCGTTCGCCGCGCCGACCCCCGGAGGACCGGTTGATGACCCTGGTCGCCGGCATCGCGATCGCCGATCCCAACCTCAGCCTGCGCGAGATCGCGGCTCAACTGGAGCGGATGCGCGAACGAACCCCGCGCGGTGGCGGACAGTGGGCGGCCTCGTCCGTGAAGGCCTTGCTGGACCAGGCGCGGCGTCTTGGACTGGCGGTGCATGATCCAGCGCCTGGGTCATTAGCCGGCCGAGCAACCGCTGCCGAGCCGCTGTAGATTGACCCCGGACCTGGCTCCAATCGTCGCTTGCCAGGATCGCCTCGGCCATGGCGCGGTATTCGGCCGCGTCGCGCAACTTCCTCCTTCTTGTTGGTGCCACGGCAACCCGGATCGGTGCTCGACGCGTTGCCGCCTCGCGTGGCGAAACGCCGGTCCATGCGAGCAACCGCTCCATGCTGACCGCCGGCGGCCCGAAATCGCGCCGGGCGTCGGCGAGATCGAGCAGTTGAGCGACCGCGATCAGCGTCGCCATGCGCCACCCCAGCGGGATTGTCGCCAGCGGCTCGTTGCGATCGACCAGGGCTTCCACCGATGGCAGCGGCCGATCCGTGAGGACGCTGGCAATGAAAGGCGTCAGGCTTCCGCCGCGGCCGTGGGGCCCGGTCCAAAGTAGGCGCGCGACGCGCATCAGGTCGTCGGCGACCGATGATGTGTTGTCGATAGCGTCTCCGAGGCCGGCCGACAGAGCGCTCAGGGCCTCCCGGAAGCGGGAATTGGCAATTGCGGCCGACGCGCGCAGGCTGCGGACCACGCGAGCGCAACGGACACAGACCACGCGCGCATCCTGATCACAGGTCCCAAATCGCCACCCTGTGTTGCTCAGGCAGTGCGGGCACATCTCTGCCAAGACGCGGTCGTGCCGGCTGCATGTCAACGTCTCGACGTGCGCCCAGGCCCGGCGGATATGATGGTCGCCGCCGGCATCCACGTCTTCATCGAGACAAGCCACGCAAACTGGCGTCCGAAAGGCTCCTGCCCGGGTCCCCTCCCCCCACACGTAGCAACCTTGAGGTCTCGATCTCCCGGACAGCATAAGTGCGCGGAGAACTCCGTCGTCCAACCGGCACGCCCTTGCCCACGCCCTGATCTGCCCTGCGTCCGGCGCGAAGTCGCGTTCCGCGAACCGTGTCACGCGGCCGCTATCGGGTTTTGCGCCGAGCAGGGCGGCCAGTCCGTCGCTGCAGAGCCCGTATCGGCAAGCGACACGGCCCTGCCACGACGAGAGCAATTCGCCCCCGATCGGTCTGGGCGCAATCGGCAGCACGCGCTGATCTTGGATCATGCCACGCCTCGCCGCTGCAGCCGAGTCTCAACCGCGCGCGTCATCGCGACCAGCGGGAGCACCAGCTCATCGGTGTCAAAGCTGTCCGGATTGATGCATTCCGTCCCGGAGCGGATCGCCTCGACCGCAACCGTCTCCATCAGGCGGAAGATTCGGACCGTGACCCCGCCGGTCAATTCGAGCACGCGCTTGCGAATGGCCGTGGTTTCCAGCGCCGACGGGCGCCGAAGCGGCAGGATCGTCGCCAGGCTCGCCAGCAGCTGCGTCAGATGCTGATCATTGCCCCAGCGCCGAAGCTGCAAGGCTTCGAAGCGCTCGGCCAATTGGGGGTCGGTGAGAAGCGCCTGGCGGGCGAGATCCGTCCCGGCGCAGACCAGCGGCACCCTGAGGTCATTGGCCAGAAACCGGATCACGTTGAGAAAGATCCGCTGCTGCCGGAAGCTGCCGGCGAGCATGGCGTGAATCTCGTCGATGATCAGCATGCGGACCCCCATGGTGCGCAATAGCCCGCGGCAGATTTCCTTTTGCCGATGCGCCGCGCCGTCAATCGGCCCCGGAGCGCCCAGCGCGGCCAGCAATTCGCTGTAAACGTCACGTTCGACCGGTTCAGCCGGCATCTGCATGGCGACCACTGGCATGCTCGTGACCCCGGTGCCCGTGTCGAACCGCGCCGGATGATCGCGCAGGAATTTGCGGATGATCTTGGTCTTGCCCATGCCGGTGTCGCCGTAAAGCAGCAGGCAGGGCATGCGATCGCGTGGCGGATAGGCCAGGAGATCATCGAGCCGCGCGAGCGCCATCCGGGCTTGATCGAGATCCAACCACCGATCCGCCCTGATCCAGGCGATCCGCTCCGCGTCAGCGAGAGCAGCATAACCGCGATAGGCCGGCAGCAGATGGGCATAGTCGGTCATGACCACTCCTCGACCGCCAGCAGGGTCAGATGCCCCGGCTCAGCTTCAGGGCGGCAGGCGATCGCGGTCGATCCGATGTCCCGCTCCGCGGCAACAAGTGATCGATGGCGCCGTTCGACCTGGCGGCGCGCCGATTTGGTGGCCGATGCGGCAGCCTCAAGAAGATTACGCTGCGCCTCGATCGTGTCGAAGATCAACTGTTCGTCGGTGAGCCGCACGCCCCGCTGTTTGAGCGCGGCCAAGGCAAACCGGTGTTCGCCGAGCGTGATCCGCGGGCGCCGCAGATCGGCATACCGGACCGGCCAATGCACCCCATCCGGCCCCTCGACGAAGACGCAGGACAAGTCGCGCGGATCGAATTTGATTCGCAGCCGGTGATCGAGACGTCCCGCCCACGGGCTCAGCACGTCATCCCAGTAGCGCAATCCGAACAGGTGCAGCCCGTCACGGCGGATGCAGCGTTCCTCGAACGGCAGGAAGTCGTACAGGAACTGCTGTTCGTCATGCGGCCACCGGAGCGGGTCCCGCCGGCGGTCAACCGCATCCTGCCATGCAGCACCCGGAGGCAGATGCAACCCGCGATGGACCTCAATGTGATATCGGCCGACGATCTGAAGAGTGAGCCAACGTTCGAGTTCGTCGAGCGTCATCACAGCGTGACGTTCGGGATCGTAGTCGCCGCGCTCTGCGATAGAGCTGAAGGTCGTACCCGGCAGCATATGGACCGCGCCCATCATGGTGCCGATCATCCGCTCGATATGACCGCCATAGTGCGGCGTCGCCACCGGCCGATGGATCAGCGAAATGCCGTGCTCGGCTGCCCCGCGCGCCAAGGCCCGGCCGCGGAATTCTCGCGCGTTGTCGACATGGACGACGTCCGGCAGGCCCGACACGGGCCAATCGGTCCCGATGCCGCGTGCTGCGAGCCAAGCGGGCTTCGGCATCACGGCATGATGCATCGCCAGGGCGACCGACGCGGATGATGGCGCTTCCAGGCTGAGATAGAACCCGGCCACCATCCGGCTCGCCACGTCGATCGCCAGCGTCAGCCACGGGCGCTGGATCGGCCGGCGATGCACGGCATCGACCACGAATAAATCGACGAGGGTGTGATCGATCTGGATGATGTGGAGCGCGTGATCGGCTCGGTATTCCTGCACGACAGGTTTGAGGCAGTCGCGCGCTGCCTTGCCGCCTTCCCGCCCGCTGACAAGTCGGTGACGATCGATCTGGTCGACCCGCGCACGAACAGCTTTCCAGGACGGGATCGCCAGCCCGCGCGCCCGGCACAGATGCCGGACATGGTCATGGAGCACGCTGACGGATACCTTCTGGCGGGTCAGATATTTGTCACGGATCGCCTCCTCGATGACAGCTTCCAGTTCATCGGAAAGGCGTCGAGACCTCTTTTTGGGGCCAGGCGTCGCCGATGCCAGTGAACTCGTCACCGGCGCGATCCGGTACCGCTCAACCAGCGCGTAGAGCCGGCTTCGACGCAGCCCCAGAATGCGACAGGCTGTCGCGACATCAACCGGCGACAATCGAGTCACGCGCGCCAGCGGCCTGATGATCGCCTCGCGCGCGACCGCGTCCCGCCACTTGGCGTCGTCGATATCGAGCTTGTCGCGATTGCGCCGCACGTCGCCGTCCTTGCACTCGCCCGAATCCAGCGAATTAGGGTAAGATTCCAGCGAACTCGGCTGAATCCGCCGAATCAGGGTGAGCCGAAAGTGTTAAAAATCAATCAAATGCAATCCAGTGGAAAAAGCCGTGCGACAGCGATTCTCAGCCTCCGGAAGCCTCCTGACGCCCTCAGCCAGGCTCAGATCGACGAGAGACCGCATCCCGTGCCAGCGCCCTCCCTTCTTCCGCAAGAGACTGTTCCCTTCCCTTCCGGTCGATTTCGGCGCCCGCGCTCCGCCTGTGGGTGCGATAGGGGTCAGGAATCGTCGAACAGGCTGTCCCGAAACGCCTTGTCGGCCGGCCGTCCCCTGGCGGCATCGCCGCGCGCCCGAAGTTTTCGGGCGAAGTCGCGCGCAATATCGACAAACGACATCCCAACCTGGTCGAGCTCGGCATCGAGATGTTCGAACCCGGGCTCCATCTCGCTGGCTTCGATCGCCGCGACCTCCTCCGCGCTCAGATCCTCGGCGCGAAGGGCGCGGCGATGGCTGGCGGCCATCTGGTTCTGGTCGGGTGGTCCGCCGGCTTCGGGCATGGGGGGAGCCCTTTGCTTGTCGGTTTCGGCCATGACGCGCCTCTCGTTTCGGTCGCTGACAATAGCAACGCTCCGGGAGCAGTTGAACCGCGCCATTTCTGCACGCAGCTACGTTGAAAATCGCCCGGACACCGCTTATAGTCACGTTAGTCATTATAGTCATAGGAGGCAACCGTGACCACGTCCCAAAAGTCCCCGGGCGCCTCGGGCCATTGGACCGTGGCCGGCGCCAAGGCACGGCTGTCCGAGGTGATCGAGCGCGCCCAGACCGATCCCCAGATCATCACCCGCCACGGCAAGCCGAGCGTCGTCATTGTCTCGGCCGAGGAGTGGGCGCGCAAGACGGTCCGCAAAGGTTCGCTCGCCGAATTCCTGATGGCGTCGCCGTTGCGCGACGCCGAGCTCGACCTCGATCGGGTCCGCGATCAGCCGCGCGACCTCGATCTATGAACGTCCTGCTCGACACCAACGTGCTGTCGGAGGTTCGCCGGCCGGCGCCCGACCCGAAGGTGCTCGCCTGGCTCGATACGATCGACGAGGACCGCGCCTTCATCAGCGTGGCGTCGATCGCCGAGCTCCGGCGCGGCATCGCGCTGATGGACGACGGCCGGCGTCGCGAGGCGCTGACCGCCTGGCTCGCCGAAGATCTGCCAGCGCGCTTCGCGGGGCGGATCGTGCCGATCGATCCCGCGATCGCCGAACGCTGGGGCGATCTGATGGCGCAAGCCCGCCAGAGCGGCTTTGCGCTCTCCGTGATGGATGGGTTCTTCGCGGCCACAGCGCTTGACCGTGAGCTCGTGCTCGCGACCCGCAACACCAAGGATTTTGCGCCCCTCGGCGTGCCGTTGTTCAACCCCTGGACCGATGAAGGAACGCCGGGATGACCGCCCCTGCCCGCCTCCCCGATGCCGCGTCGCTCGAAGCCGTTTTGGCCGGGCTAGACCCCGCCTCGGCCGACGCGGCGCTGCTCCCTGCCCTCGCCGCTTCCTTCCCGGGCTTTGAATTTGGCTTCGCGCAGATCGACGACGATTACTGGCGCGACACCCGATCGGTGATTCGTCCCGACGGCACACGGCTTGGCGAATTGCGCCCGTGGATGATGGCCGAACTGGCCAAGGAAAACGGTGATGCGTCCGCGGTTTGGAAGCGCCTGAAGGAGACCGATCTCCAGATCACCGAATGGCGCGGCACGAGCGCCTTCGTCTCCGCGCCGACCGGGCCGGGCGCTGCCGACTACGTTCAGATCGCGCTCGGCCGCGAGATCGAATGGCGCGCCGGCCGGATCGTCAACCCGGACTATCGACCCTGGGGCGAAGAGGAACTGCTCGATCCGAGTTGGCCTCGCACCGATCAGCTTCCCGACTCGGATCGCCTCGCCGGTCCGGTCTATCGCCTCCTCGGCCGCGCCGGCGGGGCGGTGGTCCACGTCCGCAGTTTTCTCGACCGCTGCGACCGCATCGAGCGCGGCAAGCGGGAGGCCAAACGGCCCGAGTTGGAGCGGCGCGTCATCCGCGAGGTCGGGCCGGGCGGAACGCGCGAGACGCCCTTCATGGAGGCGGTCCCGGACTATTTCGGCTTTGTGCCGAGAGAGCTGCGGTTCTTTCAGGACTGGGAGGACTCGAGCGCGAGGCCGCATCGTGTCTTTGCCCACTGGGCACTCGATATCCGGGATTACACCCACAAGGGTGAGCGTGAGGTCGGCTTCATTCCCCGGCCGTTGCGGCCGCCGAAAGAACGTCTTCTCATGACGCCAGATGCCTCGGTCCATCTGCTGATGGAGCGGATCGAGGCGGTGGACCGCGAGATCGGCTTGCCCTTCGGCTGGTTCTTCCTGATGACCCACGGCCACTGGGTCGATCCCGATGTCGGCCTGGCGATCGCGCAAGGCCTGAAGGCGCAGCGCGTGCGGCTTCCCGACCCCGACGCCGGCGTGCTGCTGCGCTGGGCGGATCGCACTTACGGTTTCTGACGGAGCACCGCCGATGGACGACATCACCTCCCGCGCCTTGGTCTCCGATCTCGAAACTCGGCGCGCGCTGCAACTCGACACGCTCTCGGCGATCCTGCCGATGGAGCGGCGCGACCGGCTCGCCGAGCTCCTGACCGACGATGACGTCGCGACGCTCAAGCATCTCGCCCAGGAAGGCATGGGCGAGAACACCCTGCGGGCCCTGGCGTCGGACCTTGCCTACCTTGAAGCCTGGGCCCTGGCCGCGACCGGCGCCGCGTTGCCATGGCCGGCCTCGGAAAGCCTGGCTCTGAAGTTTGTGGCGCACCACCTCTGGGACCCGGCCAGGCGCGAGACTGATCCGCAGCACGGCATGCCGGCCGACGCGGCGGCCGCGCTACGCGAAAGCGAGATGCTGCGCAGCACCGGCCCGCATGCGCCTTCGACGGTGAAACGGCGGCTTGCAAGCTGGGGGACTTTGCATCGGTGGAAAGGGCAGGAGGGTCCATTCGCCTCGCCGAGCCTGCGCTCGGCGCTCCGGCTGGCCGTGCGAGCCAGCACGCGACCGCGTCGGCGCAAAAGCAAGCGCGCCGTGACCCGGGATGTTCTGGATCGCCTGCTCGCCACCTGCTCGTCGGATCGGCTGGCCGACACCCGCGACCTAGCCATCCTGCTGCTCGCCTTCGCCTCCGGCGGGCGTCGGCGCAGCGAGGTGGCGCGGTTGCGGGTCGAGCAGCTCAGCGACGAGGCACCGGTCCCGCTCGATCCACAGGACCCAAAATCCGAGACGTTGCCGTGCGTGGCGATCCAGCTCGGCCGCACCAAGACCGGCAACGCCGACGACGAGGCGGGCAGGGTGCTGCTGGTCGGCCCGCCGGTCGAGGCGCTGCGCGAATGGCTGGAGCGGGCGGACATCAGCCAGGGGCCGATCTTCCGCGCGATCGATCGCTGGGAGGCGATCGAGGAGAGGGCGCTGACGCCGCAGTCGATCAACCTGATCCTCAAGCGGCGGTGCGCAATGTCGGGGCTCGATGCGAGGGAGTTTTCCGCGCACGGCCTGAGATCCGGGTATCTGACGGAAGCCGCGCAACGCGGTGTTTCTTTGCCGGAGGCTATGCAGCAATCCCAGCATCGATCCGTGCAACAGGCGGCCAGTTATTACAATGACGCTGAGCGAAGACAGGGGCGAGCCGTGCGCCTTGGCATCTAGCAACTGTCGCTCAGTTGTCAGCGTACAACTCCTCGATACGCCCTGCGGGCCTCGTTTGGTGCGTCCAGACTTGCGCGTTGATAATATGTTACCCCGGAAGGGCGAAGTGATTCGGGCTGCCGTTAAGTTGTCAGCGTACAACTGCATGCTTTTCTGGCCGCTTCGTTGCGAGGCCCTGTCAGTATTCCCCTCCACGAGACGCAGCCATTAACTTCTCGTTAACTCAATAATCCTTGCGGCTTCGAAAGAATCGGGCATTACTCGCGATCAGCGCTTTTTGGGGCCAACTGCTCAAAAATCCGCAGATGCAGAGATCAAGAATGCCGACGTCGACCAAGACCCTAGACGAGAATTTGAGTGATCTCCGGTCGCTCATCAATGCGGACGCGGCGGAGCTTTCAGCGCGGCTGCGCGCCCAGCAGCTTCGCGACTTCCCGCCAGCGGCGGAGAAGACCATCCGCCGATTCTCGCCGGCGGAGGCCGCGCGCTTTATCGGCATCGCTGAGGGCTATCTTCGGCAACTCGTCTCCGAAGGGAAGGGGCCCCCTGCACCGCCGAACAGCCGTCGCAGTTATTCAATCGAAGACATCGACGCGCTGCGAAGCGACCTCGACAGCACCGGGAAAGGTGCCCGCCGATATGTTCCACACCGGCGGGACGCGGAGGCTCTGCAGGTCATCTCAGTAATGAACTTCAAAGGCGGCAGCGGCAAAACCACGACGGCCGCGCATCTAGCCCAATATCTCGCGTTCCGAGGCTACCGCGTCCTTGCGATCGACCTCGATCCGCAAGCGAGCCTCTCGACATTGTTCGGGCACCAACCCGAACTCGATGTCGGCGAGAATGAAACGATCTACGGCGCTATCCGCTATGACGCCGAGCGCCGCGAAATGGCAGAAATCGTGCGTGGCACCTACATCCCGAACCTACACATCGTTCCAGGCCAGCTCGAACTCATGGAATTCGAGCATGAGACGCCAAAGGCGTTGATGACGCGCCAGAGCAACGACTCGTTGTTTTTCGCCAGAATTGGCGAAGCTCTGGCCCAGGTCAGCGACGCCTATGACGTCGTGGTGATCGATTGCCCACCGCAACTCGGCTTCCTCACACTCTCCGCGCTCTGTGCTGCGACCGCAGTCCTGATCACCGTGCATCCGCAGATGCTCGACGTGATGTCGATGTCCCAGTTCCTCAACATGACGGGGAGCCTCCTCGACGTCGTCGCCGAGGCCGGCGGCGCAACCCAATACGATTGGATGCGCTATCTGGTCACCCGCTACGAGCCTAGCGATGGGCCGCAGACCACGATGGTCGGTCTGATGCGATCTATCTTCGGCTCACGCGTGCTGACCCACCCAATGGTTAAGAGCACCGCGATCGCCGATGCCGGACTCACCAAGCAGACCCTCTACGAGGTCGAGCGACACCAGTTCACCCGCGGTACATATGACCGTGCCATCGAAGCGCTCGATCTGGTGAACGGCGAGATCGAAGGCCTGATCAAACAGGTCTGGGCCAGGAGTTGACGATGGCGCGCAAGATCAATTTCGATCCACCCACGGCGGACGCCCTGCCGCCCCGAGAAGAACTGCACGAAGCCGCGCCACAGCGCTCACGCCCGCTTCTCGGACTTGAGCGCTCGATCAAGCAATCCAGTGCCCTCGGCGCGATATCGCAATCGCTTGGCGGTATCTCGGAGAAAGTCAAGCGCGCGGAGGAAATCGAGCAGAAGCTTATCGAAGGGCAGGTGATCGTCGACCTCGATCCAGCGCTGATTGATAACTCGTTCGTGCCCGACCGCATGGACGCAACGGAGGAGCAGAACGCAGCCTTCAGAGAGCTCATCCGCCAGCATGGGCAAAACGTACCGATCCTGGTTCGTCCGAAGCCCGGCGACACCGAGGGCTACGAGGTCGCTTTCGGTCATCGCCGCCTGCGCGCGGCTCGCGAACTCGGCATAAAGGTGCGGGCGGTGGTTCGCTCCCTCACCGACGAGCAACTCGTCATCGCACAGGGCCAAGAGAACAGCGGGCGCACCGATCTGACTTTCATCGAGCGTGCGCGCTTTGCGGCGCGGCTCGAGGACCGGAAATTTTCCCGGGAAATCATCATGGCCTCGCTCAACGTCGACAAGGCCGCGCTCTCGCGACTCATCGCGATCGCGACCCGAGTCCCGGCCGCGGTCATCGACGCCATCGGGCCTGCACCAGCCTTCGGCCGTGTGCGCTGGCAGGAACTAACCGATCTCTTGGAGCGAGAGGGCAACCGTGCTCGCGCACTTGAGATGGTCAAGGCCCCAACTTTCGGCGCATGGGACACCGACAAGCGCTTCGAGGCGCTTGCGGATGGTCTGCGCGAAAAGTCGTCACGCGCGCGCGCTGAGACGTGGTCCGCGAAGGACGGAACGCACGCCGCCAAGGTCTCCCGCGCGGGCAAGAAGCTCACCCTGACATTTGACGATCGCGTCGCGCCGAGGTTCGGCGATTTCGTCAGAGACAGGTTGCAAACCCTCTACGAGGAATTCAAAGCCGGCGATCCGCCGGCATGAACCGAACTTGCCTGGTCGGAATGAGCCGGCCGGATCAAGACCACCGCAACTAAGTCGGAGAACCGTAGGCAAAAGAAAAAGGCCCCCGTCACGTCGCCGTTCCGGAAGCCCCTTCTTTGTGTTGGCACTCAAAGAATCACACTTCCGCGAATCACTGTCAAGCGTTTTGGCGCCGTTTCGGCGAGCGGATTTTCTTTGCCCAACTGAGGCGAAGACATGCAGTCACACTCTCCAACGACGCCCTTCGGGCGGCGATCGCTGACGCTTGCCCATGTGGCAAGCCAAATGGGAGCTACGGCGCGGCCCCCTGAAAAGGTCGTGCACAAATGGCATATCTTCCACGCCATCTGTACGGCGCGGCCGCGCCTCGGGGTGTCCGAGCGCTCGCTTTCGGTGTTGAACGCGCTACTGACCTTCCATCCGGAGACGGCACTGACAGGGGAGGACGACCTGATCGTCTTTCCGTCCAACGACAAGCTGACGTTGCGCGCGCACGGCATGCCTGCTTCGACATTGCGCCGCCACCTCGCCGTCCTGGTCGACGCCGGGTTGATCATTCGGCGCGATAGTCCAAACGGCAAACGCTACGCGCGGAAAGGCCGCGCCGGCGAAATCGAGCTTGCCTTTGGCTTCGATCTGTCACCGCTCGTCGTGCGTTCAGAAGAGTTCGAGCACCTAGCGGCCGACATCGAAGCAGAGTCGCGCGCGCTCAGGCTTGTGCGCGAGCGCATCACGCTTTGCCGGCGCGACATCGCCAAGATGATTGCCACCGGCATCGAGGAAGGTGTTCCGACGCGTAGGGGAGGGCAGGGGCCGTCCGATTGGCAAGAGGTCCACGCCACCTTCAGGGCGATGCTAGCCCAGATTCCGAGGACCGCCACGCGTCAGCAGCTCGAGCCGATCGCTGACGAGTTGTCTCAACTCGCCGACGACGTGCTCAATCTTCTGGAAGCACACATCAAATCCAAGAATCCGAGCGCCAATGAGTCCCAGTCTGAGCGCCACATACAGAATTCAAACCCAAACCCCTTAATTGATCTTGAACCGGTCTTCCAAGGAGGCCGGGCGGCGAGGGCTGAGCCAAGCTCTCAACCGTCGCCGGTTGCGGAGGGATCGTATCCGTTGGGAATGGTGCTGGACGGGTGCCCCAGCATTGTCGATTACGCCAAGGGCGGCATTTCGAATTGGCGGGATTTCATGGCGACCGCCGCGGTCGTTCGATCGATGTTGGGAATCAGCCCCAGCGCCTGGGAGGAGGCGCAAACCGTCATGGGCGAGGTGCAGGCGGCGATCGTCGTCGCGTGCATCCTGCAGCGCGGTACAGCGATCAATTCGGCCGGCGGTTACCTGCGCGGGTTGACGCGAAAGGCGCAGGCCGGCGAATTTTCCCTTGGTCCGATCCTGATGGCGCAGATCAATTCGCGCCTGCGCGAAAAGAAGCGGGCCTGATGCGCGGAGTCCGGGTCCGCGCGCTTTGTGGGCCTCGCCACGGGCGACCAGAGCTGATCGCCGCAGTAGGAGGAGGGCCTAGTCTAGCTGGCGGGCGTCCAAGCACCGGAGAACACGTCGGTGAACTTGGACTATGGAAGGTGTCTCGATCGATTACCGACGCAGGATAGATGCAGCTGGATTAGGGAAATCCGGGTGGAACTTTGTCGGGTCGGGCTTGTGTCTAATGACACAAGGTGGTATATTTGTGTCAATTGGCATGGGAGTGGATTTATGAGCCAAATGTTGATTGCGCAGACAGCTGATCCCGCGACAAGCGAAGTGACCCAGGCGGAAGCCGCGGCAATGCTCCGGGCGGTGGTAAATCTCCTCCGGCTTTGGAAAGTAAACGATAGTCAGGCGCGGGTGCTTCTTGGGCAACCAAGTCCATCGACCTTCTATCGATGGAAACGGGGCGAGATCGGTGCGGTGCCACCTGACACCGTGTGGCGCCTCGGAGACCTGATGGGTATCCATAAAGCCTTGCGCCATCTTTTTACAGAACCGGAGCGCGGCTACGCCTGGGTTTCGAGACCTAATACGGCTTTCGGCGGCAAGTCGGCGCTTGATCGGATGTTGGCGGGAGCGCCAAGCGATCTGACGGCGGTCCGCAACTATCTTGACGCCGAGCGCGGTGGCTGGTGACGTCCATTCCGCCGCTTGCCGATGTCGATTGGTCTGTCAGCCATCGTATCATCCGCACGATCTATCCTCCTGTGTGGCTATTCGAAGACATCGCTGATCCCGCCGATTGGGATCTGATTGCGAGCGCCGAGGCGAAGACAAACCCGCGGGTGCGCGATCAAATCGGCGATCTCAGCCTAGTTCCCGTCGAACGGCGCGTCTCCGGTCCCACCTCTAGCCTGGCGATGGCGGCGTTCACCCATGTTTCCCGCGACCGTCCGGGACGCTTTTCCGACGGCAGTTATGGGGTCTGGTATTGTGGTGATCGGTTCGAGGTCGCTTTGGCTGAAACCGCACATCATTTCGAGCGGTTCATGGCACGCACGAACGAACCGCCGGCCGACGCGCAGTATCGCGAACTCAGAGCGCATATCGCCGGATCATTGCATGATTTGCGAAACGGCGGATTCGATGATTGTTTGCAGTCCGATGACTGGAAGCCAGCCCAGCGGCTTGCATTTTCATTGAAGGATTCCGGCAGCGAAGGAATTGTCTATCCAAGTGTGCGCTGGCCGACCGGGCAGGCAGTCGGGTTGTTCTGGCCGAATCTTATCCGCCTTCCTGTCGTTCAGGCGCGAACGCTTCAGTACCATTGGGATGGCACCCGGATGACACGGTATTTCATCATTGGTGAGGCCGACTGGTACGCGCGCCCGACACCTTGAAATGCAGCCGCATGGCTTGACAAAGGATCCTCCGGCGAGTTTTCAATCGGTCGATGATCGTCGCTTTGATGCGCAAGCAGAGCCAAAAAATGCGATCGCGTCATAATGACGGTCCCTAAAAAGCTGTGGCTGATCTGATTTGGGTGACCGGACAGCGGAGCTAAAATGTCGTCACGATCGTTCGCTATTGTGATGGCTTCTGTAGCTGTCCACAAACGGATTGGCCGGTGGCCTCGTCCAATAACGCGGCATCCGTAGCCCGGAGGAGGCAATCATGGCCAATGATAGATCTGGCGCGCTAGATTTTGTGCCGTTCTTCGAACCAGAAGCTTCCGACAATCTCTATCCGGATCGTTTCGTCGCAGGCTTTAAAGGTTCGGACGGTACGCGCTGGGGTGTTGTGCCGCTTGAATGCAGCATCGTCGAACGGGCAGTCTTGCTGAGTATAACGTTCAAACCACACCTAGATTCCAACGGAATGGTGCAGCCGTGGCCGAAAGAAAATGACGACGAGATGTTTGGTGAGATGATGAAGCTTGGTCTGCTTGAAAAGGCCGGTCTCGATGACCTGATCGCGGAAACCCTGGAGGCCGACCAAAATGAGCCGGATCACGGCGCGGACGGCGTTTTACCCGAATACGTCGTGCTGCGCGATCGGCTGCAGAGGGCCCTGTCTCTTGTCGAACGAGAGATCGCGAAGCGTGCGGCCCGAAGTCCAAAGGGTGGGTAGCCAAATAAATTGTTATTCACCGGTGCCAAGCCAAGTTTGGGATTGATCTTGTAGGGCCCATTCTTTCGAATCAACTTCTTCTTCTCCATACTACAACGGCGCCCGCTCTTCTGGCTTCCATCCCTGGCACCAAGAAGGCGCGCGCACTCCGCTTAGCGTCGCGAACCCATCTGCTGAACATGTTGGTTTGAACCAACAGTCTCAGATAACAGCTTCGCCTTTCGCTCTGTCGCTTTTCTTTTTCCCCCCGGCGCGAATTTGCTGTCAGATCGTCGTCCGTTTTTGCCATCGGCCGACCCTGACTCTTCTGGCAGGGGATTTTGCCCGCGGTCTTTGACATGGTCCGGTTGATCGCCGCGGCGCGGCGCGGTGTTGGTTCAAACCAACACCGCGTGTGGCAGATCCAGCGAACACGCTTAACAGTCCGCTGCATGATCGCAAAATCGCGGTCGCGGCCCGGATGACCATTGATGAAGCAGGCCCATATCCCATTGTCAGGGGCTGACCTATGAACACCCTCGTCATCAACAACCAGAAAGGCGGTGTCGGCAAGACGACCCTCGCCGTTCATCTGGCCTGGTTCATGGCGGAGTCGGGCCGGCGGGTTTTGATGATCGATGCCGACGCGCAAGGCAATGCGACCGACACGCTCAAACGTCACATGGGAGAGACTTCGGCGGCCGATTTGTTCCAGCCGGCGGCGCGGATCGTCGCCAGCGGCGACAGTGGCATCACGTTGGCGCCAGCAGACAGCTCCTTGACCGACGTTGATCGCGGCAGTGCCGCTGCCGTGATGACCCTTCAGCAGAATCTTGTTGCTGCTGCCGAACTGTTCGACACCTGCGTCATCGACACGCCGCCGTCGCTTGGACTTCGCAGCGTGGCATGTCTGGTTGCGGCCTCGCACGTGTTGGCCCCCATCTACCTTGAGGACTATTCCGTGAAGGGAGTCAAAGGCCTGCTGCAGACCGTGATCGGGGTGCAACGGCGTTACGGCCGCGAGGGCATGACCTTCCTCGGCTTGTTGCCATCAAACTTCAACACCAAATCGCCGCGCCAACGAACCCATCTGGAGCAGTTGCTGCGCGAAGCCGGCAAGTATGTCTTCCCGGGACAGATTGTGGCTCGCGACGGCTATGCCGAAGCTGTGGCGGAACGAGTCCCGGTGTGGAGTCTCAAACGCCGTTCGGCTCAGGAGGCCGGCCGGGAAATCCGCGCTGTTCTCGCCAAGATCGAAGAACGGCTCCACGAGGAGATGACTGGTGACGCTCGACCTTAGTTTCAAAGACCTTGCCGACGTCGCTGAAAAGGGAAGCGGCGGCGCCGGGTGCCCGCTTCGCATCCCGATCGACCGCATTGACGAAGACCCAGATCAGCCGCGCCGTGTCTTCAGCGAGCAGGAACTCGATGAACTTTCGGCGACGATCCGCGAACATGGCGTGCTGCAACCTATCCTGGTTCGAAGGTCCAACCAGGAGGGCCGACACGTTATCGTCATGGGCGCGCGCCGGTATCGCGCTGCGCTGCGTGCCGGGTTACAGGAAATCCCGGTATTTTTGCAGGAGGGCGGCGAGCCGGATCGATACGCTCAGATGATCGAAAACGTCCAGCGCGACGATTTGCGCGCCCCCGAGATAGCCGCGTTCGTCGCGAGCCGTCTGGACGCCGGCGACACGCAGGCCGAAATTTCGCGAAAACTCGGCAAGCCAAGAGACTGGGTGTCGCGGTTCGCCTCGGTTCAAAGCATGCCAGAATTTCTTCGGGCGAGGCTCGAGAGCTCGTCGATCCGTGCGCTCTATGAGCTCTACCAGGCTTGGCGCACCCATCCAGAAGCGGTCGAGCGCTTTTGCGCGACGCAGGACAGTTTTACCGATGCGCAGGCCCGCCAGTTGGCCCGAGACTTACGCGCCGAGTTTGATGACTTCAATGCTCAGAGCCAGTCGGCTGCTGAATCTTCGTCACCGGAACGACGCGACTTGGCGCCGAGAGCCTCGCTGTGGCGGACGTCGAGCAAGGACAGAGACGCAGATGCGGAAACCGGTGACTCTCCGGCGAGGCTACGTGTCGCTGCACAATCGCGGTCGGCAGCATCCCTGACCATCAAAGTGCGGCATGAGCATCGGACCGGCCAACTCGTTTTGGATCGCATTCCCTTGCAGGGCACCCGCCATGCCGTGGTGTTAGTCGATGGTGCGGAGGAGACGGAAGAAGTAGCCGTCTCGGCGCTCAGGATCGAGGAGATCCTTTCGCCATGAGGTTCTTCTTCTATTGCTGTTGGAGCAACGAAGTCTCGCGGCGGGTACCGGTGGAGCGACGTTTCCACCCGAAGGGTGGCGCGTCAGCGCAGCAGCCGAAGGCCGAACGCGCTTCCCATAGCGCCGTAGTGAGGCCGCAGGCTGCTGAAAGGTCGCGGTCCACAACCTGGGAGCCGGTTGTTCAGCCAGCTTGCCGCTGTGCTGGTGCTTCTTTGGCGGCAGCTCTCCCCCTGCAAGCCACTGGCACTGGCCAGTTCTCACTGACAGCTATTGAGCATTCGTCATTTTGCCGGCTGGGTATGGACGGCTTCAAACTCGGGGAATGTTGGTTCAAACCAACACGGAGGGGGTGGTCTCAGCGTTTTCTAGTGCAGGATAGGCTTCGCGCCAGCGATGTATTACATCGCGATTGGGATTGGAGCGGATGGCGCTGATATCGCTTCGAATTCCCGACGATGTCGCGGCGAGCTTCTCGGCTCTAGCGGCGACCGAAGGCGGCAAGTCGGCGCTGTTGCGACGTCTGATCGCAGATGCGCTGAACGCGCCATCGGCCCGCATCGCGTCGTTGCCCGTCGGCCGGCCGCAGAAGGTGACGTTGCGATTTCGCGAGAGCGAGATGCGGCAGCTCGCGGGGGTCTCACAACAGCGCGGCATGACCCGAACCGGCTGGATTGTGGCACTGGTGCGCTCGCGATTGGGATCGCCGGTGCAGCATTCCCCGGACGAGCATGCCGCCCTCCGCGCCATTGTTCGGGAACTCAACAGGATCGGCGGCAACATCAACCAGATCGCGCGCGCGGCGAATACCAGCGCGTTGCAGGGCAGGGCGGTCGAACCTGATCTGTCCGTGATCCACGATGCGAAGACCGTGATTGAATCGGCGCTCGCGCAATTGCGTGGTGCCCTCGATGGCAACGCGGATTATTGGGAGACGCGACGGTGAGCGGGCGCCGTCGACCACAACAGCCCAACCTGCTCGCGGAACTGCCGCCGATCTCGTATGTTTGGGAAACACCCAATCGGCGGCCAAGGCGGCCGGAGTGGGACATTCCCGATCCGTCCGTTCCCCGGCGTCTCACACCGGCGATGCGTGCGAAGCTCGAACGCATCGTGAACCGAGTGCCGGAGGTGATGGTCAAGATCACGGGCCGCACCAAGAGCGTGGCGCATCTCAAATCGCACCTCGCCTATATTACCCGGAACGGCGAACTTGACGCCGAAACAGAGCAGGGCGCGGCGATGACGGGCCGGTCCGGATTGAAGGATCTGCAGCAACGATGGGAGGATGATGCTGCTCTCGACAACAAGCGCCGCCGCGACGGATCGCTTTCGATCAACATCATCCTGTCTATGCCGGCGGGAACTGACGCGGTTGCGGTCAAGGATTCGGCGCGGGCGTTTGCGATCGAAACCTTCGGGTGCAATCACGACTACGTCTTCGTCCAGCACCTCGACGACAAACACCCCCACGTCCATCTGACCGTTCAGTCTTTGGGCCATGACGGCCGGCGTCTAAACCCACGTAAGGCAGACCTTCAGGCCTGGCGCGAACGGTTTGCCGGAGAGCTTCGGCTTCGTGGGATCGCGGCGGAGGCAACACCGCGACGAACCCGGGGACGAATTCGAAAAGCCGACCGCGGGGCGGTGCTGGCCTTGCGCAAGCGAAAGATTGCGCCCGTGGTCGATCGGCTGGCGCGGGAGGAGGTTCTCCGCGAGGTCAGGGGTGGCAAGACGACCGACCGACCTTGGGATGCCCGTATCCGGTCACGTCAGGACGCGATCCGGCAGCGATATCTCGACTACGCGGCTGAGCTGCAGCGCTCTGGGACGGCGCGCGATGACGCGCTCGCGCGGCAGATTCGTCAGTTCGTCAAGGACATGCCCGCGGTCGAAACCCGCCGGCATGCGTTGAAGAAGGAGCTTTCGGAGCTTGCCGCCAGCCGGCGTCGCGGCGCGGAGCAGGGCGTCGATGCCGACCAGCGCGGTGATGCGCGAGGCAACGAACGCAGCAAGTAGCCAACCGCGGGTCTGGGCCTGAAATCGGTTAGCCACTATTTGGGCTATACCGGATGGCCCTGGAATATGCCGCAACCTTCGATACACCTGGAATATATCCCAGTTGCTGCTCCAGGGCGACCAAGGCCTGGCGGGCTACCTCCAATGTCGTCGTGGCCTTGCTCAAGGCGTCCCACGCTTCGTTCGATCGCGCGACCGCCGCCACGCCAGTTTGAACCAGATTGTCTTTGACCGATGGTGCACAGTCTTCGAGAATTGCGCGTTCAAGACCGGGGAGCATCCGCGTCAGCGCTCGCTGCGCTGAAGCTTCCGCTTGTTCCTGGCTCTCAACAGTGGCGAGGGCCTTGCGATAATGCCGCAGCGCCTCGATGGTTTTCTTTTCAAGATCGGCTTGGTCGCTCAATGGCTTTCTCTCCCGATAGAATGTTGAGCCACTAGATGCCACTTTGAAACAAACGAAGCTTTAACGCCGAGCAGGCAGCGGCGATGCGTTGAAGACATCAATTCTTGAACCGGAAGACCTCTCCCGAGACGATCCCTTTGGGACGGTACTAAGGACGACTGTCAGATCACATGATATCTGCTTTTTAGATAATCTGTAAATCCGATTATTTGTCTGCCCCCTTGTCTCTGGGGCAGAAAATGCCACGAACACTCCGATCTCCTCGGCAAAAGGCCTTGATCGCGCTGCTTATTGAGCAGCGGAAGAAATCGGGTTTGACGCAAGCTCAGCTCGCAAAACGATTGCGGCGCTATCAATCTTTTGTGGCTACGGTCGAAAGTGGCCAGCGGCGCATTGATGTCATCGAATTTTTGGACCTTGCAGAGGCCATTGGATTTGATCCGATCGATGCAATCAAAAAGCTTCGCGCGTCGGTTCGTTCTCAGTAATTGCAAGGCTCACTTCGTTACCAGGTAGCAGAAAGAGCGCATCGGCGGATGCAAACCGTTTGAATCGTGAGCGCACCTGCAAACTACGGATCGCTCTTGATCCGATGCAGCGCGCTTTCACCCCTTGGATGAGCTATGATGAGCAGGGCGGGGCGTAGGTTGGTCGTCTTTCATCATGGGCCAAGGCCCCGTCAGCGGGCGTTATCGCAGCAGGCCGACTGGTCGTCCTCGGCTATTGAGTGACCTTGCACCTTTCAAACTTGTCCCCGCCGGTCGATTGCAGGCCTCACAGTGTATCACCGTATTCAGAAGAAACGGCCTCAAAGCCCGCTGGAAGGATACTGATAACTACCGCGTCGGTGCCGTCTTGCGACAGGCTAGACACGCCGGTCAGCGTACAATAACGACACCTCAGGATTTCGGTCCATTGGTCGGAATGCCAGTTCCGCACGAAGCCCGCCATCCCCAAGCCCTACACAACGCTATCAACAGAACAAAAAGGTGCAATAGGTTTCTATATACCTATATCTATATTTATATAGGGTCCGCGACCTGCAGCGGCGGATTCTGCCGTTTTGGCAATGGGATGGGCAAAGTGGGGATTGGTAGATTGTCGGGGAAACGGGAAAAGCTTTCGCCCCAGTCCCTTGCCGCAGCCCGCAACCCATGGGACCGTTCCGCAGATTGCACAACGCAGGCAGGGTGATGGCGGACGTAAAACCGTCTCCGCGAAGGGGCCGAAAACCCCCTCAAGGCGACAAGAGGCAATTCCTGACGACCATGGATCCGGACGTCATTCGAGCGATCAAGCAAAGAGCGCTCGACTTGGACCGGACCGCCTCGGACGTGATGGAACAGGCCGCCAAGGAATGGCTGGAGCGTCATCGCGCAGGCAAGAAGTAAGGGGCGGGTGGGGGAAGATGCTTCAGACAGTCAAGGACGCGTGCAAGTTCGATTCAAAAGCGATCGACTACGCCCTGAGCGACCAGATCGAGAATCTCGATGATCTGATCGGTCACGATTCCAAGGACGCCGAGGCGTTCTTCGCCAAGACCTTCGTTACTGGCGGCATGAAGACCCTGCTGCGACAGGGCCTGCAGCGGCTGGCTGGCACCTCCGGACAGGCCGTCTTCGAGCTCAAACAGGCGATGGGCGGGGGCAAGACCCACTCGATGCTGGCCTTGGGCTATCTCGCCGCGAACCCGAAGCTGTTCGGCCAGGTCGCTGCCGACATTACCCAAGGAATCAAAGCCGAGCCGGCCCAGGTCGTCGCCATCTCGGGACGCTCGATCTCGCGGGACAAGCACCTGTGGGGTGACATCGCCACCCAGTTGGGCAAGGCCGACCAGTTTCTCGAGTTCTACAAGGGCGCCCCGGTGGCGCCGAACGAGAAGGATTGGATATCGCTGATCGGCGACGCGCCGACCCTGATCCTGCTCGACGAGCTGCCGCCGTACTTCCGGAACGCCATCACGCAGAACGTCGGCGGCGGCACCTTGGCCGACGTCACGACCTACGCGGTCTCGAACCTGTTGTCCGCGGCGCTCAAGCTGCCTCGGCTGTGCATCGTGATTTCGAACCTGTCGGGGGCCTACGAAAACACCACCAAGGAAATCACCGCGATGGTGGCGAAGGCCACCCGGGATCTCCAGAACGAGACCGGCCGCCAGGCCAAGGGCATCACGCCGGTCGAACTTGGATCGGATGAAATCTACAGCATCCTGCGGACCCGGCTGCTGACAGCCGCGCCGAATTCCAAGGTGGTCGATTCAGTTGCGACTGCGTTCTCCGACGCGATCTCCGACGCCGTCAAATCGAAGACCGTCGCCAAGTCGGCGACCCAGATCGCCGATGAGATCGCGGCGAGCTATCCCTTCCACCCTTCGTTCAAGCACATCCTTGCGCTGTTCAAGGAAAACGAACGCTTCCGCCAGACCCGCGGTCTGATGACCATGGCAGCCCTGATGGTGAAGTCCGCCCTCAACCGGCCGGCGAACGACGTCTTCCTGGTCGGTTGCCAGCACATCGATTTGTCGCAGCCCGACGTCCGCGACGTGATCATCAACGTCTACGATCTCTCCGGGGCGATCGCGCACGACATCGCGGGGACAGGCACCGAGAGGGCGCACGCCCAGACCATCGACGACCAGACCGACGGCGACGCTGCGAGCCAGGTTGCCCGGCTCCTGCTGCTGTCGTCGTTGTCGGAGGCGAGCGATGCCGTCAAAGGATTGAGCAAATCGCAGGTCGTCGAGAATCTGGTGGCGCCGCTGCGCTCGCCCTTGGAGTTCGACGAGGCGTTTGAGAAGCTGCGTATCGAATGCTGGTATCTGCACCGCAAGGAAAACGATGCGTGGTATTTCTCGAAGAACGAGAACCTCAAGAAGAAGATCGAGAAATACGCCGCTACTGCCGCACAGCCCAAGATCGACGCCGAGATGGAGCGCCGGCTGGCGCTGGTGTTCGAACCGAAGCGCAAGAACGCGTATTCGCAGGCTCTGGCTCTGCCGAAGATCGAGGACATCAAGACCAACGGCGACCGTCTTCTGCTGGTCCTCAGTCCGGACAAACGGGTACCCCCGGAAGAGGCGGAGCGGCTGTTCAACGCCATCGTGGAGAAGAACAACTTCTGCGTCGTCACCGGGGACGGGACCGATCTCGCCAAGCTGGAAGACAAGGTCCGCCGCATCTGGGCCACCGCCAAGGTGCTGCAGGAGGATGGTGGTGAGCGCTCCCCGAACCTGGCTGAGCTCGAAGAAGAGACCGAAACGGCCGAGTTCGAGTTCAACTCGACGCTGATCAACCTGTTCAACCGCGTCTACTATCCGGCGCGGCTGCCGAAGGGCGGGGAAGGCTTGGCCTACGCAGCGCTGAAGCTGGTCGAACGCCGCAGCAAGGAAGGCGGCCCGACCACCATCGACGGCGAGATGGCGGTCGAGGAGGCCCTTAGCGCCACCGGCGCCTCGAAGCTTATCGTCGATCTGGCCGATGAAGGCGTCACGTCCAGCCTGCGGGCCCGCGCCGAAGACCTTCTGTGGGGAACGACCGAACGGAAGACGCGCTGGAAGGACGTCGAGGAGCGGGCGATCTGCAACGTCCGTTGGCCATGGCTGCCGCCGCGCGGTCTTGAGGACGTTAAGCGCGCTGCACTCGGCACCGGGCAATGGCGTGACAGCGGCGACGGGTACATCGAGAAGGGCCCGTTCCCGGCGGCAAAGACGTCGGTCAAGTACGTGGTTCGCGGCTACGACGAGCAGACCGGCACCTCGACGATCGAATTGACGCCGACCGACGCCGGACCGAACGGGCGCATCCATTGGGCCCCGACGAGCGATGTTTCGGCTAAATCCCCAGTGGTTCCGGATCTCATCAGCGAGCGCGACGAAACGGTCCTCTGGTTCCTGGCTGTCGATCCGGACGGCAAGCACGAGACCGGAGAGCCGGTGAAGTGGTCCAACACGCTGACCCTCACGTTCGAGCCGAAGGAAGTAATGGGCAAGCGCACCGTGGCACTGACCGTGAAGCCGCGCGGCACCATCCGCTGGAATACCGACGGCACCAATGCGCGCGAGGGCAAGCCATACACCGGCCCGATCTCAATCGACGGGGACGACGAGGTGAAGGTGTACGCCTATGCCGAGGATGCCGGCGTCGAGACGTCAAAGATCTTCACCGTCAGGCGGGTGGCGGCAGGCGCGATCCAGCTGGATCCGGATAAGCCCGTCGTCGTCAGAAAGCGCCAGAAGATCGCCTCGACGGCGGACGTATTTTCGACGCTCAAGGCGCTCAAGGTTGCCCATGCGAAACTGAAGGGCAGCCTAGCCGTCACGGTGGGGCAGGGCGACGTCAACGCCACGACCCGTTTCGGGCCGCAGACCATTCTCGCGCCCGACGCACTGGAAGCGTTTCTCGGCGCCGGCCGCAGCGCGCTGGGCAACGACACGGCGGAGGCCGAGATCGGCTTTGCGGAGGTGCACTTCGAGACGGGCCGAGAGATGGAAGAGTTTGTGGCGACCGTCGGATGGGCCGTCGGTCCGGATGAGGTTGAACAATCGTGAGTGAGCGTAAGACGACAGGTTTTGGCGTCCCGAACGATATCGACCCACATCATTTCGTGGTCGACATCCCAGCGGCACGCGCCAACCCGGTCGTCATCACCGAACAGTTCGGCCTGGCCGGCGGCTCCAGCGGTGTGCCGGATTCGATCGAGCGCTGTCGGATCGGACAGGATGCCTGGAACGGCGTCCGCAAAGAACTTGAGCGCGTGCTGAACGACCGTCTCAAGGAGAAAAAGCTTACGACCAGCCGGTGGAAAAGCGGCAAGAATCAGGTGGAGCGGCTTCTCGGCCGTGAACTCTGTGTCTTGCTGTGGGCGATCGAGTCCGCGCCAAAGGAGACGATTCCCAATGCGATCCGTAACTGGAGCGGGCTGAAACCCGAAGAGCGCTGGTGGCTGTTCGCCATGGCGGCGTCGATGACGGGCACCTCGCAGGACGTTGACGTGGGCTGGCGGAAGGCACTGCGGGTCGCGCTGACCGAGAATCCGACAGGTGAAGAGGTCGTAGCCATTCGGGCCAAGCGACCGAAAAGCACGGAGGAACGCCCCCTCCTCCCTTTGTTCGAGCGCATGAAGTGAAGAGTGTGAGCATGGACGCCAAGGTCGCGAAGCCGAAGATCGTGCCGTTTTCGTTCAAGGATACCGTCTCCCTGATCGAGCGTGTGTGGCCGGCACAGAAGATCTCGGTCGAGGCGCAAAAGGAGCGCAAGGCCAATCTCGGTCAGACGTTGACCGGGCTGGGGTCCTATTGGAAGGGACGGAAGCCTCTCGTCCTGGTCCGAGCCTGCGTTCTCGCCTCGTTGTTGCCGTCCACCGGCGACGATGTCGCCGACTTGGAGACCTTCGAAATACTGATGGGAATGAGCGACAGGCAGATCCCGCAGCGGTTCAAAACTCCGCTCTCGGTCGAAGAAATCGAGGCTTACGGCACTCCGGCCGAGGTCGCCGCACTTGTCGAAGCGATCGATCTCACCGGAAAGTCGGAGAAGCGCCTCGCTCCGATGCCGCGAGACGAACGCTTAGCCCTGATGACTGCGATCCTGCTGCGGATGCCATATGCAACCAGGGTCGCCAAGCTCTTGCGTCCGGAAGAAGTGAAGGAAGAAGAACTCACAGGACCGTATCTCAAGGAGATCAACGCACGGTTCGGCACCAACGCGACGAATCTCGCCGAACTCCTTAACGAGATCGGCGAGCAGCGATTTGGCGAGCGGGTCCGAGTCGCGGACACGTTCTGCGGCGGCGGTTCGATTCCGTTCGAGGCGGCTCGATTGGGCCTCGACGTATACGCTTCTGATCTCAACCCCATCGCGTGCACCCTGACGTGGGGCGCTCTCAACGTGATCGGGGCCGACGAAGAACGTCGCGCTGAGATCGGAAGGGCGGAGAAAAAGCTTGCCGCCAAGGTCAACAAAGAGCTGGCCTCGCTTGGCATCGAGTTCAACGCTGCAGGCGATCGTGCGAAGGCATACCTCTATTGTCTTGAAACGAGATGCCCACAGACTCAGTGGATGGTCCCGATGTCGACAACTTGGGCAATCTCGAAGTCGAGGAACGTGATTGGCCGTCTGGTCCCCGATCACGCCAATAAGCGGTTCAACATCGAAGTGGTTGCCGGAGTTTCCGACAAGGAATTGGAAAAAGCCGACCTCGGGACGGTTCGGGACGGAAGCCTGGTCTATGAACTCGATGGCGAAACCTATTCCACACCCATCAAGACGATTAGAGGCGATCGTCGGGCTGCGGATGGGTCAAAAACCAGCAGTCTTCGGCTTTGGGAAAAGGAAGAATTCAAGCCAACGCTTGCCGACATGTTCCAAGAAAGACTCTATTGCATTCAGTGGATCGCAAAGGATTCGCTCGATAAGACGCGGCAAGAGACCTTCTTTGCGGCTCCCACGGATCACGATCTGGAAGTCGAGAGAAAGGTCGAAAAGATCGTCTCGAAAAACCTTTCCTCATGGCAAGCCGCCGGTCTCGTTCCGGACATGAAAATCGAAGCCGGCGATGAAACATCGCGACTCCTACGTGAGCGCGGATGGACCTATTGGCATCATCTCTTTACCCCGCGTGACTACATCGTTCTATCAACCGTCTTGAAGAATATCGACGACCCGTCGCTGTTGGTCGCCGTCCCGTCGGTGCTGAATCATGCCAGCAAGATGTGTCAGTGGATCACTTCCGCCGCCAGGAAAGACGCGCGTGGCAAGCAGTTGGGCGGGCCTCGAGAGCTCCCGAACCACGTCTTCTACAATCAGGCGCTAAACACATTCTGGAACTACTCAAGCCGGGCGTCGGTTTTTCTCATCAAGGATCTGTTTCTGACGTCCGAGGTACAGTCGTTTCCGTTGACGAGCACCCGTACGGTGGCGTCCCACTCAGTATCCGACCTTAAGGCCAAAAATCACGTCTACATCACTGACCCGCCTTATGCGGATGCGGTCAACTATCACGAGATCACAGAATTCTTCATTTCGTGGATACGGGGCATCGGCCGCAAGGATTTCCCCGAGTGGACATGGGACTCTCGTCGTCCCGTCGCGATCAAAGGCGACGGCGAAGATTTTCGGCATAACATGGTCGGCGCATACCGGACCATGACGGATCACATGCCGTCGTCTGGGTTGCAGATCGTGATGTTCACCCATCAGTCCTCCGCCGTGTGGGCGGACATGGCTCAGATATTCTGGGGGGCCGGCCTGCAGGTAGTTGCCGCCTGGTACATCGCGACGGAAACGACTTCTGAACTCAAGAAGGGCGGATACGTCCAAGGCACCGTAATTCTGGTCGCTCGCAAGCGCAGAGGGAGCGAGGCCGGATACAAGGACGAGATCGTGCAGGAGGTGCGGGCCGAGGTTGCCGATCAGATCGATACGATGGCCGGCCTGAATCAACATATGAAGGGCCATGGCCGTATCGAGAACCTCTTCGAGGATGCCGATCTTCAGATGGCGGGCTATGCGGCCGCGCTACGCGTGCTCACGAAGTACGAGAAGATCGACGGCACCGACATGACGAAGGAAGCTCTCCGGCCCCGTCGCACGGGCGAGAAGAACTTGGTCGGCGAGATCATCGACTTTGCGGTTCAGGTGGCGAATGAGCACATGGTACCCGAGAATATGGCTCCGAAGCTCTGGGAGAGCCTGACGGGTGCGGAGCGCTTCTATTTTAAGATGATGGACATCGAGACTACGTCGCTCCGAAAGCTCGACAACTACCAGAATTTCGCGAAGGCATTCCGGGTGAGCGACTACGGCGCCCTAATGGGGAGCATGGAGCCGAACAAGGCCCGGTTACGAACAGCGAAAGAGTTCAAGAAAAACAGCTTCGAAGTACCCGAGTTCGGTCCTTCGGTGACCCGCGCGGCGCTATACGCCATCTTCGAACTGGAAAACGACGTGGAGGGGGACGACGTGCTTTCCCACCTCAAGGATCTGCTGCCGGGCTACCACAACAAGCGCGACGACCTGGCCGCGATCGCGGAGTACATTGCCCGAAAGCGGGAGGCTGTGGACGAGACAGAATCACGCGCAGCGCGTATCCTTCACGGCCTGATCCGGAATGAACGCCTAGGGTAACAGACGATGGACGTGAATTCGCTGGGCCGCTCCACCAGTCTCGTCGGAGGCGGCAATCTCCAGCGCTTTTCGTCCAGGCTCGGTCGGCTGTCCCATGTCTATCTGAAGGATCAGCTCAAGGGCGCTTCGGAGTATCGCCGGATCGCCGGCTACTTCCGGTCCTCGATATTCGACCTCATCAACGAGGAGATCGAAGCGATCGGCAAGGTACGCATCGTCTGCAATTCCGACCTCGATCAGCTGGACATCGACGCCGCTCAAAAGGCCCGCGAGCAGCTCCTCAAAGAGAAGTGGAACGATGTCGACGACGCCGTGGAAAGCTTCTTCCGCCGGCCGCGGTACCAGCGGCTGTACGACATCTTGACCCGGGGCAACGTTGAGATCCGTGTGGTTTCCCGGAAGCATGCGCCCTTCGTCCATGGCAAGGCCGGGGTCATCTACCGTCCGGACGGGACGTCCTCGGCCTTCATGGGCAGCCTTAACGAGACCCGGGAAGGCTGGTCGGCCAATTACGAATTCGTCTGGGAGGACACCTCGGCCGACGGGGTCGCTTGGGTCGAGGACGAATTCGACTACCTCTGGGAACTGGGCAAGCCGCTGCCTGACGCGATCATCGAGGAGATCGGCCGCAGCGCCCGGCGGGTCGAGGTCCAGCTGGCGGACCTCAAGCCGTCGGAGGTGGCGCCGGCCGCCCTGGTCGAAGCCGACATCTACCGCAAGGGCGAGGAGCTGATGCCCTGGCAGCGGGCGTTCGTTTCGCTGTTCCTGGAACACCGCGAAACCTACGGCGGCGTCCGCCTCCTGCTCGCGGACGAGGTGGGGGTCGGCAAGACCCTTTCGCTCGCCGGCGCCGCCCTGGTCTCGGCCCTGCTGGGGGACGGCCCCGTCCTGATCCTGTGTCCAGCGACGCTCACCACTCAATGGCAGATCGAGCTCAAAGACCGCCTCAACATCCCCTCGGCGGTGTGGCTTTCGACCGAAAAAGCCTGGCGGCTGGATCCGGACGAGATCCCGATGCCGTCGATCGGCGCTGCGGGCGTCGTCAAGTGCCCACGCCAGATCGCGCTCGTGTCGACCGGCCTGATCTTCCACAACACGGAAGAGCGGAAGCACCTGATGTCCAAGTCGTTCGGGATGGTCATCCTGGACGAGGCGCACCGGGCCCGCGGCAAAGAGGACCCGGCGGAGAAAGAGCGCATCGCCAACAACCTCCTGGACTTCATGTTCGAGATCGCCAAGCGGGCGCGGCACGTTCTACTGGGCACGGCGACGCCGATCCAGACCGATGTCGAGGACATGTGGGACCTTCTCAAGATCCTCGGGATGGGGGCTGAACAGGTCATCGGAGACGCCTGGAGCGAATGGCGGTCCACCGACAAGGCCGTCCCGGTAATTACCGGCAAGGAGAAGGTGAGCACCGAACGCGAGGCGTGGTCGCTGTTCCGCAACCCGCTGCCCGCAGCGGCCGAAAACGAGGTGATTTTCGGGTTCGTCCGAGAGGCGATCCAGCTTCCAACGAGCCGTTTCGTCAGCCAGGCCAGTTTCAGCGACATCAACGACGCGTTCTGCCGGGATCAGTTCGTAGACGACGTCCTGACACCGAAGGGCGACCTCGGCTTCTTCCAGCGCAACAACCCGGTGGTGCGGCACGTGGTGCTGCGGAAGCGGTCGACCTTGGAGCGCATGGGGTTGCTTCCCAGAATTCCGGTCGACATCCATCCGCTGCCAGGCTCCCACATGCCACCGATGTTCAGCGGTCTGGGTCTTGCGACGCCGCACGCGTTCGACCTGGCGTACGAGGCGGCCGACAAATTTACCAAGGTGCTCAGCAAGCGGAAGAAGTCGGCCGGCTTCATGCGCAGTTTGATGCTGCAGCGGCTGTGCTCGAGCTATGCCAGCGGCCTGGCTACCGCCGAGAAGCTGCTCGCCGGCCGGTCCCTGGAGGATGAGGAGCTCGAACTCGAGCTGGGCGACGAGGGCCTGAGCCTGATCGACGAGGAGCGTCGGCACCTTCAGACCATCATCGACGTCCTGTCACCCCATCCCACGGACCCGAAGTTCGACGCCGTGCTGTACTTCTTGGAAGAACGCCGGTGGCTGGAACTCGGCTGCATCATCTTCAGCCAGTATTTCGACACGACCAAATGGATTGCGGAGGGTCTGACCGGGCGGCTCACGCGGGAGCCGGTGGCGGTCTACGCCGGCGCCGGGAAGTCGGGCATCTACATCAACGGCGAATGGAAGAGTGTCGAACGCGAACAGATCAAGAGAGCCGTCAAGGAACGCACCATCAGGCTCATCGTGGCCACCGACGCCGCCTGCGAGGGCCTGAACCTCCAAACGCTGGGGACCCTAATCAACGTCGATCTTCCGTGGAATCCTTCCCGGCTCGAGCAACGCATCGGCCGCATCAAACGGTTCGGCCAGCGCCGAGACCGCGTGGACATGCTCAATCTCCTCTACCACGGCTCGGCTCAACCGACTGTCGACGAGAAGGTCTACGCGAAGCTGTCATCCCGCATGAAGGACCGCTTCGACATCTTCGGGACGTTGCCCGACGTCATCGACGACGACTGGATCGAGGATGAAGAGAGGCTTGAGGCGGAATTGAAGAACTACACCAACCGCCGCGCCCGGGCCAATGCGTTCGATCTGCGCTACGCCGGCGACGTCGTCCCGAAGGGCGAACGATGGGAGCTCTGCGAGAAGGTGCTGGCTCGGAACGACGTCAAGAAGCGACTGTCGCGGGGCTGGGGCGAGCGCGACCGGGCAGACGCGATCTCAATTTGACCAACCGGGCAGCAGCGCAAACTTGGCTGTCAACGTCTTTACAGAGTGAATCAGCACGAATACCTGATGTCGTTGCGTGAACGATTCCGCGATACATTCGTGCCGGGCTCCGTTTCGATCAACAAGTCCCAAGTTTCGTTTGCCGGATGATCTCATCTTGCCTTGAGGGATTAGTCGGCCAATGTCATCCGCCGGCGTGTAGTACGCCTTCCACATGTCGTCGCCAAAGGTTTCGGTGAATGACGGAGACTGGACCGGCCGTCTGAGATTAGCGCGAAACCCGTCGCCCTCGATCGCTTCCGGCATGTCGAGCACAACGACGGCGCAAGCGCGGTGGTTCTTCGACACGTATTGCCTCATACAGGCGTAGATCGATGCATTGAAATTCTTGGCCAACCTGACCGGCGTCCAAACCTCGAACGGCTTGCCCTCCGCCATGTCTCTGAACGCGTCCAACTGGAAAAGGACCTCCGATGCGAAAACGTTGGCCTCGCGATCGAAAAGGTCTGCCGCGTGGGCATCGAGAGATTTGTCGCAGTCCTCGACGACTGCGTAGAGCGGCCTTTGCCACGGCAGGAAACCGTGAGCGGATTCATGAAGACGGACGAACCGCTTCTTTACTTCGATCAAGCTTTGGTCGAGGTAAACTAGGCCGGCGCTTGCATGAAACAGCCCCATGACCTTCGAAAGCGCGCGCTTCAAAAGTCCGCCGGCGTTTTCCGCGGTCGACCGGATTTTCGCAAGTAAACCCGGTGACATTAGATCCTCTGGCACCTCTTCAACCTTCGCTACCGTCATAATGCGATCGACGGGCGTCGGAAACACACCGAGCGCGCCTGCTTCCCGCAGCGCGCGCTCGGCTTCTTTCCTGATGTTGGCCAGCTGGCCGGGCGTTAAGTTGCAATCGTCCGGCCTTCGCATGGTTATTTCCGCTTCGAGCGCACGTAGTTGAGGTAGTCCAGCAATTCCTTTTCTTCGTCGGCGGAAAGATTGTCGATCGAATAAGTCGCTGCCTTTCCATGCTTCTGCCCTTCTGCCCGTTGGCCGGAAGGAACGATGTACCCCGCGCGCTCCATCAGCGTTTCGTACGGGACGCCGAGTGAAGTCGAAAGGGCGTACAACACATGCACGGAAGGCTTCATGATCTTTCCGGACTCGAGCTGCGAGAGATAGGCGTTCGACACCTCTTTGCCGGTAGCTTCCTCGACTTCCCGCAGCGTCATATTGCTTCCTAACCTGGCGCTCTTCAGGTAGCGCCCGAGGCTCTCGGCCTTATTGGGTTCATCAAGTTTCTCATCTGCCATTGATCCTCCATTCCCCAGGAGGTCGGGCTCGTCCCGACCTAGTCAAATCATAGGCTATTTGCTAAGTTTTGCAAGCATGCTAAGTTTTGCTTGACAAACTAAGCAAGCACGGTCATATTAGCGTAACCCTAAAGCCGGTTCGTCCGGAGATTGGAGAAAGCTATGACCGTCCAGGAAACTGCTCCGGAATACCGCGTGGCGGAGCACACGATCGAAGTCGCTGATCAAAATCTTGTGTTCCGTCAGGTGGTTATCGGCGATCTGACGCCCACCGGCGCCCAAATCGCCCACGCAGCCGGGTTCACTCGGGCGCAGCAGGCGACGGTGCTGTACTTCCTCCCGGACGGCGAACTCGAGGATATCCGCCCGACCGAGACGGTCGATTTGACCCGCGGCGATCGTCGCTTTGTGGTGGTGGAAACCGACAGGCTCTACCTTCTGACGGTCAACGGCGAGCGCTTCGAGTGGCCCAGCCGGCTGATCTCGGGTGCTGTCGTGCGCAGGCTCGGAAAGGTGAGCCCCGAGGACGAGCTGCTCCTCACCAGGACGGACGAGCCGTACCGGGTCATCGATGCCCGCGACCTGATCGACCTCGGCAAGGGCGGCATCGAAGCGTTCGTCAGCCGCAAGCCGACGTGGAAGCTGAACGTGCAGGGCGTTGTTCTGAAGCTGCATCAGCCGACGATCGTCGTCAGGCAGGCTCTCATCGATGCAGGTTTCAATCCGGACCAGGGATGGCAGATCTTCCTCATCGTTCAGGGCCAGCCGAAGAAGCCGGTTACGCTGAACGACACCGTTGATCTGCGGACGCCCGGCATCGAAAAGCTCCGGCTGACTCCCTCAGGCGTTCACAACGGCGAAGCGGTCGCTTCGCCGAAGCGTGAATTCGCAGTCTTGGACGTCGATGAAGCCTATCTCAACTCGCTGGGCTACCACTGGGAGACGGTGATCGAGGGCGCGGTCCGCTGGCTGTTGATCAACAACTATCCGGTGCCGGCCGGTTACACCTCGCGCTCGGTAGCCCTCGCCCTGCTTATCCCGCCGACGTATCCGACCGCGCAGATCGATATGTTCTACACGAACCCGCCGCTGAAGCTGGCCTCGGGAAGGGCGATCGACCGGGCCAATCAGAATGCGGTCATTCGCGGAGCCCCGTTCAACGGATGGTCCCGACACCGCCCGTGGAACCCCACCGTGGACAATGTTGTGACCCAGCTTGCCATGGTGGAGTCCGCCGTCGCGAAAGAGATCGGCGAATGACCTCTTCAACGCTGACCTTCCCAGGTGTGCTGCACGAGTTGGTAAAAGCACACCTGTTTCCGGGCGACGGTCTCGAATCGGCGGCTATCCTCCTTTGCGCGAAGACGCCAGAACCCCGGCTGCGCCTCTTGGTGCGGGAAGTCCTTAAGGTCCCGGACGAAGAGTGCAAGGTGCGGGAAAAGGACTCGATCCTTTGGCCCGGCGCGTACCTGGAGAAGGCGATCGATCTGGCAGAAGCTGACGACCTGACGATCGTTCTCATTCACTCGCATCCAGGCGGCCTATACGCATTTTCCGGAGCCGACGACGCCAGCGACCGGGCTGTTATTCCAAGCCTGTTTCAGGCGCTCGGCAAGTTGCACGGCACCGCGATCATGACGCCTGACGGCGCAGTCCGTGCCCGCCTGTACGACAGCAGCCTGCAGCGACGTCCGGTGGATCTCGTCAATGTTGCGGGTCACGACCTGCTGTTTTGGTGGGATAGCGATGCCATGCTTGGCCAAGCAACCCGCCGCCCGATCGCGTTCACGTCGGGCATGACCTCTGAACTCAACCGCTTGTCCGCCGCTGTAATCGGCGTCTCCGGCACTGGTTCGGTCAGCGGTGAACAGATTGCACGTTTGGGCTTTGGACACATCTCGCTGATCGATTTCGACAAAGTCGAATTCCGGAACCTGAACCGCATCCTGAATTCCACGCTGATCGATGCAGAAAGCCATCGTTTGAAGGTTGAGATGTTCGCAGACGCCGTGGCCGGTTACAGAGGGAAGGGTGTCGCTTCCCCGGTGCCAGCCTCGATCCTGACCCGCGAGGCCGTTCTCGCAGCGAGCCAGTGCGATGTCCTGTTTTGCTGTGTCGATACCTTGGAAGCGAGGCAAATCGCGGACCTTATCAGCTGCGCATTCCTGATCCCGATGTTTGACGTCGGAGTCGTTATTCCCACCCGCAAGACCAAGGAAGGCGAAGGCGTCGCCATTGCCGACGTCTGTGGGCGTATCGACTATGTGCAGCCAGGGCGCTCGACGTTGCAGGATCGTGGCGTGTATTCTCCGGAAAGCCTCAGAGCGGAGTACCTGAGAGCCGCAGCGCCGGATGCTCACCGTCAGGAACTGGAAGCGGGTTACATCAAAGGGGTGATGGAACAGGCTCCGTCCGTCATCACGCTGAACATGCGTGCTGCGTCTGCCTGCGTGAACGAGTTCATCGCCAGGGCGTATCCGTTTCGTCTCGAACCCAATCAGCTATATGCGCGGACAGAGTTCAGCCTGGCCGACTGTCGTGAAGAATATCAGGCAGAAGCAGATTTCACCTCAGCAGCCAACCCAATTCTCGGACGCGGCGACAAGGAGCCCCTGCTTGGCTTGCCCATCCTGAGTCTGCCGAAGGGATCCAACAAATGAAAATCCCGCCTTGGTTGCGTAGGATTTGGACACCGTGGGATCGCGCGAGGGAAAAGTTCGGTCCCCGCCGGCACCTGATAATCGTTGAGGGCGACAGCCTGCCGGAGCGCCTGCCAAAGCGAGATCTCATGCTCGCGCGAGAAGGCGAAGAGGATTGGTGCGTCGGCCTCAATTGCCCCTGTGGCTGCGGGCAGAAGATCGAGCTTCTTGTGATTCCGGAGGCCAAACCGCGCTGGGACCTCAGGACGGACGCTAAAGGCCGCCCCAGCTTGCGCCCCTCGGTCTGGCTTCAGACCGGTTGCCGATCGCATTTCTGGCTTCGCGCCGGACGCGTCGAATGGTGTGACTAACGTCAGCCTGTCTCACTCCGACGTCGGCTCGATCGACATCAAGGTGTAGCCTTCCCTGACGATGATGTCGTTCCTCAGGACGCGCTTGACCTTCAGGACCGCGCGGGCGTTTACGTTGACGTATTCCTTGTTGAACAGCGCAAGCTGATGAGGCGTCAGCTCTCGATGAACTTTCCCGCGAATAGTGCCGCGGTCCGCGCCAGCTCTGAATTCGAATTGATGCGACTCCGGCAAGACACCGGCGAGTTGACCTATTACCGTATCGTCCAGATCTTCAATCGTCGTTGTCTTGGCACGCTCTGCAGCGCGCGCGACAGCTTCCGCGGCGAAGCTTCGATCGGTCTCCCCCGCGACCAATCGCATCGTCGCGCCGCTGCGGCGCATCAGGTCGAAGAAATCGCGCGTGGTCCCGAGCACACGCTGATCGATGTCTTCCACCGCGGTTCGGAACTGTTCCTCATCCTCTTCACCGAATGCGTCCAAAAGTCGCGTGGCTTCGTCGACAGCCGTCTTCAAGGACGTATCCAAAATCTGAAGTTGCGGCCGAACCTCTTCCAACAGAAAGCCGAATGAACCTCGCACAATATTGGTAATATGAAGTGTCGACGACGTCTTTCGAGGTACGGTGCCGCGCTCCGCCAAGTTGCCGGTGTCGTGCGCGAGAACCTTCGCAACAAGATCTTGAAATTGCCCGACCGCGGCGCTTGCAAATTCGCTCTCGATACCGAGGGACCCAACGACGGGCTTGCCGCCGAAGAAGAGAGCGGCCGAAGCCGAGGTTTCCGGAGGTGCTTCTTCCAATCCCGCCAACGCACCCTGTAGTTCCGCCAATCTCTCCTCGAGACCGAAGCGAGCCATGACATCTTCATCGCCAAGATGCTTCATCAAGGCATCGACCGAATTGATGTCCGCCCGCAGGAAGTCTCGTTCCAACTTTCGAACGGTGCTCATGATGCGGATCCCACTGCTGCGCTGGATACCGTTGGCTCAAGACCCAGAAAATCCAAAGCGCCTTGATCGTCCGACCCGTCCATCGGCACCTGAAGCATGCCCTTCCAGAGGAAGTTCTCCCTGCGGTGGGAGAACAGGCCGGTGTAATATCGAGTTAAATCCACCAGGACCTCTGGTGTTCCCTGGAGATCAATCGGCATGAAGTCGACGTGAAAGGCAGCTTTAACTTGGGCCCTGCTGAATACCGCGAGGTTGGCCTGTCGATGCCGCGCCAACGCCATCGGGGTCATTGCGTTCGATGGCCGTCGGAAGAACATCACGACGTCGATATCCTTCGGTTCCTTGCCCTTTTCGACAAAGCTTCCATCGATCCACTGAAATCCGTCATTGAAGCCGATCGCCCGCAGCGCCTTTCGATGTAGTAACCACCCCCGCAGGATCGACTTCCGCCCGTCACTGAAGGCGAGGCCTTGAACGACGTCGAGGACCGAGACCTTGTAGGGAGACAAATCGTCGAAATGGCCGCCTGGTCCATCGGCACCCACGAAGGGAGGCAGTACACCGTCGATGTTGAAGTCTGGTAAAGGCATGAACGTCCGGGTCGGCTGGCGGGTTAGGGCAGCGGGCCGCTTCGGCGTTTGCAGGGAATGAAGTTAATGAACAGGCTTTGGTGGAAAGGAACGCCGACGCAACTGCAACTGCAACTGCACATAGCAGTTTGTTCGTGAAAATTGCGTCTCGTCAACTCCGAAGCGGTTGGCTCTCTGCTTCTTCCCCGGCAAAATGATCGCCGGAACAAGGCAGTTACCTCTTCGGCGGTCGATGGTCCGTATCGGCCCGAGATTGGCGGCGGCGCCGCCACAACCGACTGCGCAGCCGCAACTGATCGGAAACCCGCCGGGTTCGGCGAGCCAGTTCGTCCGCCTCGATATCGACCGCCGCCGAGGCCAAGCGATACATGTCGCCGATCGGGCGAAGGACATCATCGGCCGTGACCGCCGGCCGGCCCCCGTCCGGGGCGCGCGGAACAGCTGGGCTACCGATCGTCAATCTGGTCGCAGCGTCGACGTCGAGCCGGTTTCGTCGATCGCCTGCAGCAGGGCGGCCTTGCCTGGGCCAACAAGGTTTCCGGATCGAGGCTGACGCGAAGGTTCGATTTCGGGAGAGTTGGTCATGTGGCCATCCTATCCGACACTACGCGACGCTCCAGAAGAACACCGTGACGCATGTCGCTGCCAGGCAGATGGAACGGCCTTGCACCGTAGCCGCCCCTAGAATCGACGATCCAGCTTCAGGTGAGCCATTTGCCGGCGAATACTGGCAAGCCCTCCTGCCGCCCCCTGCGCCGCCGACAAGCGGCACCCGGCGCACGCTCTGGGTCGTGGGCTCCTCCTGCTTCCTTAACGTTTTCTAGATAAGCTGGCGTTTTGAGTAGAGTAATGACCAAGGGTGCGCGGAAAGTTGTTGCGGCGGCCGCCCCGGCGGCCATGCCGGGATTCATCAAGCCGCAACTCGCCACGCTGAAGGCCAAGGCCCCGTCCGGCGCCCAGTGGCTCCACGAAATTAAGTTCGACGGCTACCGGGTCCAAGTCCATCTCGATAAGAAAAAGCAGCGGGTGTTCACCCGCAGCGGGTTGGACTGGACGAAGCGGTTTTCCTTGATCGCCGGCGCGTTGGACATTCCCGGCCAGGCGATACTCGACGGGGAAGTGGTGGTAATTCATGAGGGCCGCACCAATTTCTCCGAGCTCCAGGCCGAACTCGCTGCGGGCAAACAGGATCGTCTGGTCTACTACGCCTTTGATCTTCTCTGGCGCGACGGCGACCTTCGGAAACTGCCGCAGGTGGAGCGCAAGCAGATGCTTTCCGATCTCCTGGGGGAGAACGACATCGGACTTCCGGTCGTCTACTCCGAGCACCTGATAGGCGACGGGCGGGAGATGTTCGAACACGCCGCGAAGCTGAATTTCGAGGGCATAGTCTCGAAGAATGCCCAGGCTACGTACCGTTCCGATCGCAGCGAAGGCTGGCTGAAGATCAAGACCGTTCAGAAGGGCAAATTTCCGGTCATCGGCTTCGTCAAGGATCCGAGCGGGGTGGCTGCGCTATACCTCGGAAAACGCGAGGGGAAAGATCTCGTCTACATGGGCAAGGTCGGGACCGGCTGGTCGAGAACTGTCTCGAGCCAGATCAGGGAACAACTTGATACCGTGGTGAGCCCGAAATCGAAGCTGACGAAGCCGGTCACGAAACCGAAGGCCACGTGGGTTGAGCCGATGTTCGTCGCGGACGTGGAGTATCGGGACATCACTTCCGAGGGGCTGCTGAGGCAAAGCTCGTTCAAGGGACTCAAGCGGAAGTAGGTTCGTCGGCCTCCCACGCCGCTCGAGCGCGACCATCCGGCCTTCGAACCATCCCCAGTCGGACGCCTTTGGTTCGAAGGGGCAACTGTCCTCTCCAGGCATGTAGTCCCAGGCCTCGGCGACATGCATGTACTAGTCCAAGCTCATCATGTCGGTCAGCGTTTCGCGGCTCTCATGATCTGCACGGCTCCGTGCCGGGACACCCAAATCACCGGGCAGAGCAGGGCACGTCTTGTCGCGTTCACGCTCCGATAGAGTTGAAATGCCGATCATACCCGCTTCCTCAGATAGGCAGGCCGAGTTGCGGTTCGTCCTGCTCGTCGTCTTGCAGCGAGGATAGCGAGACCCCCAGGAGGCGCACCGGTCTGGGAATTGGCATCTCGTTTCGCAGCAGGGCAATCGACAGGCGTTCGAGGTCGCTCCGGCTCGAGACCGCGGCGGGTACCGACTTGCTGCGTGTGATGATCTCGAAGTCGTTGAACTTCACCTTCAGCGTCACGGTCCGGCCTCGCGAACCCTTATCTTCGCAGTGCCCCCACACCTTGTCGATCAGCGGCTGCAGTTCGACGGCCATAGCGTCGAAGTCGGTGAGGTCGCTGAAGAACGTGTTCTCCGCGCCAACGGATTTCCGGATCCGGTTTGCGCGGACCTCTCGGTTGTCTACGCCCCTCGAGATCCAGTAGTAGTATGCGCCGGCCTTGCCGAAATTGGCCTGCATGAATTCCAGCGTCTGATTGCGCATGTCGAGGCCCGTGTGGAGGCCGAGCGAATTCATTTTCGCGCTCGTCGCCGGTCCGATGCCGTGGAATCTGCCGACCGGCAGCGCCTCGACGAACGCCGGTCCCATCTCCGGTGTGATGACGTACTGGCCATTGGGTTTGCGGTGGTCGGAGGCGAGCTTCGCCAAAAACTTGTTGTAGGAGATGCCGGCGGAAGCGTTGAGGCCGGTCACCTCCTTGATCTTGGCGCGGATCGCGAGCGCGACGTCGCGCGCCAGAAGAATTCCCCGCAGGTTTTCCGTGACGTCAAGATACGCCTCGTCGAGCGACAACGGCTCAATGATCGGCGTGTGTTCCGCAAAAATTTCACGGATCTGCTGCGAGACGGCCTTGTAGATCTCGAAGCGCGGTTTCACGAAGATCAGGTCCGGGCACTGCCGCTTCGCCGTCACCGACGGCATCGCCGATCGGACCCCGAACTTCCGGGCTTCGTAGCTCGCCGCCGCCACGACGCCGCGCTCGCGGGATCCGCCGACGGCGACCGGCTTGCCACGAAGATCCGGATTGTCCCGCTGCTCCACGGATGCGTAGAAGGCGTCCATGTCGACGTGGATGATCTTCCGCTGACGAGGCGCCCGCTTCGCCTGGTCGTCGTTCTCGCCGGTCACGCCACCGGCCCGGGCGGATCCTCCTTGACGCCGCGCGCGACGATCCGGAGCGAGCCGTCCGGCAGCGGTCGCTGCAGTTTCAAGGCCTCGTCCGGAGGCGCCGTCATCCACGTCTCGACCTCCTCCGGCGTCGTCAAGATCACCGGCATCGCCTTCGGATGGATCGCGCCGACCTCCGCGTTCGGCTCGGTCGTCAGGAATGCGTAGAGGTCGTTGGTGGTCTCGCCTTCCTTGACCTTTCGGACGGACGTCCAGCGAGTCCAGATCCCAGCGAAGCACACGAGAGGCCTGCTTTCGTCGAGCGCGAACCAGATATCGCCGCCCTCGGCCTTGTTGAACTCGCTGAAAGAGTTGAACGGCACTACGCAACGGTTCTCGACTCCCAGCCATCGCGTCCAGTGCTTGGATTTCACGTTGCGGATGTTGGTCGTGCCGCCGTCGGGCTCCATCCGGAGTAGTTCCTTGAAGTCGACCGATTTGCCCTTGGTCTGCAGCTTTTCGGCCCGCTTCTTGGTGGCATCCATCAGCGCCTTAGACGACGACGGCATGCCCCACCGCGCCGTGGCGAGCTCGCGGCCGCCTGGCCCGTTGCGCACGATCGGCGCCTTGTAGTCGGGAAACACGCCCGGCATCGGCGCCAGGTTGCCCACATACCGGTTGACCACGCGGAACAGCGCGATGATCGCGGCCTGGTTGGTCGTGATTGAGTAGAGATTGCACATCGTTCAGGCTTCGGTTCGAGGGTGGCGCGGTTGCCAGGCCAATTGTAGCAGGGTCGCCGACGGACGACGGCCCGCTTTCGAGCATTTCCGGCAGCGCAGACGGCTTGCGAGATCGTGCACGAAGGTAGTCGGCGGGTGTTTCATGCCGGCCAGGTCGACGTCGCTCGGCGTCTTGCAACGCGCGCATCGGATCTCCAGCCATGGGAAGCCGCCGTTCACGGCCTGGTCGATGGTCGGCGATGGATCGATCGGCTCGCCGTCGGACCACATCCGTTCGTTCCAGCTTTCGCAGAGCAGCCGATCGGCCTGCTGCAGCATGCTTTCGGCTTTGGCTCGCATCTCGGCCGACTGCGCTGCGAGGATGTTCGTCATCGCCCGCGCCTTCCCAAGCTCCTTCTGCAGGGCCTTGCGGTCTCCTCCGGATAACGGCGTCGGGTGGTGCTTCGGGCCCATCCGGACGCCCTCGTTTTCAAGTGCGCATGGGCGGAGCGTCCAGGCGAACTAGGCAGCCCTGCTAGTGGCTCGGACGCGTGTGCCCGACTGAAGGTCGTGGACGATCGCCATCGGCTCGACGGCCATCGCGATTTCGCAGAGATGGCGGTGATGGGTGAAGTAGACCACCTGTCCCGTGGCGGCCATGCCAGCGAGCAGACGAAAGGCTTCTTCAGCTCGAAAATCGTCGAACGTCTCCATGATGTCGTCTGCGAAAAATGGTGGGGGGACCTGAGCTCGTGCGAATTCGTGATACCCGGCTACGCGCAGCGCCAAATACAGCTGGAACCGCGTGCCTTTCGACAGCTCGGAAGCGATCTTCGAACCGCCGTCGGATCCCTTGGCGATCAGGAGTTCGCTTCCGTTCGACGGTTGGGTGACGAGCTCCGAGTACGCACCTCGACTGATCAGCGCGAAGGATTGCGACGCGCGCGTCATCATCGAACTCCGATGACGGTCGCGATAGGCCCGCAGGGCCCTGTCTGCTGCGGCGGTCCCGAGCTTCAGCCGGAGATATGCCAACGCCCTGTCTTCGATCGTGAGCAAGACAGTCCGCCGTCTTGCTTCCAGGATTGCCACAGCGGCATCGCCGCCGACGGCGCTTATCTTGTCGTCCGCCCTGTTCCGTGCGGAGAAAAGGTCGCGGCTCCGGGCGTCCGCGTCTTCGAAGCGGCTTTTCAGAACGATCATCTCGGCCTCCAACAAGGCCCGATCGATTTTCTCGAGGATGGTCTCGGCCTGCTCGATGGTTTCCACCTGCATCCCCTCGAGCAGTTCGTCGCGGACCTGGATCGATCGCGCCTCGAGATCGGACTTGCGCGCGAGCGCGCGCAGGCGAGCGTCGACCTCCATCAAGGATCCGACTCCGAAGTGACCCATCATCAGGCTCGCTTGCGCCTGCATTTCCGCGGTTTCGTCCGCGAGCGCGCGCGCCTTGTCCTGCTCGACCGCGAGCCGCGATTCCATCTCCAGCCGTCTGTCGATCGTCTTCGCGGCGGTCGCGATGCAGTCCATCACGTTCTGGCAAAGTCCGAGGGTGTCTGGACTCGGTGAAAGCCCGACCGAAGCGGCGAGCGCATCGACTTCGGTCCCGAACTGAATCTGATCGCGCTGCATCTTTGCGATGCGGTCAATCAACTCCGCTCGTTTTTCCAGAGTCGAGTCCAATTCCGAGAGCGCTTCCAGCGTTTCACGCACGACGGCCGTCGTAGGTCGGATTTCGCGCTGCCCGAGCCAACAGGTCCCGCAGACCTCTTTCCAGTCCTTGCTCCACACTTCCTCCGCCAGCCGGGCGTGGCCGAGTTTCTTCTCACGAAATCTAAGGTCGCGCCGTCGATCCTCAATTGTCGCCCGCAGGTTCTTGGCGTCGACTGCGCGGTCGAGCGCCGCCTGGCCGGCCGCCAGCATCGCGGCGACGTCGTCAGCCTGGGAGATGTCGACGCCCGCCGAACGCATCGCGTTGGCGATCCGCTCCCGCGTACTGGCCGCTTCGATCTGCGCCTCACGACATTCCCGTTCGGCCGTCAGCAGTTTTCCGTTGGCCTCGATCGCCCGCTCGCGCTTCCGTATCCACAGGCTTAACCCGGCAAGCCCGATGCCGATTTCGAGACCGTGTCCGATCGCGCGAAGGGCCCTCTCGATGTCTTCGGCCAATTCCGCGCGTTTCCGCTGGCTCGCCTGCAATTCTCGTCCGGTCTGCTCCAGAGCCGCCCGCGCCTCTGCTCGTTCCAGCAGGGCACTGTTCAATTCCGCGACGCGAGCTGTATGACTGAAGCGCTGCTCCGTGATCAGATCGAGCTTCCGCATCGCGGCTTCGAACGAGACGGCCGTTTCTGCATGCAACTCCGCTTTGTGAATGGCCCAGGCGGCTTCGCGGGCGGACCGAGCTTCGCCGGCGTCGTTGTCGCTGACGACGCCGACCACGGAACGGAGTGCATCGATTTTCGCATCCAGGCGTCGGGCCTCGGCAGCGAGGCGATCCTCCTCGCCTTGCCGCGAGGCGATTTCAAGAGAAAGGTCCGCGTCGACCGATGCCCAACGCTGAAGTTGGTCTTGCGTCGGCACGGATGCCGCGCAGAGCGTGTTCCTGTCGCCGGTCCAGGGAAGCAGTTCGATCAGGCGGTCGGCGAGTTCGTCCGCGCGCGCTCGGCATATGCGATCGGCCGCGCGCGATCGTGCCACGTCGTCGGCCTGACGGGCCATCGCGATGGCCGCCGTCAATGCGCCGGTCGTCGCTTCGTCGAACCCACCGTCACGGTCGTCAATCCTTGCTTCGGCTTCCGACAACGCCTCGAGCGCCTTGTCGACTTCCGTTTCGGCCGTAGCGAGAGCCGCTTCGACGCCCGATCTGCGCTCCATCAGATCGCGAAGCGGTCCGGTAACTGCCGCCGGCAGGACAAGTCGTGCGGGATCCTGCTCCGAGGCATGATCGATGCGGGCCAGCACCCGCGCGACCGTTTGTTCGGCGGAGCCTAGGCGGAGACGACGGTCGGGTAGATCCTTTTCCGCCGTGACGTACCGCGCCCGCAACTCCGTCAGCAATTCGATGCGGTTTTGCAGCCCGCACGCGGAAGCGTTCACGACGAGGCATTCGAGTTCGTAGCGCAGATTCCCGATAGTCTCGCTGACCGTCTGTGTCTGCGTCGCGAGCTTCGTCTGCCGGAACATCAACGCCGGAAGGTCGTCGGCCCAGGTCGACGGCGCGTCGGGCAACGAGGCGAGCGGTAGCAACTCCGCCCGAAGAGATCGGAGGGTCTGCAGCCTCGGCAGCGCATTGATGAAGTGTTGCACCTCGTCGATACGGGCCTGCGTGCGGCCGCGCTGGACGAGAGCTCCGGTGTAGGCCGAGGACGCTTCGTCGCGCTCGATGACGAGCCGCGAGTATTCGGACGCGAGCGTATCGATCCGATCCCGCTCTTCCTTCAGGGCCGCGAGTTCCTTCTTGAGGTCGACAAGGATCCCCGTTCGCTTTCCCGACCGGAAGAACCCTTCCGCCTCCGCTCTCGCGGAGCCGAGCCGCTCGCTCAGATCGGCGAGCCCCGCCGTCGCCGAGAACAGCAGATGACCCAGATCACCCTTGCTTGCGAGAATGCTTTCGCCGCCGGCCTCAAGCGTCGCGTCGTCGAGACAGAAAATGGTCTGGTACGCGTTGCGGTCGAGACCTCCGAGTTCTCCGAGCAGCACGGCGTCGGCGGCGGGATTGCCGGCATCGTCCAGCAGGCTGTTGTGCGGCAGCTTGAGCCGGGAAAAGCTACGGACGGTCCCGAGAATCTCGAGGTCGGCTTCGATCCGCATTGTCGGATAAGGGTGCAGAAAGTTGAACCGGCTCTGATGGTGGATGCCGTAAAACAGGTCCATGCACGCTGACAGAGCGGTGGATTTACCAGCCTCATTGGGTCCGTAGACGATGTGCAGATCGGGCGCGCCGACCGGGCGCTCTCCGAAATCGATGACCGCATCGGTGAACTTGCCGTAGCGTCGAAGCCCGAGCTTTCGAAAGCGCATCAGCGCACCTCCTGCGAGCTGCCTGCGGCGAGACGCGCCAGCACCTCCTCCGATCCCTCGCTGGCGAGTCGGCCGACGAGCAGGTCCAGGCCGGTGTCGTCCGGAGCCAGGCTGCGTCGACATTCTGGAGGCAACTGCGCGAGCAGGTCGCTGACGATACCGTCCGCTTCGGATCGGAAGGCCTCGGAGCCGACGATTTCGTCGTTCATCGTCCTTCGCAGCGTTTCGACGGGATCAGTGCTGTCCGCCGAACCGACCGCCGGCCGTCGGCAGTCGGTATCGATCTTCTCGATCCACACGTTGCCTATCGCTTCCGCCCGGGCCTCGGCTTCGCCGCGCAGGAGATCGGCATCGCGCCGGATGGTCCAAGCCAGGGACGTCGTTCCGGAAACGGCAAGTCGCGCGACGAGGTGATCGGATGCCGATCTGTCGGCCGCGTCTCCGAGCGCCTTCTCGAGCCGAGCGGCCAGGTCGGACCACGACGCCGCCCCCGAGGCGTCGACGGCGACGCGTTCGAATTGCGCCAGCCCAACGATGCGCTCCTCGAGGGTGACGGACCCGTCGTCCAATACGCTGGCTAACGTCACCGACTTGGGACCCTGCTCGCCGACGTCGCGCCCTTGCGGAATCCCCGGCATCACGACGGTGCAGGGGCCCTCGGTCGTCGAGCGCTTGTGGATGTGCCCCAGCGCCCAGTACCGGAAGCCCGAGGCGAGGAGGTCCGCCGAGCTGCACGGCGCGTAGACGTCGTGAGGCGGCGAACCGTCCAGACTGGTGTGCATGAGTCCTATGTTGATGGCGCCGACGACGGGCGGCCGGTACTTGGCGAGAAGGCTTTCCGGGGCCTGCGGCCTGGCGAAGCTAAGTCCATGGATCGCGATGGGTGTCTCTCCGCGATCCCGCGGAATCTCGACGGCGTCGGCCCGGCCGCCGAACAAATGGACGTTTTCGGGAAGGACGAGTTCCTTCGTTATCTTGGACAGAGCGTCGTGGTTGCCCCGGATAATGAAGACCTTGATGCCTGCGGCATTTAGGCGGCGGAGTTGCTCGGCGAGAAAGCGCGCAGTCTTCATCGAAGTCTGCTCGCCGTCATAGAGGTCGCCGGCGAGCAGGAGTGCGTTCACCTGCTCGTCGAGGCACAAGTCGACGATACGCGAGAAAACCTGCCGGCTGGCGTTGCCGACGAATTCCGCCAGTCGCGGATCGCGTAGCGCGAGCGAGCGCAACGGCGAATCGAGATGGACGTCGGCTGAATGCACGAAACGGTAGGCGCCCATATTTACAACTCACTCCGGTCGAATCAGCGAAGTCTACCGCGTCGCGCAAATCGTTATTGGATTGTCGGAGACAACCGGAGGTCGCCGCCCTCGATATCCCCAGCGCTTTGTCGCGACCGCATTCATTCGAACACCGGCCAGCAGCCGTCTTCCTCGAGCCGGCCCGTCCGCCGCCTGCAGGTGTCATCGAGCAGCCGCTGACCGACGGACTTCCAGAACGCTGCCGGCCCGGAAAGGCGGACCGCATCGGCCTTCTGGATCTCGACCGAGCGGCCGCAGCGGCGACAGCCGACCCTCAGGATGTGATGGGAAATTTCGGACAGCCGCAGCGTCCGGACCGGCGGACCCGGCGGCTCCGGACAGGCGTAGGCAAGGCAATCCCGCAGGACGGCATCCCAATATTCGGGGGACAGGGCATCGCCCGGGCCCGGAGTCGGTGTCCTGCGGGGCTCCCGGCCGACGCCAGCGGCAAGCTTCTCCATCAGCTTCGGGCTCGGCATGCGCCAACTTGCGGGTCGATTCATTCCGCAAATAGAACATATCAGGAACATTGAGTCGAGTCCGCCGACGGTCGGAAACCGAAAAATGATCCCGGGGACGGTTGTCGGCGATATGGGAAGTGGTGAGTAGCGCATCGTGAAGCAGCGGAATAGCGGCGATATCGCCACAAATTCAACCACCTTCACTAAGAGACCTCTGGCAGCGGAGCTTCACAACGCGCTCAAATCGCCGGTACTTCGCCGAACTTCCGGATCACCGTTGCATCGCCGAATTCGCCGGTCGCGGGATCCCCCGTTCGGCTGAAGGCGATCGCACCGACACGGCCAGCCTTCCGCGAAAGTGCTTCGGCGCGCATCACGGCTGCATTCGGGTTGAAGCATTCTACAGCCTCGCCGGCCGCGATGCCGTCCTCGGCTCCGACGAAGGGCAGGGCGACATAATAGGTCACTTCCGCCATCAGGCACTCCTAAAGCGCTCGCTCCTGGATTCCGGACGACCGCAGCGTCAGGTCCCTCGTTCGGCTTCGCCGCGCTGCGGAGCAGAGATCAGGCCGGTGGTCGGGTCCAGGATCCCGAGCCCCTCACTTTTGGGCGGCGTTGCGGCTGAGATCAAGGGGTGCCGTCGGCAGATTCCAGGGTTCCTTTAGACTGGGTTTCAAATCTGGGAAGATCATTCTCCACCTGCGGGCGCCCGCGAGCAGTCCTTGCGGCGAATGTGGTCGACATGCCGATCGACGCTATGCGATGGGAACGACAGGCGCCGGTGAAGGATCAAGACGACCTTCCGCCGCAGGCACGTCGAAGATTTCGCCCCTGCTTTTCATCAATGCGATCTCAATGCCCGCCGCGGCGCAGCGCGGGGCCAGGCGGGTCGCCAGTCTCAACGTCGAGTCGGTGTATGGCACCACGGCGACCTGGCGGCCCCGCGACGGCACCGTCATCAGCATGCCGACGGTTTCGCAAAGTCCCTTATACAGGCGCGAGACCTGCCCGGAATGGCGTGTGTTGATGATGCCGCCCTTGCACTCGGCGGAAATGATCGTGCCGTCAACATCGGCAACGACGTCGCCGAGCCCCGATCTGGGATTTATGACCATCCGCCGACCGGTTCGCTCGGTGTAGGCCCCGCCATACCCGGTCTTGCCCATGCGGGTCATGCGTTCGAAGCCGTGCCGGTCCAGCCAGCCGGCGAAGTCGAAGCGCTTTCCGTGCTCGCCGTCCGGGTGAATCAGAATCTCCCTGGCCGGCGTAGTCCGCAGTAGGTGCATGGCATACGCCATCATGACGGCTCCTTCGTGGAGGTGACGCTCCCGCTCTCCGTCGCATCGACGAAGACGATTAGGCGAGGGTGCGACCTCGGTGATCAGATCGTCGAAATCCATTCAGTTCTCCCGCTGTGATGCGAGCTCCGGTTGGGCTATTATGCACCATTGGCACGGAAAGCCGGCGAGTTCGAACGAAATACCGCACTGCGGCAGTTGTGATTGTCCGGCGGATAACTGGTTACCGACGCGTCCACTCGAGCCATCCGATCGGGACAGACGGACGCCAAACTGCTGCGCAAGCTGCACGGCGCAGGTGTCGTCATCTACAGTCGACAGGGCCTGCATTCGAAGGTCGCGCTATTCGGAAAGCATGCGATCGTCGGCTCCGCGAACATGTCTGGAGCTGACCTTATCGAGGCGTCTGTCATGACCGACAGCCCCGTCATCGTGTCCGGAGTAGCTGCGTTCATCAAGAAACTGTCGACCTCGCTAACGAGGCTGAATGCCGGCGAAATCGGGAAGCTCTGCGCAATGGAGGTGGTACGAACCGGTCATTTTACCGGTAAGCAACGCACATCGAACCCAGTCCGCAGACTGGGAAACGCGACTTGGATCCTCGGCGTGAAGGAGATGAAGAAAGGTCCGACAGAGCGTCAGCAGAAGCGCATCGATCGCAGGACCAGGGAGTTGAACGAGCGGCTGGGAACGGAAGAGGACGATTTCGGCTGGATTCGCTGGGGAAAGAAATCCCGCTTCGGCCGCGAGTGCGGACCTGGCGACACTCTCATCCGGATCTACAATTGGCGAGACCGAAAGCGTCCCGTCGTCACCCGGCGGGTGCGGGTGTTGCTGAGAGATCCGGAACCCGACCTCAACCGGTTCTACACCGAAGATTCCGCCGGCCGGTCGAACGAGATCGGCTGGTCGAGGTTTCAGCGCATTCTGAAGGAAGCCGGACTTCCGCGAGAGGTGAAACCGATGAGCGCGTTGAAACTGGATTCCGCGATGGCCGAGATTATCGACCGAAAATGGACGCGAACTCGATAGGAGCTATCCGCCGACCGTCTTGGGACCGATGACGATCACGGTCACGTTGTCCTTCCCGCCCGCGTCGAGAGCGGCCGCCACCAGTCCCTCGGCCGGATCGTCGGAGTGCGCGGCGAGAACGCGTCCTATCTCGTCCTCTTGGACCATGTCACTGAGACCGTCGGAGCAAAGCAGAATGCCGACATGGTCCTCGAGCGGAAGGCGCCGGATGTGGGGACGCAAGGCGAGTGGTTTGGTCGTGCCACCGAGCGACTGGGTGAGCGCGTGGCTTCGAACGCCTCTTCGACCTCGATCCGCGTTGAGCGTATCGTCCCGACTCAACTGTAGCATTTGGCCTCGTCGGAGCTCATACGCGCGACTGTCCCCGACGTTGAAGACCAGCGCTTCGCGGTCGAAGTAAAGAACTCCTACGATTGTCGTACCCATCCCCGGTCGTCCCTCGCCGGAAAACATCTCTTCGAACAGCCTTCGGTTGGCATTGGTGATAATCGACGTGACGTCGGCTTCGTCGCGTGCGCGATCAATCGATCCTGCGATCGCCTCGACGACGACGCGACTGGCTATCTTGCCGCCTTCGTGCCCGCCCATACCGTCCGCAATAACGGCCCAGCCGTGACCGCCTGCGAGGGTCCCAGACCAGCATTCGATCGGATCGCGGCCAATCCGATTCCCGACGAGATATAGATCTTCGTTCGCGCTTCTCACGCGGCCGACGTGAGTAGCGGTCCACACTGGCCGGTCAGTTGCCATGTCGTCCTACCGGGCGGCTGCTGCCGAGCACGATTCTCCTGATTTCTTCGACGAACGCCGGCTTACGCGTCACGAGACCTTGGACACGCATGAAGCCCGTCCGGCGCGAGACTTCGCCGAGGAACGGTCGTGTCGAGATGACCGCCAGTTCATCGTCCTGGACCAGGAAGAAGAAGTCTTGCGTCCGGCCTTTCCGGATCGTCAATCCGCCCTTGGCAGCCCGGCGGGCGAATTCTGACAGAGGATCGTATCGGCCACCGGTGCGGGGTTCGGTCTGAGGAGCGAGATAGGACTCGATCTCGATCTGGACGCCTTCTCCGATCAATAGATCCATTTCGCGCAGCCTGGCTCCGGTGACGATGGACGGCTGGATTCCGGCGCTCGTGATGACCAACGATTTGCGGGCCACTTTCAAGGCCTCGTCCAGAAGTTCGAATTGCTCGTAGCATGAAAGGGGACGGACCTCGAAAGCATCCAACTCGTGCTTTGCGATCTCCTGACGTTCTTCGGCCGCTACCAAGGCGGCGACGGGGGGGTTCGGGCCGCGCGGCTGCAAACCGGCTGCAGCTCTTCTCACCGAGTCCACCTCCACCAGACTATCAACCTCCCTTTTTCGCACCGATCTGATCGCGTCGCGATCGGGCATGCTCCTGTACATGGGACGGCCGACCATCTTTTCGAGCTTTTTACTCAAGTCGGTGTCCGCAATCGCCCGTAGGAACCCCATCTTCCGGGGACCGCCGTGCCGCGCGAAGGCGAGTTCATACGCGTCGGCCAGCTTGCCGTCTACGACGAACGCCACCTGGATCTCGTCGGACTTTTCGGCGGCGTAGACGAGTGCGACACCCTCCCGGAAGAGGTTGTTTCGTCGGACCACGCGTTTAAGCGAGAGCACGGTTCGCCGGAAGTCCTCGTTCCGCCGTCGTCGGATGACTTTCGAGATGTCCGGAATGGCCAAGTCGTCAATCCCCGGCGGCTCCGCCGGATAGGGTCGGATCTGAACGGCTCCGGTGCCCTGAAGTTGGCTGGGACGAACAACGCTTTCACCCGTCAAGCGCAGGGGGCCTCGGCGGATGCCGTCGTAGTCGACGACTATCATCTCCTCCTGGGGGATCTCCAAGCGGTCGGTTCCGAGACGCAATTCGCCGGCCTCCGTCAGATGAAAGACGTCGGAGCCGTCGCTATTCGGCTGCCTGGTGACGTAACCGTCGGAGATGAGCATGTTCATGGCGCCGACCACGACGTCAAGCTTCAGCCCGAGCATGTTGGCGACGTCGGACTCGTGCGTCTCCCCCAAAGCTAAGCAGCGCATGGCGAATTCCTGGATGGTGGGCATGACCCGCGGCGCCATCGTAATGGCTTCGAGCGTCAAGCGGAAAATCGGCAGTCCGACCTCACCGTAATCGACGAGGTGAAAGCCCTCGCGGAACTGGTACTTCCTCGCAGCGAGCTCTGGCGTCACTGAAGCTCCTCCGCCTTGCAGGTTCGCTCGTTTTTGTCGATGTAGTCGATCACCGCCTTGAACGGATTCTTGCCTCGGATGTTTCGGCAGAAGAAATTGTCTCCCACAATCACGAGACCGCTCTTACCCCTCGACAGGGCCACGTTCAGCCGAGGGCGTTCGCGCAGGAAACCGAGGTCCTTCTGGTCGTTCGATCTGACGACCGAGTAGATGCATACGTCTGCTTGACGCCCTTGGAAGGCGTCGACGCTCGAGCAGTAGATATCGAGGGACGACCATTCGGCCACACCCCGATCGATCATTTCATTGAGAAGCCTCACCTGCGCCGTGTAGCCAGACAAAACAGCGACGGATATGCGTTCCTTTTGAGCCTTCGCTACAAACTGAAGGCGCAGCAGGATTTCGCGGATCTTGGTGACTTCGGTTGGGTTTTTGAACGTAAATCCTTCGGGCTCCTCGAAGCGACCGGGCAGGTCCTGGGTCGAATACCAAGTTACCGGTTTGGGAAAGGCTGCGGACAACTTCAGCCCATGCGACTTCACCGGGCTCCTCAGTTTTCCGCCGTAGAAGCATGTGCTGACGAGATCGCCGATCGGCTCGATCATCCTGTATTGGCTCTTCAGGCCGGCCCGGCATCCCGCGGGGAGGCCGGTATCCTCGTTCAACAATCTGTCGAGGAGTGTCGCCTGCACCTCCTCAGCCTCGAACTCGTTCAGGATTTCGTCGCCAAATTGTTCAAAAAACGGAGGGAGTTGCTCGGGGTCGCCGACAATGATGGATCGCTTGCTTCGGGACATCGGGATGAGAATCTCGGTCGCGGTCGCTTTAGACGCTTCATCGACGATGCAGAGGTCGTAGGCGACCTCCTCCATGCCGCGGACGCCGGCGATTCCGACGCATGTCCCGGCTATGATCTGGGCCGACGACAGCATGGCGGCGTTGAAATCTGAAGATCGTCCGACCCGCAGCAGCCAATCCTCAAGCAGCTTCAGCCGATTCCGGCACGCCGATATTATCGGGGTGTCTGCCAGGAAATGGGCGGCCCATTCCCCGAGCTCGTTCGGGTCCTTCGATTGAGCGAGGCCCGCAGCGTACTCGCCCATTTTCTGCAATTCGGCTCGCAGGTCCCCCTCCTCGACGACTGTCCGTTTGAGCGTTTGCTTGCTCTCGCCGATCTCGCTGTCGATCTGCGTCGTCTCTTCTTCGACCTCGTCCTGATCGGCGGGACCGCCAGCGGAATCGACGCCAGCCGTCTCGACGCTGACCCGATCGGCTTCCTGCCTGGCGATACGGTCGCGGAGGTCCTTTTGGATCGCGAGCACCTGCAGGAGACGCTCGACCTTCATCCCGACTGCCACGGCCTGGCGATCGACCTGCTTTTCCGCCGCCCACCTCTGCATATCCGCCTCCGCGGCCTTACGAACCTCCTTGATCCAGGCCTCGACGCGTCGCTCGAGCAAAAGCTTGTGCCCGAGTTCGGAGATGCGCGTTTCGTCGCTTCGCCCGATGCGAATCATCTCGAGCGGCAACTGCGTCTCCGTGATCCGTTCCAGGATGTTGTCGAGTGCTATGTGCGTCTGCGAGGACAATAAGATCCTGTCCCGAGGATTGCGCTTGAGCCACTGAACGACGATTTCCGCGATAAGTTTGGTCTTTCCGGTTCCTGGCGGACCTTCGATCGCAAGGATATCCTGCACGCCCAACGCCTTCGCCAGGATCTCTTCCTTCTCCTCGTCGAAATCCGAAGCAGTTGGAACGACGTCCTCCACAACCACCACGGGCTTTGCCGTGCGGGGATCGAGGATGATGCCCTTGAGCTGGTCGCTCACTGCCCTGCCGAAGTACACGGAGTTCAGAGCCGCGCTCTGATGGTCGAGAGCGCGCTGCGCGGCGAGCGTGTTGATCGCAAGCTCTCCCCGCCTTGGCAGCCGGCTCGCATCGCCAAATGTGACGTTGAGCGTGATCTTGTTGAAGGTGACGGTGGTGACGATGCCGGTCACCCTCCCGCCAGTAGTAAACGTGATGACGCGTTCCTGTCCGACTAGCTCTTCGCTCTGCGCGATTTCGGTCGTCAGTGTCACGTGATCCTCCGTGACGACTCGATTGACGTATCTGATGGCATTCGTGCGCTTCGCTTCCAGGTCGGCTCTGTCGCGCAGGTAGCTGCGCCAAACCCGAAATATCCGCTGGCCGGCCTTGGCCTCGCGTTCCTCGGCTAACTGTCGTCGAAGCTCGCCTGCCTCCGCAAGCAGCAGCCCGAGCTGTTGCCCAGCGGTTTCCGGGTCGCGCGGCCGGTCGAAGGAAAATGTCATCCGACGAGTCGGGCAGCCGTCTCTGAGGCTCGTGGCGAGGGAAGCGTCGATTTCCAACACGTGCACCAGTTCGAGCATCTCATTGTGGCGCCCGCTCAACCGGCATCTGAACCGCCAGGTCGCGCCGATCAGGTCTGCGTCGATCCTTTCGCCGCCCGCCATCGTATCCTCGGCAGGCATGATCCCCGCGACCTCGTCGAGTTCGTCTCGCACGAAGCGTTCGGCATCCTTCCGGTCCTGCAGGTCCATTCGCGAGCAGATCCGCGTCAAGACGGTACTCGACAGGGAAAGATGACAGATCGAAACGGCGGCAGATGCGCGTCTGGTTTCCTCCTCCGCCCTCTCAATCTGACTGAGAAGCATGGATGCCAGCGCGGGCCGCTTCGCAACGTCGTTATCCAGGCATTGCCCGAGGACCGCGCGGATGTTGCCTGGCAGCACAGCCTCCTGCAGGGCGATCAGTGGATCTTCCACACTGTCGAAGACACGACCCGTCACGCACGACAGCGCTACCGCCGCGAAGGCGTAACAATCCCGGCTCAGAGCATGCTCGGCGACATCCGGTTCCGCCGGCGTATACCCCTTGGTATAGTCGAACCTGAACGTCAGTCCTTTGACCGGCGCCCAGTTGCCGACCTGATCCAGCAGCTTCGCGATTCCGTAGTCGGCGAGCTTCGGTACGCCGTCCGCGGACACAAGGATGTTCTTCGGTTTGATGTCGCGATGGGCGATCTGTTTCTTCTGCCCGTAGACGACGGCATCGAGGATCTGTCGGCCGGATCGCTGCCAAAAAACCTCCCACGAACAGGGGCCGTCCCGCTCGATGACGGTCTCGAGGTTTTCCGGGACCCACTCAAGAACGATGTACCAGTGTCCCTCGTCGTCGCGGTCGACTTCCAGCATCTCAACGATGTTGGGGTGCCGGAGATCCTGCAGCATCCGGACCTCTCGTTGAAAGCCTTCCCGCGACCGCTCGTCCTCGGGTCCGAATCGCATGCGCTTGATCGCGACCGGCGTGGCCTTTTGAGTGTCGAATGCCTGGGTGACGATCGCCTGCGCGCCGTGACGCTCCGTTTTCGTCAGGGCGTAGCGGTTGCCAAGGATTCGCGGTGCGTTCTCGGCTTTTATGACCATGACGATGAGGATGCCAGTTGTTGACGATCGCGTGGTAGGCGCAGCGGGTTGCAACCTATACCAGCTACAACGAATACGCACCCTTCATCCTCGTTCTCCGGGACATGGATCAGAAGATCAGTGAAGCATCGCCGACGAAACATCTCGTCCCGGCGCCGTGAGCGAGGCGTGGTTGTCCTGCTCCCGCTAGGTCGTTGCGGCAGGCGCCGGAACGCCACAGACTGGCGTTAACGGGCTCGGACGACTCGGATAGCCTCGCAGGGTGGATTGCCAGATGACGGATTGAGATGGCCGCCGAACCGAAGCTGAAAGCAGCCGCAAAGAAGAAGCGCCGCCGCGCATCGCGGGAGGAGTTCGTCGACTACGTCGTCGAGATCGCCGACTGGGACTGGGGGTATTCCCTCCTGCTTAACACATCCAGGGATCCGGATGCTCATCAACCAAGGTTACCTCATCTGGGAGACCACCCGCAGCCCCGTGCGGCTGGGGTTCCCGGCCAGCGTGGTCGATCGCTGGTTTCCGCGGCTTTATGGGGGAGGGCAGTGAGATTGCGCTGCTTCCGCACGGGGCGGTCACTTATAATCGCCTGCCATTTCGCGGCGGGAAGGCGCCGCCCTCCGGAGCAATGAGGATGCCGCGCCAACTCGCCCGGCAACCGCTCGATTGTGATTGTGCTTTCCTTAGGACGGCCCAGCCGACTATCTGTTGAGGCCAAACTATGATTTAGGGCAGCTCTTACTTCGAGCTCTTGCTTCACTGTTCAACCTGGAGGAGATTTCTAGAAAGAGCGGGGGGAATAGTGACTTTCGAGGTGGGGCTGCATCCGGGCACGACCTAGCACAAGTGTGGTTTTCAGTGCCATATCTCGAAAGTTACGGCGGCGACATCTGGGCGGAAAATCGGCAGCGCGGCGCGGTTTTTTCCTTCAGGCTACCGCTGGCCAGAGCGCATGCTGGATAAATGGCGACGAACACGAGCCAAGGCGCCGCTGCGCCGTAGCGGTATCACTGGTTGCGCCCCCCGATTTGAAACGCGCTCCGCACGATCTCGCGCCCGTCGCGCGCACTTTCATCCACCAAGTCTTTGATTCGCATAACCTTCATTATGGAATATATTCCTAGAAACGCTAACGCCCGGGGCGTTCTATTATTGTCCATTCATGCGCTGTGAGCGCGGCCTAAGTATCGAGCGGCAGAGCTCCTTGCCCTGCGTGCCACTCGATAGTCGACCGTGAAGAACTCATAACCGCTTGAGGGGGAATCGTTTTTCACTGGCTGCAAGTATTCGTTTTGAGAATACAGCCGAGGACAAGGACGACCGTGCGGAAGCGGATGGAAAAAGAGATGAGTTGTCGAAGCATTGGATCAGAGCCTCGTCATTTCTGGCGCTCCTGCTTTTCCCGTTCTTGCTGTTCCGCTCTTGCTGTTCCGCTGACTCTCCCTCTTCGCCGGACGGGATCTGCGCCTTCAGTTCCTCGGACAGAACTGTCTCAGCCGCAACGGTAACGACTCGTTCTGCCGGCTTGAACCGGCTAGTCACAAACCACCCGCCGTCAACCGGAGTGTCCGTCGTTACCTCACGCTGTAAAAAGGTCTCTCTCTCTCGGTCTGCACATAGACCCATGCCTTACCCGCATAGCGTACCAGCGCTTCGCGAGGCACTATGACGCCTGCGAGCGGCTCCCCAGGCGCTGCGAGATATGCCGTTACGGCTTGCCCCGGCCGCAAAGCGAATCCGTCAGCCCGCAGCCGGACGATGAAGGTCTGGCCTTGCGTCTTCGGGTCGACTGCGACGAGCGCAATACTCTCGCCTGCGAGTGGGTGATTGTCTTGCCCGATCACGATCACTCGAGCCGCTGCATCGCCAGACACTGCGATACCGGACGGCACGACGACCTTGGCGAGAATCGTATCGAATCGAGCCACACGCAGCACCGGTTGGCCGCTCTCGATGGCTTCACCATCATCCTCGTTGCTTCCAAAAGCGCTTGACCTGGGAGGTACCTCTAAGGGTTAGCCTGGCTGCATTACGGCCTCGAAAAGCGGAGAACGAGATGAAGACCACCACTTTCAAAATCGAAGGCATGAACTGCGACGCCTGCGCCAACACGATCAAGACTCTCGTCGAGAAAGAACCGGGCGTGCAGATGGCCTCCGTCTCCTACAGCGAGCGGCAGGCCCGCGTGCTGTTCGATCCGAAATCGATCGCGGAAGAGCAGCTCGTCGCCACGATCCAAAAGCCCGGTTTTCGGGTGGTGGGACGCGAAGAGCTGAGGTGACCGTCTGACTCCACTCTCTACTCGTCCCAGACAACGGCTTCCGGAGATTTCCATGACCGATTCCACAGCAACCGTTTCGACGTTCGATCTCTGGAGCGAAGAGCCCGCGGCGCGCCCCGATCGCAGGAAAATACGTGCTCGGATCGGAGGCCTGCATTGTTCGCTCTGCACCGGCACCATCGAGAAGGCGCTCGGCCGAATGCCCGGCGTCGACAAGGTCGCCGTAAGCCTGACGCATGAGCAGGCGCTGGTCGAATATGACCCGGCTGTCGCGCGTCCGGAGCAGTTGCTGCAGACTTTACGCGATATCGGCTACACCATCTCCGATCCCCGCAAGCTCAGGGCCTTCGAAGAGGAAGAGCGCGATCTGGTGCGCGAGGCCCGGCGTTTCGTCCTCGCCGTGGTGCTCAGTGTCGCAGCGATTCCGATCATTGCCGATCCGGCGGTAGGCTGGATCGGCTTCCTCCCGGCCCTGGTTTGCCTCAGTCTGGGCGGTTTCGTCTTCCTGGTTCTCCGATCAAGCGGATTATGGGCCGCCATCGGAGCCTCGGTGGGCCTTACGGTCATGGCCCTGGGCCTGCTCTACCTCAATTTGCAGGGATATTTGACGAACGTAGCGCCATGGCTCGCTGGCGCGTTGGCGCTTGTTCTCGTCTTCGGAGTCGGAAGGCACATCCTGTTCATGGCCTTCCAGGCGCTGCGGCGCGGCATCCTCAATCAGCACGTCCTGCTCGAGATCGGAGCGTTCGCCGGCATCGCCGGCGGGATTGTCGGGCTCATCCTCGATCGGCCGGGCTATCCGACCGCAGCGTTCTTCGCCGTGGCGGTGATGGTCGGCACCTATCACATCTTCTCCGAGTGGCTGTCGCTGATAGTCAAGACGCGAAGTTCCCAGGCCGTCAAGCGGCTCCTGGACCTGCAGCCGGAGACCGCGCGCGTCGTTCGCGGCACCCGGGAATTCGAAACGCCGATCGAACAGGTTAAGCCCGGCGATCTCGTGCGAATTCGTCCAGGCGAGCGGATTCCTGCCGATGGCACGGTGGTCGATGGCCATTCTGGAGTCGATCAATCGCTGGTGACCGGAGAATCGTTCCCCGTCGAGAAGGCGAAAGGGGATCCGGTCATCGGGGGCTCGATCAATACGACAGGCACGCTCCTGGTAGCGGTCATCGTTATCGGAGAAGGCAGCTTTCTCAACCAGGTGATCCGCCACGTCGAGGATGCCCGTGCGCTGAAACCCGGCATTCTCCATCTGGTCGACCGTGTGCTTCGCGTCTATACGCCGATTGTTCTTCTGATCGCCGGGCTTGCCGTCGTAGGCTGGCTTGTCGGCTCCTGGCTGGCTACCGGGCATGTCGATATAGAGCGCGCGGTCTTTGCCGGTTTGAGCGTGCTGGTGATGGGATATCCCTGCGCGATCGGCATCTCGGCACCGCTCTCGATCGTGCGCGGCGCCGGCCAGGCCGCCGAACACGGCATCCTGATGCGGACCGGCGAAGCGTTCCAGGGATTTCGAACCGTCACGCACGTCGTTCTCGACAAGACGGGCACGCTCACCGAAGGGCGGCCGGCGGTGCGAGAGGTCGAAACGCTGGATGTCAGCGAGCAGGAGCTTCTGGCCATCGCCGCCGCAGCCGAAGCGTCGTCCGAGCATCCGCTCGCGCGCGCCGTGATCAAGGCGGCTTTCGATCGCGGCGCAACGCCTCCCGATGTCGAGTCGTTCGAGGCGTTTCCTGGAAAAGGCGTCGTCGCGCGCATCGAAGCCGGCGAAGTTATCGTCGGGAGTCCTCGGTTCCTGGCCGACCGGAATATAGACCTCTCGCGGTTACGCGAGGCCATCGAATCCCTGGAAGCGGACGGGCGTACCGTAATCGCCGTCGCAAGGGATGGCGCAGCATTGGGCGTTGTCGCCTTGGGCGACGCGCTCCGATCCGACGCAATTTCGGCCGTTGCGGCACTACGCAAGGCGGGTCTGAAAATGATCCTCGTCACCGGTGACAACGCCCGTGCGGCAAACCGTGTCGCTCGGGACGTTGGGGTCGATGAGGTTCATGCCGAAGTGTTGCCGCAAGACAAGGCCAAAATCGTCCGCGAACTACAAGTCTGGTCCAGAGTCGCGATGGTGGGCGACGGCATCAACGATGCCCCCGCTCTCATGCAGGCCGATATCGGCATCGCCATGGGCGGCGGCACCGATATCGCGATCGAGGCGGCGGACATCATTATCCTTTCGAACCGTCTCGGTGCCCTCGCCATTGCTCGCGACATCAGCCGGCGAAGCTACGCCAAGATGGTGCAGAACGTCGCACTTGCGTTTCTCTTCAATGGTCTGGGCATTCCGCTTGCGGCAACCGGGCTGATTCATCCTGTATGGGCGATGGTTGCGATGGCCGTGAGCGTCACGGCGATCTTCATCAACTCGCTGTGGGGAAGCCCGCGGCTGTTCTTCGACGCGATCCGCAGCGTGGGTCAGGCCATTGCTGCGACATCGACACAAGCGTCTTGAACGCAAAGGTCCCAACACGTGCCGCAAGACATCAGCGAGGCCCGACGCGAGCGTCTCCTTAAGATGCTCGCCGCCGCGACCTTCGTCATCTTCTTCCAGGGCTATATGGTGGCGCCGATCATCCCGACGCTGTCGAGCATCTTTGGGAGTTCGATCCAAACCGTCGGCCTCATCGTGCCGGCATATCTCATACCCTACGGGGTTGCGACTCTCGCATACGGCATTCTGGCGGATCGGATCGGCATCCACCGCGTGATGTTCGCGTCGCTGGTAGCTTTCTCAGCGCTCACCATTCTAACGGCGACGGCACAGTCGATCGAGCAACTCGCGCTGTGGCGGATCGTAACCGGGATTGGCGCGAGCGGCGTCGTTCCTCTCGCTTTGGCCATGGTGGGCCGGCTGTATCCGTACGAGCAGCGCGGCCGCCCGCTTGGCTGGCTGTTCGGCGCGATGGCTGGCGGCATGGCCTTCGGTTCGCCATTGGGTGCGATGCTTGTTCCCGTCATTAGCTGGCAAGGTCTTTTCATTGTCGTCGGTGCGGCCGGCGCGGCACTTCTCCTTTTGCTCTTGCCTTATCACTCCTTCATCGCCGCCACGGTTCAGTCCGTGACGGGAACGCTTCGAGATTTGCTCCGTGGCTATGCGGACCTGCTCGGCACCGCACGCGGACAGCGCACCTATAGTTTTGTCCTGGTGAATTCGATGTTTCACTCGGGAGTGTTTACCTGGCTCGGCGTTTACTTTGAGCAGAAATACCGCCTGGGAGCCGTCGGCATCGGTCTGGCACTTCTTGGTTACGGCGTGCCGGGTTTTGCGTTCGGGCCGGTAATCGGTCGATTTGCGGATCACTGGGGCCGAGCGAGACTGATACCTCTTGGACTGTTCCTTGGCGCTTTGTCGGCCGCCACGCTGCTGCTGGACTTCCCGATGATCCTCGCCCCCGTCGTCGCGATGGTCTTGTCGTTGGGTTACGACATGACCCAACCGCTTTTCGCGGGAATCGTGACCTCCCTGGGCGGACAGCGTGCCGGACAGGCGATGGGGTTGAACGTGTTCACGCTCTTCGTCGGCTTTGGACTTGGAAGCCTTGTCTTCGGCGAACTGCTTCGCCTCAGCTTTGGGGTCGCCTTGGGCCTGTTCGCGGGGGTTGAATTGATCCTGGCGCTGCTGTCCTTGTGGTTGTTTCGTTCTGAGGTTCCCGCACCAGCGAATAACGGCCGTGGGTAACGAAGTCTTGTTCGGATGGACTAGCGCGGTGGCGGCTGCGGGCGGCTCATTCCTCACGATCAGCTTGACCCTCGGGTATACTCCAGGGGTTAGAACGCACGCTGGAGACGACTTGATGTTCACTATCGGCAAACTGGCCTCCCTCACCAGCGTCAGCAACGACACGCTGCGCTATTATGAGCAAGAGGGTCTCATTGAGCCTGCGGGCAAAAGCCCTGCCGGCTATCGGTTGTACGATACGGATTCGGCGCGGCGCATCCGCTTTATTAGACATGCCCAGAATTGCGGCTTCACGCTTGCCGAGATACGCGAACTGCTAGTTTTGCGGATTCGAGACAAAGCGTGTTGCGGCGACGTTCGCACCCGCGCTGTCGAGAAGAAGCTGCAGATCGAAGGCAAGATTCGCGCAATGAAGGCGATGTCCAAAGCTCTCGACCAGTTGATCGTGGAGTGTGCAAATGAAACACAGCCCGTGAACGAGTGCACCATTATTGCCGCTCTGGAACGGGCCGCCGTTTCGACGCCGGTGCAGTGACCATGAAGATCGAGATTTTCTATACCTCGGGCTGCTCCGAATGCGTTGCGGCGCAGGCCACGCTCCGGACCGTTGCGCAGGAGTCGGTGAAGGATCTGGAGTGGCGCGAATTGAATGTGCTCGATGATCTCGACTACGCGGTCGAACTCGGCGTGCTGACGCTGCCATCCATCGCCGTCGACGGAGAGCTCGTTTTCACGTCGATGCCGACAGTAACGCAACTGCGCGAAGCCTTGAGGAAGCGAATCGGAGCGAGCGCGTGATGGATGCAGATGGGCTTCGCCAGGCGGTGGAACATGCCGGGCTCTCAGCCGCGGGCGTCGCGTTTCTGACCGGGCTTGTTTTCAGCTTCAATCCGGTTGCGCTTGCTTCGATCCCGGTTTCGCTCGCCTACGTCACCAGAGGGCGCGATAAGGGCCAGGCATTGCTCTTTGGCGCGATGTTCATCGCCGGCATGATCCTCGCCCATGTCGTTCTCGGTCTGATTGCAGGACTGGGCGGGAAATGGGTCGCGGATATCGCTGGAAGAGGCTGGGGACTCTTCCTTGGGCCGCTGTTGATCGTCCTGGGTCTGATGTGGACAGGTTTGCTTCGGATACCGCTGCCTTCGTTCGGCTTCCGCGCAAGCCGTCCAGCCGCCGCATGGGGAGCGTTCCTGCTCGGGATCCCGTTCGCAATCGCAGTGTGCCCGGTGTGCACGCCGACCCTGGTGGTGTTGCTCGGTGTCACGGCGGGGATTGGGTCGGTCTGGCTTGGAGTCGCTCTGCTTCTTGCGTTCGCTCTCGGCCGCGCCGTTCCGGTTGCCATCGGCGCCTTCGCCGTCGGTTGGCTCGAAAACCTCAAGCAGTTCGCGCGATACCGGCGAGGGTTCGAGATCGGTGGCGGCCTTCTCCTGATTGCGATGGGCTTCTACATGTTGAACGCGGTGTACATCTGGATTCCCGAACTAGCGGTCTAACAGACTGCCATCATGACGAGCAGAGAAGCCATAATCCTCGCGACGTGTCGCGCTTGCAAAATGTCGCCGCGGACTTACTTTAGCAGTGTGCTCAATCTCAATGGCGGTTCGAGCCAAGATCAGTGCTTCCGAGTGGCCCTTCACGCCGGCGTGATCGCGCGCAGCACAAAATACTCTTGACCCTGTAGTGACTACAGCCGCCACTGTACTGATCGCATAAACCCTCCTCGATCGAGAACCGACGTTCCGAAAGGCCATTCCATATGTCCGTCCAAAATCCTCTCACGCGCACTGCCGACAAAGCTGGCCTCATCGGTGTCATCGTTTCGGCCATGGGTTGTGCGGCATGCTTTCCTGCCATCGCCAGTCTCGGTGCCGCCATCGGGCTGGGCTTTCTCAGCCAATACGAGGGAGTGTTCATCCACTACCTGCTGCCCCTGTTTGCCGGCATCGCCTTGCTTGCGAACGTGATCGGCGGGCTTCGCCATCGGCAGTGGCCGCGGATGCTACTTGGGGTGACCGGGCCCATACTGGTGCTGGCGGCCGCCTTAGTCATGGTGACCTTTGGTTGGCCGACGGCGCAGCTGCTTTATATCGGACTAGTGTTGATGATCGCGGTATCGATCTGGGACCTGGTATCTCCCCCGGTAAAAGTTCACGTCGGAGCGAACCAGAGCTCAACCTGTTGTTGAGTGGTCGGCATGATCTTCCATTACCGTTCTTGGATCGCGGCCTGCCAATCGCAAGAGATCAGCGATCTATAGCATCTCGTTGGCAGCTTGCGAGGAAAGACGACCTCCTCACGATGGCGATCATTGCGGGCATCGTGATGCTCTTTATTGCGGCTCGATTTGCTAGCTTCGCGGTGTGCGCTTTACGGGAAACCATAGCGACTGCACGCCTACAATTGCGAGAAACATTATGAACGAACTGACCCTCTCCGTGACCGCATGACCTGTATCGATTGCGCCCGGCATGTCGAAAAGGCGCTCAAGGCACGGCCCGATATCATCGCGGCCGACGTCGCCTACCCACAACGTGAGGCGCATAAGGTTTGCGGGAGACATATGCGATGACAAACGAATATTCTAAGAAAGACGTTGAGGAAGGCAATGTCCTTGCGCCGAGGTTCGACAGCGCGGGGCTGATTCCTGCAATCGTCACGGACGTTTTATCCGGGGCCGTGCTAATGCTCGCATGGATGAACGCGGACGCGCTCAGGAAATCGATCGAGACCGGTGAGGCTTGGTTTTGGAGCCGATCCAGGCAATGCCTCTGGCACAAGGGCGCAACCAGCGGGCAAATTCAGCAGATTCAAGAAATTCGCATAGACTGCGATCAGGATGCCGTTTGGCTAAAAGTGTGCATGCCTGCTGAGAGCGGGTGCTGCCATACCGGCCGCGCGAGTTGCTTTTACCGGCTTATTTCGAACGAGCCAGGAAGACCCGTTCTCCAAGCAGAATATAAAAACTCACATTCTAAGTAACGAGGACCGGACCGAAGATCGCGCGGCCGAGCTGCAAAGCTTCGTCCAGGGTCAAGCGGACTCCCTCGCGCCGGGGCTTCTTGGCGTTCAGCCACTGTCGCAGATGTTCGTCCGAACAGAAAAAGGCTATAGCTGGGCAGCACGAGGCGGCAGCGCTGTCGGAGTATGCGAGGTCGTACCAGACGACGGCATCAGTCCGGGAGAGATCGCTCAGCACCCGACCTTTGTCCGCCGTCGTGAAACGAATCTTCTGGCCGCACTGACGGCAGGACGACTCAACCGTGATATCGGTGCCGTACATACTGGCGACGCCGAGCGCGTCGACTGCGCACAGGGCGTTCAAAACATTTGCCTTGAGTTCAACCCGGTGCCCGGTCGGAGTTTCCGTAAACGGATAGGCGTACCGAATAACCTCGCCGTCGGGATCGAGTCCAATGAGGTCCCGCAATTGTAGATTGCGCAAGAGCGCCACAACACGAGCGGTCGCGATTCCGGTCTGATCGGCGACGTCGCCAGGTCGCGGCGGCTGTCCTTTGTCCGCATACAGCTGCAGGACGATCCGCCACACAAGATCCTCGCCGGCTTCGAGGGCGTGAGACCATCTATCCAGCAGCCCCTCACGTGCCGCCATCCGTCCGCTCAGCGCCTCCCGCGCAGCAGGCGCCGTCACAACCGACCAGTCTGGACGGAATACGCCCGGCCTGATCTCCGCTGCGAGGTCTCTCACCGTGCTTGTCCTTGTTTCCATCGCTCCATCCTGATGCAAGTCGTTAGCCAGCGCAGCAGGACAGCATCTTCACGTCCTTATCGAAGGTCTGGGCCGCGAGCTTGAGGCCCTCGACGGTGGTCAGATAGGGGAAGATTGTTTCGGCGATGTCGTCGATGGTGAGTCCGCACCGGATTGCCAAGGCCGCCGTCTGGATGCTGTCGGCACCCTCAGGCGCCAGGATGTGTGCTCCGAGCAGTTTGCGGCTCGCTCGATCGGCCACGAGCTTGATCAACCCTCGCGTGTCGCGGGCCGCGAGCGCACGCGGCACATCGTCGAGTGAGAGCACGGAGATCCGAACGTCATGCCCGGCGGCACGGGCTTGCGCTTCAGTGGATCCGACGCTGGCCACCTGCGGGTCGGTGAATACCACCGCCGGCATGGCGGAGTTGTCGTAGCGCAGGCTATCGCCGTTCAACGCGTTCTTGGCAGCCAGCTTCGCGCCGTAGGCCGCCATGTAAACGAACTGGTCCTTGCCCGTCACGTCGCCGACCGCGTAAACGCCCTTCTTTGAGGTGCGCATGCGGTCATCGATCAGGATCGCGCCGCCAGTTGCTTGACCGACGCCCGCTTCCCCGAGCCCAAGGCCTTCGGTGTTGGGCGTGCGCCCCGTCGCGACGAGGATCCGGTCAGCCGTGATCGTCTGAGTATCACCATCCCTGAGAACCGTGAGCGCAACTCCGCTCTCCGTTTTGCGAACGGAATCATAAGCCAAGCCACCCACGATCGCGATGCCCTCGTCCGCCAGGTAGCCGGCAAGCGCCACGCCGATCTCAGGCTCAGCCTCGGGCAGAAGACGGCTGCGGAAGACAAGCGTCACCTCAACGCCGGCGCGTGCAAAGGTCTGCGCGAGCTCAGCCCCAATGTAACCGCCGCCGAGCACGATCATCGACCGCGGCAGCTCAGCCAGGTCGAGCGCCGTCGTGCTGTCGAGGGGCAACACGTCTGCAATGCCGGGGATCGCCGGTACGGCGGGACGTGCCCCCGTCGCGATGATGATGCGATCCGAGGCGAAACGCTTGGCGCCGGCCTCGACACCGCCTTCAACGAAGCGTGCACGGCCCTCATGGTAGGCCACGTTGTTGTAGGCGGGCAGAAGGTTGGCGTACTTCGCCTGCCGTAGGCCTTCGACCAAGGCATCTTTCTGCGCAACCTGCGCGCTCCAACTGACTACTCGCGCCTGACTTTCAATTCCGTTGAATCGGGTCGGTGCGATGTTTGCGTGATGTACCGCCTCAGTCGCCCGTATCAGCGTCTTCGAGGGCACGCAGCCGACGTTGACGCAAGTGCCTCCGATCGTGCCATGACCTATAAGGGCGACCTGCGCTCCCTGTTCGGCTGCAGTGATCGCGGCTGAGAACCCAGCCGAACCGGCGCCGACAACGACGAGATCGTAGCGGTCATTTCCGTTCTTTGCATTCGATGTAGCGCAACAATCGCTCATGACTTTAATTTCCGTGTTTTCCGGTCAACCTCACAGCAAGCAGCGGCAGCAGAAGAGGCAGGTCTGTTGCGCGGATTTAGCCTGATACCTATTAGCCCGACCCAAGCCAGTACCGGGATCAGGACGTAGTCGACTTAGGCGGTCCCGTTCCGAGATCCCGACCGCTCCCAGCACGACCCCGAGAATGGACGTCGCACAGCCAGCGCGGCAATAACACCCGTCAAAAACGCCCGCTTGGATAATGGAGCCATCGTTCATGATGGGCTCGTTCCCGCTTAGCGCGCAACCACCGCTGTGCCCGTAGCGGGCCCCATTGCTTCCTTCTTCACGGTCGAGGGATAGCCCGCATTGGTTGTAGCCTGGGCGAGAGCCTCCGCTGTAACCGTGCTGTCGTCGAAGTTGACAGTGGCCGTCGCCGTGCCGCCGCGTTCGACGACCGCGACCTGGCTCACGCCGGGCATGCGAGAGAGCACCTTCTTCACGATAGGGGCACAGGTCGCGCAGCTTACGTTCTCGACCTGGAGCGTAACGGTACGCGGAGCAGCGATTGCTGCACTGGCGATTAGCAAGATTGAAGCGGTCATAGCAGCGCCAAGCACAGTCTTCATTGTCTATTCTCCTTGTTGTTAGAATGATCGGTCATAGGATCAGAGCTGCGATATAGGGAAAGGTAGCGGCCGCAATGACGAGGAACGCCGCCGTCCAGAGGCCGATCTTGGTCATCCGGTTCGAACCTGGGCGGGCACAGGCACTTCCGTCCGCACAGTCCGCAACCGGTTGGCGGTAAACCCGCCAAAAGCCGAACCCAAGGAACGCCAGCGCGGCGACCAAGAAGATCGGTTGATAGGGCGCGAGCGCAGTCAAATTGCCGATCCAAGCGCCGCTCACCCCAAGGCTGAAGAGCGCCAGAGGTAGAATACAGCAGGACGACGCTCCAAGCGCGGCCAGGAGGCCTCCTGCGGCCCACAATCCCTGCCTCCGCCGGGTCGTCTCGTCTCCGAGATTACTCGTCACACTAATCGGCCTTGGCCTCACTAATTCATTCATCCCGATTTCTCCTTCGATGGATACAAGATGGGGCCTGTATCACCTACAGGATCAAGCTCGATTTTATCACATGCCCGTGACGGAGTTCGCCGTGCGTGGCTGTCGGATTGTCGAGGCTCCTGGGCGCTGACGCCAAGTGCAGCGTGAACCCTTCCGCCACCATCAGCACTGTTCCCTCAGTCACCGTTACGGAAGCCCGGATAAAGCGACATACCGCCGTCCAAATGAACAGGTTGCGCCGGCGACATGATCTGACGCGTCGGAGCCCAAGGGCTCTTATCCTGACCGGATCACGCCAGCGTGAGCCCAAAATCGCGCTAAACGCACTTCAGGCTCACGAAAGTGCCCTACCTCAACGGGTCCTCCGGCAGGTGGCGGATGATACTGTTGGCGCGGGACGCGGCAAACCAGATCGCGCCGTCAGGTCCAATTGCCATGCCGTTCAGCGTTCGAGTGTTCTCCAGTGAGAATTCGGTTACCTCCCCCGTCGGGCCAATTCGTCCGATCTTCCGGCCAATATGCAGTGTGAACCAAACGGATCCATCCTTCGCAGCGGCGATCCCGTAGGGCTGACCGCCGGCAGTCGGCAGCGGGAATTCTGTGACATGCCCTTCGGGCGTAATCCGGCCGACACTGTCTGCTGTAGCCTGGCTAAACCAAATGGTCCCACCCCGACCGACGGAGATGCTGAGAGGCGAGCTATCAGATGTCGGGATCGCAAACTCCGTGACTTCGCCCCCAGGCGTGATCCGACCGACGGTATTGCTATTGAAGCCCGTGAACCAGAGGTTGCCATCGGGGCCTGCAGCAATCCCGTATGGAGTTTGGGTCTTGGCGAGCTTGAATTCGCTGATCGCTCCTGACAGGCTGATGCGCCCGATGCTATTTGTCGCTGACAGCGTGAACCACAATGCGTTATCCGGGCCGACGGCGATCCCGTACGGGTAGCTCTCGGGGATCGGAAGAGAATACTCTGAGACCTCGCCAGACGGCGTGACCCGGCCAATCTTGTTGCTGCGGTTTTCCGTAAACCAAAGGTTGCCGTCGGGGCCCGCAACGATCCCCTGCGGATGGCTATCAGCCGTTGGCACCGGGAACTCGGAAACCTCCCCCTCTCGGGAAAGTCGACCGATCTTGTTGCCCTGCTTTTCAGTAAACCAGACATTGCCGTCCGGGCCGATGGTCACGCTCTCGGGATAGCTATTCGGTGTCGGGACCTCGAACTGCCTGACGCTTGCCCCTGCAGACGTTGAAAGAGCCAGGAGCATGAGCACGCCACCAATGGCGCCAAGTTTCGACGGTCCACAGTGACGTGGTGTCAACACGGCGGTCGTTCGTCTCCGTGGCGCTCGGCCAATGGCGCAATCTGCGGCGATCCTCATAAGCGTGGTTTCCTTGTGCTCGAATTCAAGTTAGTTGCTGCAGCGACTACAGCGTCAAGCGAGAAACTTCTTCCGGGTTTTAAGGTCGTAATCAAGGCCGAAGATTTTTCGATTGAGGTCCTGTCAGAGCGCTGTGGTGTGAATTTCAAAACGAGACGATTCGCTATTATGAGAAGATCGGCGTGTCGAACGAGTTTGTGCCAGACTTGAGAATTTGATTACGTGGCACTGCGCGTTTCTTTTCCATGATCACTCACCCAGAAGAAACGTTGTCTGGTCGACTTTCTTGAGCGAACTAAACCGATGGGGGGCGCGCGTTCCTGAAACCAGCTACTTCATTTTGCCATGGCATTGGAAGCATTTTGCCATCAAGCTCTATCGCTTATGAATCTAACTCCTTCGTTCGAGGTTCAGCGCCCGCGGCCGATCAGCGGTCGGCTACCGGCGCGAGAACAGGTATTTGGCAAGCGCCGCACCTGCTAACACCAGCACCACGATGAAGACGATCCACATGAGGCCCATGCCCCACATCATTCCTCCGCCCATGCCGTCCATCATTGTTCTGTCTCCTTCTGCTTAGATTGCACTAATAAGTCACCATCCGTTTCACGCGGCGCTTTCGGTTTCGCCGCCGGCCTTTTGCAGCGCCGGAAAGCCGCCGGCCACATGCGAGACGTTGGTTATTCCCATGCTCTTGAGCGTCTTTGCAGCCAGCGACGACCGATTACCCGTAGCACAATAAAGTACCAGCCGCTTGCCGCTGCTCAGGGCCTTTACATGGGTCGGGCTATCAGGGTCGGCGTAAAATTCAAGAAAACCGCGTGGAACATGCACTGATCCTTTAAGTACGCCTGTCTTTCGCCGTTCATCGGTTTCCCGGACGTCGACGAATACGACATTTGGCTCATCCATGAGTTTCACGGCGGCGTCCGCCGATAGTGTCTCGACCTCCGCATTAGCTGCGGAGACGAGTTCTTTTGCGCTCTTAATGTTCATTGTGGTCTCCTTCATTCCAAGGGGTGCCATCGAGCGCACCAAGTGGGGTTTTGAGGTAGCGCCGGCCGTCCGACTCTGGTTCGGGCAACTTGCCGCCTCGGATGTTCACTTGCAGCGATTGAAGTATTAGCTTGGGCATCGGCAGCTTCCGGTCACGAGCCCGCCGGGGCAATCCCCAGATTTCTGCTGTCCCACCGTACTTTCCCATGCCGGCTTTCGTCCTCCGGGCATGTAGTCGTGTCCGGTGAACACCCTGGTGTGATCCGGCAACGCAAGAATCTGCTGGATGCTTCTCCAAAGCGCGTGCGCATCCCCGCCCGGGAAGTCGGCGCGTGCCGTTCCAAAGTCCGGCTGGAACAGCGTGTCATGAACGAAGATTGCATCTCCGACACGATAGGCGATCGACGCAAGCGTATGTCCCGGCGTAAACATCACCTCGACATCACAATTGCCGATCCCGAACCGCTCGCCATCTTTGAACAACTTGTCCCATTGGGAGCCATCCGTTGGAAGGGAATCCGAGTAGTTGTAGATCGTTTTCCAAACCTTCTCGACCTCGACGACCTTTTCGCCGATCGCCGTGGGGACGCCTGTTTTATCCTTGAGATAACCCGCTGCCGAGAAGTGGTCGGCATGCGGATGTGTGTCGATAATCCATTCGAGTGAATAGCCCTCTTGCTGAACATGACAGAGCAGCTCATCGGCCGACCACGTGGCAATTGAGCCGGACTTTTCATCAAAATCGAGAACCGGGTCAACGATGGCGCAGTGCCGGGTCTCGGGATCCGCGATAACGTACTGCACACTGAAAGTGCGTTTGTCGAAGAATCCCGTGACTATTGGATAACCCTGCAACGCTGACTTTATCATGCAACTATTCTTTCCCGAAGATGTGAAATGTTCAAAGCGCGGAGGGCGTCATCGTTCCGCCCAACCACGTATCCCGACCAGAATGACGAGGCCGGCGAATGTCGAATTAAGTGGCAGCTTGTTCCTGGCGAGCGCTTTTCCGAGCGCCATGCCGCCAATCAGGCGGCCAAGAACGAACAGGCGGGCAATCGCCCCATTCAGCCGCCGTCGCGGAAGCCCGGATAAAGCGACATACCGCCGTCTATGAACAAGGTTGTTCCGACGACATAGTCCGACGCGTCGGAGGCTAACCACACTGCCGCTTCCCCGACGTCGTCAGTTTCGCCGACTCGACCATAAGGGATCAATTTGAGTAGCTTCTGCTCTGCCTCGGGCGTCTCCCATGCCCGGCGGTTGATCTTGGTCTTGATTGCTCCCGGAGCTATGCTGTTAACCCGGATGCGCTTTTCCGCAACCTCCTGCGCGAGGCTTTTCATCAGGAGCATTACTCCACCTTTGGACGCTGCATAGTTCGCGTGCCCTGCCCACGGTATCAGCTCGTGTACCGAACTGATGAAAATGATCTTCCCCGCAGCACGCGAAATGTCTTTATTCATCGTTTGTTTTAGAAAATGACGAACTCCCTCACGAGCCGTCAAGAATTGTCCGGTGAGATTTACATCCATTACGCTCTGCCATTGATCGATAGTCATTTCGGCAAATGGGGCATCTTTCTGAATGCCAGAATTGCCGACAACGATATCGACCCTGCCGAAAGCACGAACAAATTCGGAAAACATCTCACAAACCTCAGGCTCCTTGGAAACGTCAGCCTTGAGTACGATGGCGTTGCCTCCTTGTCGCTGGATCTCGTCGACAATGCTCGCGGCCTTTTCCGGCTCGGAATGGTAGTTGATTCCGACAGCGGCGCCGGCAGCTGCTAAGCTTCGGGCGATGGCTGCCCCGAGGCCCGATGCTGCACCTGTGATGATGGCATTTTGTCCCGCCAACGGCCGAGAACGATCTTGCGTCAAGATCACTTTTGTCATTTGCCTTCTCCCGTCACGCGATCGGTTGCTTACAGCATGTCGCCGATGTCCGAAGCGCCTGTCGGATAGGCGAACATGGTAGTCTTCAAATCATCAACCGTGAGGCCATGGCGAATAGCCAGGCCGAAAATATTGATCACCTCATCCACATGCGGACCGACCAAATGAGCCCCAAGAATGTGCTGGGTTTCCTCCTCGACCAGCACCTTGAAGCCGTACACGGTCTCCGCGACGCGCCTGGCCGTATACCAATCTGACGTCTTCTCGCTTTTAACGTGGAATTTCCTTCCGCTCTCGCGAGCCTGCTGCTCGCTCATTCCGACGGCCGCGATCGGCGGAATCGTGAATGCGACACTGGGCACACCGCGATAGTCCGGACGATGGCGGTTGCCTTCCAGAAGATTGCCGACGACCACCTTGGCGTCGTGGCTCGAGACCGGCGTGAGGGGCGGGCCCTTGGCGGCGGCATCCCCTGCCGCATAAACGGCGGGATTTGAGACACTCTGAAGAAACTCATTGAGTTTGAGATGACCGTGCTTGTCGCGATCAATTCCGGCCGCCTGAAGATTGAGGTGCTCGAAATCCGAAATGCGCCCGGCCGCATGCACCACAAGATCTGCTTCGAAGGTTTGCGCCCCGTTGTTGGTGGACGCGCGAACAATGAAGTTTGATCCTTGCTTCTCGACGGCTTCAACGACATGCTTGGTTCGAACGTCAATTCCCGCACGATGAAAGCTCTCCATCAACCAGCCCACAAGATCAGCGTCGAATTGCGGGAGCATGCGCTCTCCGCGCTGCAGAACCGTGACCTTGGCGCCGGCTCGCGCGGCAATATGGGAGAACTCAGCTGCAATGTAGCCGCCACCGACCAGCACGATTCGGTTTGGCAGTTCGTCAATCTCGAGAAACTCCTCGTTCGTGATGAGGTGCTCCTCTCCGGGGAATCCGAGCGAAACGGGCCGTGCTCCCGTTGCGATCAGGATGTGCTTGGCTTCCAGCCGATTCCCGTCCACCTCGACGGCGTTCTGGGATACGAACCGGGCCGCGGCATGATAGGTGTCGATTCCACTACCTTCGTAGCTCTTTTGCTGTTTGCCCGGAACAGGTCCGGTGAAAGTGCGCTTGAACTCCATCAGGTCGTGCCACGCGATCCGCGCGTCTTCTGCAACAACGCCGCGCCCGCTCATGCGTCGAATGTCGTCGATGACCTGGGCACCCGTGATCAGCATTTTCTTCGGATCGCAACCGCGAAGAGCACAGGTGCCGCCAAACGGCCTGTAATCAATTACGGCGACTTTCCAGCCGGCGGAAGCCGTGCGGTGACTGGCGACCATCGCGGCTGTCCCTGTGCCGATGACAATCAGATCGTATGCTTTGGTCATGCGAAAACTCCTAATCTGTTGGTGTTGATCGATCCCCGTCATTCCAGAAACGAGGCAGCACGGAACGCTCTGATGACTGATGCGGTTTCGTGGCGCGACGCGCAAGGGTTTGCAGTCCGCCCGTTACTTCGGCGGCGCGGCGGACGCGCTCGGCATAGATGCTTGCAAGCGCACCCTCCCCGCCCTTTTCATAGACCCTGAGATTGACCGCGCTTCCGATCAAAGCGAGATGCGTGAAGGCTTGGGGGAAGTTTCCAAGGAATTTACCAGTGGCAGGATCGATCTCCTCCGCGTACAGACCCACGTCGTTTGCCTTGATCAGCAGACGCTCGAACAGGGCGCGTGCCTCGTCAGCGCGGCCGGTAAACAGCAGCGCGTCTACGAGCCAGAAGCTGCAAATGAGGAACGCACCCTCGCCGCGCGATAGCCCATCGGGCGCCAGATAGCGCCAGACGTAATCGCCAGTGCGAAGCTCTCGTTCGATTGCCTCGACGGTGCGTGCGATGATCGCACGGTCAAGAGGTAGCCCGAGCGTGGGGGTCAGCAGCAAGGCAGCATCGGTTGCGTCAAAGCCAAAGGCCTGCACGAGATGCTTCCCTCGCGGATCCAGACCTTGCGTGAGTATAGCCTGCAAAACGGCGTCGCGCGCTTTGATCCACGGGGGATGCTCGCCGCAAAGCCTGATCGCACGATCGAGCGCTACCCACGACATGATTTTGCTGTGAACGTGATGGCGCGGCTCAGAGCGCATCTCCCAGATACCCTGGTCGGGCTCGGACCAATGTGATGCGACGTATTTGGCAACTCCCCGAACCATTTCTTCCTGCGTCGTGTCACTCGGCTCCCCCAGCGCACGTAGCATCAGCATCCAATCGAGGACCTCGCCGTAGACATCCATCTGCCGCTGTTGATACGCGGCGTTGCCGACTCGCACCGGGCGGCTCGCACGGTATCCCTCAAGATGGTCGAGCGTGCGTTCAGGAAGGTCGGTTTCCCCACCGATCCCATACATGATTTGCAGTTGAGGTAGAGTTTTCGCACAGCACAAGCGCTGGAATTCGCAGAACCGGCGCGCCTCTCCATCGTACCCCAATGCCGCAAGCGCGTTCAGCACAAGGCTCGAGTCGCGTATCCAGCTGAAGCGGTAATCCCAGTTCCGCTCTCCGCCGATCCCCTCCGGAAGGGACGTCGTTGGGGCTGCGATGACGGCACCCGTCGGGGCGAAAGTCAAAAGCTTCAAGACCAGCGCGCTTCGGTGAACTGCCTCATTGTAGGGACCGTCATAGCAGCAGCGATCGAGCCACTCCGTCCAAAAGGAATAAGTGATCGACAGCAGGTCATGCGCGTTGATTCCGGAAATTGCACGCGCCGCCGAAGCGGGAGCGACAATGAAGGTCCGACGCTCCCCCGCAGCGATCTCGACGGTTGTATCGGTTTCACCGTCGAAACGCCCGCCGTCGCTATGCAGCACGGCTTCGTCGCTATTACCACTCGTCCGGACGTCACTAGAGGGAGCCATGAAGCCCGCGGCGGCGGATTTGAATCGGACCCGAACACGGACAACTCCCTCGATTCCGTCGACAATCCGTACGAACCAACCGGGCGCATTCAACGTGACATAATCTTCGGCGGTTGATCCTGGCGCACGCCCCACCGGCATGAAGTCGGTGACGGTGACGCTGCCACTTTCAACTGTTAAGGTTGTTCGCAGGATATTTGTACGGGGAAGATAACTTCGTTGCGCACGCCCGTCGTCTTCAGGAGAAACTTGAAAGAAGCCGCCCTTGTTTGCATCGAGAAGGCGCCAGAATACCGGGACCGCATCGAACCTTCCGAGACAGCACCAATCGACGCTGCCGTCTTGAGCGACGAGTGCCGAACCATGACAGTCGCCCACCAGCGCGTAATCGCGGATCGGCACGTACGGGCGAGGAGACGGCGCCTCGCGAGTAGCAGTTTCAGGAGCAGCCGTCCATTTACGCACGGCTACGCCTCCCTGGGCCGGAAGATCGGGCCCACGCGTCCTTCGCTGCGTTCGCGTGCAACAGTCTCGTCGCGTCCGAACGGGTGGCTACCGAAGCCGTGCCGCATCGCGACAATCGCCCGCGCCCATTCCTTCCCGGCGTCACGCGACGAAAAGAGCTGCATCACCGATTGGGCGATCACCGGCACGGGCACCTCCATGCGCAATGCGTCCGCAACCAGCCAGTTCACTTCGCCGGTATCTTCGATGTATGAGGTTGGCTTCTGCAGCCCTGGATCTTCCTTGTGGGCATTCGCAAGAAGTTCAACCAGCCATGACCGGATCACAGAGCCGCGGCCCCAGCACTTCAGGACCGCAGTAATGTCGATGGGTTCGTGATAATGCGTGAGCAGGTCAAACCCCTCAGCTATTGCCTGCAGCATGCCGAACTCAATACCGTTATGGACGAGCTTGACGAAGTGTCCGGCGCCGGGCGGCCCGGCGTGAACATAGCCGCTTGGAACGGCAAGCACCCTCAGGATTGGTTCGACCAAGGCGAGTGCATCGCGGTGGCCTCCGGCCATGAAGCACGCGCCGAAACGTGCCCCTGTCAGCCCGCCGGACGTTCCCACATCGACAAAGTGGATTCCAATGTCGCGGAGACGCCCGTGACGCCGGATCGAGTCGCCCCAATAGGAATTCCCGCCATCAACCACGGCGTCACCCGGCTCAAGGTTTTTCATTAGGGCCTCGAGGATGGTATCGACTACCGGTCCGGCCGGGAGGTAGAGCAACACGACGCGGGGCGGGCTCAATCGTTCGCGAAATTCGCGGCATCTTTGATCTCGACCAATCCAGCGCCCGTGAGCTCGCAGGAAGCGCTGCCGCGCGACAAACCCACGACCTCCAACCCCCGTTCAAGGGCTGAATGCGCAAGCCCGCCCCCCATCTTGCCGAGACCAATTATTCCAAATCTTATCGGGCTCACCATCGCCTTTGGTCCTTTGAATGAAATGATCGGAGCGCCAGACCTCGGCGCGGCGTTCGACTAAACGCCAGGCGGTGCTCAAGGCGTTCGACGCATCAACGAACCTGTAGCCGCTTCAGGTTCCCGCCTGCTCGCGATTTTTCTGCTAAGGTCGACACTGCGCACCGAGAACGTGGGCGATATGGGTTCTCCACGTGAATTTTGGGCTTTCGGTGGGCGATGCGTCGAATGGAGGCCGTTCTGATTTAATCTGAAAACGGGCTTATTTTGCGCGCCCAACTCGCTGCTACCTGGAGCGATGCGTCGATCACAGCAGCAAGCCGTTTAAGAGGTACCTTCGCGAGAATTCGGATTACGGCCGGCTTTGGTCCGCGCACCGCGACGGTGCAGCCAGACGCTAACTAGTCCGAGACCAACAAATAGTACCGGGATCACGACATAGACAGACTCGGAAAGCCACGCCATCAACCCGGCAGTGCTGAGCGCGCCTAGCGCGACTATAAGGAGCGGCGCCCCGCAGCACAGCGCTACGAGCATGGCTGCAATAACACCAATCGGCATGTTAGTGCGGTCGTTCATGGGGCTCAGCTTTTCGGCGAGGAGGGATAGCCCGCCTTCGTCGTCGCGGCCGTGAGAGCTTTTACGTCGGCTTTTGTGTCGTCATAGGTCACGACGGCCGTCTTGTCGTTGTAGGACACGACAACTTTGCCCACGCCGGGCACGGCGCTGATGGACTTCTTCACCGTAAGGGGGCAAGCCTCGCAGTACATGTTTTCAACCGTGAGTGTGACGGTGCGCTCGCCAGCAAAGGCAGTGCCACAACTGAGCAACACCAGTGCAAAGCCAGAGACCGCGAGAGGATATTTCATAGTATGAGCCCTTCCTTGTGGATCGACCTGGATTTGACGATACCGTGCGACACTAGCCTTATGACGCACTGTTTGCGTGCCCTCATTGGCCCTACTCTTAAAGCCTTTCGCTGCCCAAGCGGGTTGATGACTCAGCGCGTTCGCCGCCGGGACTGCACGATCACTTAGCAAGCTCTGATGGATAGCCGGCATTCGTGGTCGCCTTCACCAACTCGGCCACATTCGTGACCGCGCCATCGAAGGTGACCGTCGCTTTCACGTCCGCCATTTCGTTCGGCTGCGAAACTTGCACCGCCTTGACGCCGTGAACACTAGTCAGCGTACGCTTCACGATCGGGCCGCAGAAGGCGCAATCGGCGTGATGAACGGTTAGAACAATGCTCGGCTCACCCGCCTTTACCGCTCCGGAGGTGAGCAAGAGAGCAAAAGTGGCGGCGGCAGCGATAGTACGGATCATAAAGTTCTCCTTATGGTGAGATGACCGGAATGGTTACACGAACAGAGGGGCGAGCTTCGGGAGACCAAATGCGACGGCAACCAGGATGGTTGCTGTCCAGAGCCCTATCTTGACGAGGCGGGTCGATTTCGGGCTGGCGCAGTAAGAGCCCTCCACGCAAGCTGGTTTTGGTCGCCGGTAAACCCAGTAAAAGCCATACCCGAGGAAGGCGAGCGTCACTGCTATGAAGATCGGCTGATAAGGTGCGAGCGCCGTCACGTTCCCGATCCAAGCGCCGCTCACGCCGAGGGTGAAAAGGACCAGCGGCAGGACGCAACAGGACGACGCGGCAAGGGCGCCCAGAATCCCGCCCGCGACAGCTAGCCCAACTCCGCGGGTTGATGAGCCGGCAGGGCTCTCCGTTCGCCATATGGACGCGGTGTCTTCCACTGTCTGCTGTACAGATCTGTCCATAATGCTTTGGTCCTTTGGTCCTTTTTGCGCCGACGAACAGAATCTAACTCCTGTAGCTGGTACAGGTTCAAGGGCGAAATTTGTCGCTGCGAACACAGTCATGTGAAGCGGACTCGCACCTAACCGTCCCCAGGGAGGGGAATCGCGCCGACGGGCTCGGCACGGCGGTTTCCGACTTCATCATCGGAGCGGACGGTGCTTCGGCGGAGCCGGAATGCCTGCTGCTTTCCCTGCGGGGCAACCCCGACCCCTCTGCCAACGAAGAAACGCGTGAGCGGCAAGGCGCCAGTAACGGTCGCGCCTGCCACCTCGGCGAAGTTCAACCCACCCAACCAGGCCCGCATTCCACAAGAAGAGCCGAGGACGACCGGATCCAAGTTGGCGCAGGGCGACAGCGGCACAATCAGCAGCAGTAAAAGCCGGTAAGAGGATTTTCGTCTATAACGAGATGAAGCGCTTATCGCCCGCTGGAACGAATCAATTCGGGACAAGCTTCAACAGCGGTACGGCATCCTCGACACCCCTTAGCCTGTGCGCGCCGACCGATTGAAGACCGGCAACCGCAAATCGTCGGGCAAAGGCCTCGGTAAAGAGATAGTCGGCCCCGAGCACGCGCGTATGCTCAAGACAGCGCTGCGCCACGTTCACGGCGGTTCCAATGATCGTGAAGTCGAGGCGCTCGCTAGAGCCGATATTGCCATAAAGAACTTCACCGAAATGTACACACAATCCGTGGTGTAGCGGCGATTCGTTCCTTGCCGTTCGGGCTTGATTAAGCTCTGTCAGTCGGCGTCGGATGGCGTGCACAGCAGCCATTGGTGCCGGTTCGGGGTCGTCCGTCACATCCATGGGAAAAAAGCCAAGCACGGCATCGCCGATGAACTTAAGGACATAACCGCCGTGTTGCTCGATCGGACCGACGAGGCAGTCGAAGTAATCGTTGAGCAAACCTACGGTCTCCTCCGGTCCAAGGCGCTCCGTAAGCGACGTGAAGTCATGCAAGTCGGCGAACAGGATCGCAGCCGTCACCAACTCGCCGTGGCCGGCGCGGATTTTCCCGCGCAGAACCTGCTGGCCAGCGTTCCGTCCGAGATAGGTGCTGAGCGTCGTTTCCACTGTCTCAAGTGCCGCGAAGCGCTCAAGGACAATGGCAAAGAGGCCCGTCAGCCGTTGAAAGTCCCTGATGGCTGCGTCTTGGAACCCACCGGCTCGCCGCGTCGCGACTGACAGCGTATTGACGGTGCCGTCTTTGAATAACAGCGGGACAATAAGATAGTCGGTGTACCCCGCACCTCGAAGTTCGTCATAGAGGTCGCATCGATGAGCGGAAACGGCCTGCAGGTCTCGCACTCGCAGCTCGGTACGCGATGAGTGAACGTGATGGTCGGGAGAATCGAAGTAACCGGGGCGGTTCCTGAGGCCGTGCGGCCACTCGACGATACGGACTTTGTCCTCCGAAGCCTCCCAGAGGTAAGTCCGGGCTCTGAACGCGGGATGCAGCGTCTGCAAGCCGACGAATACCCGCTCAATTTGTGGTGCCGTGCGTGCGAGAAGCGTTCCGGCGTCCTGCAAAAATGTTTGCGCATTCGATCCTGGTCCCGCACTGGAAATCAGAGCGAGAACGATCTCTGCCATGTCGAGTGAGCACGCATCCTCAGCCATCGCACCTCTAAACCTGCCCTCCTCCTGACCCACGCAATTGATAACGGTTATTAGCTCGTCTGCAACGGGGGTCTTCGAGGGTTCTGATCTCGTTATCGGCGCGTGCGGCGATCCGGCGGAGTGGATGTCTGCTGCTTCTCTGCTCGGCAAACCCGGGCCCTCCACCAAGAAAGAAATGCGTAAACGGCAACGGCCGCGCCTGCGGTCGCGCCTGCCACCTCCAAAAAGCTCAGCCCACCCAACCAGCCGGCCACTCCACCAAGAAGCGAGCCGAGTACGACCGGACCGAAGCAACAGAGGGCAACCAGCGGCGCAATCAGAACAGCAGTTACAAATCCAGCATAAGTTTTCTCACTCATGACAGCATCACCATCTTCCTGACGAGCATCTGGGCTAACCGCCACTGGCGCCGGTAAATACTCGGGCCTCATTGAAAGGATTCAGCGCGGTCGACGCAGCCTCAAAAGTCATGCTAAACTCTGTAGGAGCTACAGGTGCAAGCTATTTTGTCGAGGTTTGCTCGTCCCGTTGCAGCGTATTCCTTGCTAGCTCACGCTCAAATGATTATGTTCTGTATCTACTACAGGTTAGGAAAAGGAAGAATGTCCGACAAAACCACCACGCGCGACCAACTCCTGACCCGGGGCGGACTGGCCGTCCAAACCGGCTGCAACATTGAGACGATCAGGTATTATGAGCAGATTGGCGTATTGCCGCCGCCGCGCCGCAGCCAAGGTGGCCATCGGCTCTATGGGCCAGAACTCGTCAAACGGCTGAACTTCATTCGGCGAAGCCGGGAGCTGGGGTTTACCCTTGACGAAATCCGCGAGCTGCTCCGCCTCGTGGACGGCCACAAATACACGTGCGCGCAGGTCGAGACGCTGGCACTTGAGCATGTGCGCGAACTCGGTCGCAAGATTTCCGATTTGAAGAAGCTTAAGAGGGTGCTTGAGATCATGGCTGCGCAGTGCACCGGCAGCAAGGTACCCGAATGCCCCGTGATCGACGCGTTGTTCGACACGCGGACGCGGGCACCACTTCAGAGCCAGCGTTCCCAATCGTGACCTATCAACGCTCTATCAATAATCAATAGAAAGGGCGTGGCACGCCTGGAATTTGATAACGGTTGATGCCCCCAAGCTTGTGAACACCAATCGGCCCGCTGGTGCTCCGCCGGGTGCTGGCGGCTTTCATCGTTCTCACGGGGATGCGTGGAGACCCGCTTGGCGCTAAACGGAATTATAGGAAACCCTCATAGTGCGTGCTTGACTCTGTAGCTCCTACAGCCATTAGCCTCGCTTCAGCGTAGAGCCGCGCATGGGGCTCGTCGATCGAGAAGCAGTCATCCGAGAGAGCGGCCGCCGGCTTGGCGCCACGTCGGATCGCTCACTCGGAAGGAGGTGGAATATGATTGCAATTCTTCAGCACAGCGAAGGCTCCGTTTTCGATGCTCTTAGAGAGCACCAGACCTCGGCTGAATTTTGGACGCCGCGCGTGGTGGCGCTGATCGCAACTGCGGCAGGACCTCTGCCTCTCTTGCTCGACATGCGGCTGGGCGTCGCAATGTCGCATGCGGCCCTGATCCTGTGGCCTCTCTCGATTCTACTGACAGCGGCCTCGATTTTCCTCGCGCAAAGGACGGGAGACCGGTTCTTCGTCAGGACAGTATTAGTATCTATGCTGGCGGGATATATGGCGACCGCCACTTACGATTCGAGTCGTGTCGCGGGGATGAGCGCTGGCTTCACAAAGATGGACGAAGCCCTCGATTTCGGAATGAGGCTGACAGGACAAATCGCGCCGGGGGCAATGGACGATGATATGCACGGCTCGGGAGCGATGGACGACGGAATGAAGCCATCCGGACAAATCGCTCCAGGAGCCAGTCGCGCTGCTCATGCGGACCAACCGACGGCTCAGGGCGATCCACACGTGAAAGCCGCCATCCCTAGCGCGCCACCCCCGGATCAGGCTCAGAACGACACACATGGAGGTCAGCATGGCTTCGCTCGAGACGACGATCACAGCGCCCCACCAGATCGCCACGCGCCGGGAAAGCCGGGGACGGTAGCCCTCGGCTACGCGTGGCACTATTGGGCCGGTGTGATGTTTAGCCTTTCATACCTGGTGCTTTTCGGTGCGCGGCGGTGGTGGATAGCCATCCCTTATCTCGTGGTCATCATCTACCCCGGGATGGTTATCGCGATGGGGTCGCACTCATGGGCGAACTTCGTGTGGGAGGCCGTGGGACACGCCGGATTTGGCCTTACTTTGGGTCTCGTGAGTTACGCTTTTCTTGCACAACGCGAAACTCGCGTTGCGACCTGATGAGGTCCAAATCTGTTTGCGGGAAGATACTGTTTCACCGACCGGCATTCAGGATTTGGCGGCGGTGCCCGGTCCGCTGCGGTGCCCCACGCGACTAATCTCGTGTGCGAGGTATGGCAAATGTCGTGCTCACGTTTTGGGAATCGGTAGCGCCCTTTTCGGGCCACTGGATCTTGGTGATCGGCAATGGCGGCACACGATGGTGTTGGAGACATCTCGGATAAGCATCAGCCCTTAGGTCGACCAGAACTGTCGCCTGTGGCATTGATTCTGTGCGGCGGCGGCAGCTTGGGCGCTATGGAAGTAGGTTTCTTCGAAGCGCTGACCGAGTTCGGCGTACAGGCGGATTTCATTATTGGCAGCTCCATCGGAGCATTGAATGGCGCCTGTATCGCCAGTGGCATGGCTCCTTCGGAGTTAGTGCGGCTCTGGAGTGAGTTTCGGCGGAGCCAGGCGTTCGGTATTAACTGGGCTTGGTTACGAGATTGGCGTCGTAGCCCCGGATTTTTCAGCCTCGGACCCTTACGTGCGCTGCTGCAGCGCACCCTGCCAGCGACACGCTTCGAGGATCTCGCAATTCCCTTGACGGTTGTGACCACCGACCTTGAGTCGGGCGGTGCCGTCTATTGGCACGAAAGCGGTGATCTTATCGAGCCAGTGATCGCTTCTGTGAGCCTGCCCGGTATATTTCCGCCGGTGAAAATCGGAGGGCGACTGCATGTTGATGGTGGCCTCGCCAACAATGTTCCTCTCGACAAAGCCGAAGAGCTTGGCGCGGGCGTGGTCTATCTGATCGAATGCGTGTGTGCGGAACGATGCCCTGAGCCCCTGCGCGGCTGGACGGATATTTTGGTACGCAGCTTCTCGATCGCGCTCGCCGGCAAATATGCTGCCGAACTCAAGCACTTTCGCGGTGGGCTTGAAGTCCATGTGGTTCGCCCGCAGCTCGATCGAGAAGTTGGTCTCCTCGATTTCCGGCACAGCCCAGAACTCATTGCAACGGGCTACCATCAAACACGCGCCTATCTCGAACGGCTAGGATGCCAAATCTAGATTGGTGCCGGCGTTGATGTACGCCGCCAATTTCGAACCGACTTACGATTGCTGGGACGGAAAGCGGCCGGCCCAAAGGCCGGTCGCTCGTCGACGAGGCCCGGGAACTGGTCGCGTAGCGACATTAGGCACATCGCTGAACAGATTTTGCCGCGAGCGGATCTACGGATCGGCGGCACTCGGCTCTTTTCACGCCGTCACGCACTTTAACCTTAACGCTGTCACGCGACCGTCATACGCCACGCGGCGGCGCGCTCTTGCCCAAACGTTCGGCGACCGGCTGAATCTGCTCGACTCGCGTGCAACTGGTCAGAAACACGATCCTTTTGCACTGCCATTCGTGGCCAAGCGCACTCACAACGGGCCGAGGATACAGGGCTGTAGCCGCGGAAGCAACGCCGAGGACGAATGTAATGGAAAGAGCGATCATGGTTTTGCTGAACATTGTCGTGTCTCCCTTCTTGGGTACTTCAGGGCCAACACCCTTTCGCCTCTGCTGAACGTAGGTTCTGTAGAGACTACAGGATCAAGGGTCCGCGACGGTACGCTGGATCACAGTTTCGCGACTGGGAATTAGATCGATGAGCTGTCATGGCTCACCGGCGCCGGCGCGCGCAGACCCGGATTTGCTGCAGACGTTGCGCGACATCGGTTACACGTTGCACGAACCGAGCAAAGCTGCGCCCGTTCGAAGAGGAGCGTCGTAAGCTTTACAGTCCGCAGCTTCGCCCGCTGTGAGACGGAAGGCGAACCCCTCAAAATCTTGAATCAATTCGCGATCAAGCCTCAATCATTTTGTTCACCTCGCCCGATGCCTCGGTCCGGGGGCGTTCTAGCGTTGGCAATTTGGGCCGCTTTTCGAGCGTCTTAGACCAGGATCTATAATAGGCAATGGCCGTCATCAGCCCAATTCCGGCTATACCTACGAGGATTTCAGCGAGGAGCGAGTCGGAGATCATCTTAAGCAGGAGGTGGCCAATGAATGAGAGCAACAAACCGGCACAAAACACCTCTAGTGAGCGCTGACCACAGACGATTAACGGTCGAAGTAGGCGCGATTTCAAACCGGGCCAATCGAGAGGCAGAAACCGAACGACGAGGACAGCGATGGCTATGAAATGCACGACCCGGTAAGGCGCGAGGTTCGTCTTGTCATTTGGATTGAATATGCTCACCAGCCATTCAGGAAGTAATTTTCCGAACGTCTCGGAATGACCCGCCATTGTCATTACCAGCGCGAAAATCAGATATGCCGCTCCGATAAAGAGGATCACCGGTGACCGAATGATCGGCCGCGTCCTTGAGGCGCCGCCGAGTGCGCACCAGGCGCCTAACATGAAGAGAAATTGCCATGTAAAAGGATTGAAATACCAGACGTTCGATGGATAGGCAGGAAGATTCCACTCGAACTGTCGGGCAGCGACATACAGTACGAGCGATCCAGCAATCGTAGCGTCAGGCCGTCGGAGCATCAGCCACAATATCGGCGGACTTGCCGCCAACAGCACGATATAGAGCGGCAGAATGTCGAGGTTGAAGGGCTTGTATTTGAGCAGCAACCCCTGCGTTAACGTGAGCGTCGGATGATCGATAAGCCCGGCCACGTTAAACTGGTCCAGAAGATGCGGTTGGTTGTAGGTTTGTGCAGCCCAGGTGATCATCGCTAGATTGACAGTGAACAACACCACATGTGCAACGTACAATTGCCAGGCTCGCTCGAACAAGCGGCTAGTTCCTGCTGCGAACCCTTGCGTCGCCATGCTCTTGCCATAGACGATGGCGGCCGCGTAACCGGCAATGAAAACAAATAGCTCTGCTGCATCGCTGAACCCATAGTTTCTCGTCGTGAGCCACATCAAGGTGTTGTTCGGAATGTGATTGAGAAAGATTGCCCAATTCGCAATTCCGCGGGAAAGATCGAGACGAAGGTCACGTCCTTCAGCAGGTAGAAGTGCACGAATCGCCATGCTTGCATTCCCGCTTGTAGTTCGCCGAGCCGGCCGATTTTGTTACGGTCGCGACCGGGGCTGTTCTGAACTCCGCATAGTTTCCGCGAATCTTCGCGCTGGCGAAGATTTTCGGCTGGTGGACGGTCTTGCGGCCGGCGTAAGCCGCCGCAGTGTTCGCCGACATCTGCCGCTGGACGACCGGCCCGTGAGAGCGATCGCTTGGATTGCGATAACTGCTCGCCGCCAAAGCTGCGGAAGGAGCGCCGAGGACGACTGTAGCGGAAAGAGCGATCATGGTTTTGCCGACCATTGTCGTGCCTCCCTTTTAGGGTGCTTCAGGGCTAATACCCATTCCCACATACAGAATGTAGGTCCTGTAGAGACTACAGGAACAAGGGTTGACAGCGGTGCTGCTGGATCACAGTTTCGCGACTGAAAGTAATTAGATTGATGAGCCGTCTCGGCTCACCGGCGCGGAATATCGAGACCATCCGCTGACCGAGAAACTGAATGCAATAGCAGAGCTTCAGTGTCGGCTGTGCGCGCGCGACGCGCCCCATCGGAACATGCTCCGGCCGAATACGCCCGCCAGCCCAGCGAACCCGACCGCGGGTGGCAAGACAAGGACGAATTGCATCCGGCAAGTCAGCGATCGCAACTGCTTGCCGGATTGCCAGCGTGGCCGCCTGAATGCTGTTAGCACCTTCCGGAGCAAGGATATGTGCGCCGAGCAATTGGCCGCTGCCAGCCTCGGTGAGACCAACACTCGCCACCTGCAGACGCCTACCCGTCCTGGTAACGCCGCCGCAGCCGGAGCTGCTCCGTCGCCCGGTCCCTGATTCCTCAGAAAAGCTAGATCCGTCCCGGCTGGTTAAACCGGGACGGTAAGTGAGTTATAACGAAAGTGGTTGCGAGGACAGGATTTGAACCTACGATTTCGCGCAGCGAGCAAAACCTGAAACGATTGGCACGGAGAAGTCGGCGCGATCAGCGTTCTCGTTCCTGAATTCTCACCCGCTCACCGTTCCGGATTTGCAAAGCATCACCTTTATCGCCTTCCGATCGATGACGGTCCTGAGCTGGTTCCATGACGGTTGCTCGGCCGAATGAGTGTCCTTGTCCAAGATGGTGTGCAATCCTTTCCCTCGCCGCTTCCATGATGCTGTGACGCGCGCGTACATCCTTGGGAAACGCGCGTTCCAGTGCTTTCTCGATCAGCACCATTTGGGATTGCGCCGCGACCAGGTCGGGATCGCGCGCCACCGTCTGCCGATCGGCCGCGCGAAATTTCTCCGCGGTCACGCGCCAGCGGTTACGCGGCACCTGCCGCCGCTCGACGTGCGTCTGCCCGTTGGCGGCGTCAATCACCTTGATTTCTTTTGTGACCTGTTGGACGCCGTCCCTGCGCACATGAACGCGATCACCAAGTCGTGTCTTGCTATCGGCCGTCGCCTTTTCAAGACCCACGCCCCACACCTGATGCTGCCGGCCATTGTCGAGCTCAAGAGCAACATAAGTGGAAGCCTCGGCATCGGTACGATTGCGGTAGGGGGCCTGACCGACCTCGATCAGGCGTCCCGATATGCCTTTGTCGTAATCAAACTTATCCGCGCGCTCACCTCTATCGGAGGCCGAACGAGCCTCGACCTCCGGCGTGCCCGAATGGGTCCGGTCCCAGACTTCTCGCCGATCAGCGAGTGTCTGCCGGTCAAGCTCGGTTGGCTGATAACCTTGAACCGCTAGCCCGCGCGCGCCGGCTTCCACCCAGGCCTCGCGCCGAAATTCAACGGAGCCGCGAACCTCGAGAGATTCCCATTGCCGATGTTGCGCCACGCTGACCATGTCACGGATCACCTCGGCCGCCGCGAGACGCGTGACAAGGCGATCGTCCGTGACTTTGAAAGCGAGATACTCGCCGCGCTCATCGGCGTAAAGCCGCGCCTCGCCGTCTGGTCCATCTTTTCCGGGCTCATTGGCCACCACATAATATTTGCGGCGGATACGATCGGGAAGCGCATTGTCATCGACCGTCGTGGAGGATGACCTGTCGGTCGGCGCTGACTTTGCTGCGGGATCCGTTCCCGACTTGTCCGTGCCAGGATCGCGCCCCGTGCGATCCTGGCGTTCGAGGCTGAAGTCCTCGCTGTCGTTACGCGTGTCGTTCATGCTGCCGTCCGTTCTGCTTCCGGCTGGACCGCCGCGCCGGCGGGATGGCCTGAGCGTCGATGTAATTCAGGGTCCACGCTTTCATGTCGTCCTCGGACAGCCCTTCAAGATTCACATCCACATCCGCGAAATTAAAACTGGCATTTGCAGGAATTGTGGAGGGGTCGGCCACCTCCTCGTCGGTCATAGGGCGGGACAGAAATACCGCGCGCAGCTCCGCGACCTCGGAGCGAAGCTCCTTAATCTCGGCGTCAAGCAGTGCGTTCGAGCGGCCTCTGGGCATCTCTGGGGCAGGTGCCGGCAGAAGACGTGTGAGGAAAGCCTTGTCTTCGTAATATACTATTTTGTCAGCGATGATGGGCGGAATGCCGGTGCCGAGGATGAAGGCCCTGGATTTTGGGAGCAGTTTAAGTTCTTGCGGAAGCATGAGAGCGCGACGATGCTCGGAGATCGTCTCGCTGGTCGAGCGCATCGCCAGCCCTTTCGGTCCGCTGCGGCTGCGCGCTTTCACGGTGTCGTAACCGATGCGCTCCGAAAGTTCATTAGCGACGTCCTGTTCCTTTGGGGCGAACACAACCTCGACGGCGTGGTTGGTCATGAAGTTGCGGGCCGCGTCGAGTCCATAGATTGCGCGGAGCTGCGCCGGGCTCTGAACCACGGTGAGCAGGCGGATGCCGTAACCTGCGATGAAGGCGACCGATTTCGCGAGCACATTGACATTGCCCAAGGCGGGAAACTCGTCGAGCAGCAGCAGAACCTTGCGATTGAGTTTCGGGTTCTGTTCCGGCAGTTCGCGGGTATTGAGATCGACCACCTGCTGAAAGAACAGATTGAGAAGCGGCGCCATGCGGTCCAAATTGTCAGGCGTCACGCCGAGATAAATCGACATCGGCCGCTGTCGTAACAATCGCAGATCGAAATCGTTGGTCGATGTCGCCGCATCGATGCGCGGGTTGAGCCATAGACCGAGGCGCGCCGTCACGGTCTTGCGCACCGAGTTCAAGGTGTTCTCGGAGGCAGCGAGGAAATCGTTCAGCGCCGTGGTACAATGCCGGGAAAGCGGCGACGTACCTGACTTTCGCGCCGCGATGATTTTCTCGAAATGCGCCTTGACGTCTTGCGTAGCGGACAGCTGGTGCAGGATCTCGCCGATCGTCAGTGGAAGGCCCGGCGTTTCCGCGACATAGCCGCCGATCGCGACAAAGGCCGAGCGGGCGGCCTCGAACCAGAACGGGTCGCCGCGGCTCTCAGCCGGAAACAACATGACGGCGATGCGCTGCAGATCGTCATAAAGATCCGCGGGATCGCTCCGCACATAACCGAGGGGATTGTAGCGCGCGGTGCGACCGTTGTCCTCAAGCGGATCGAACAGATAGACCTCCTGGCCGTGGGCCGCGCGAAATCCCGCCGAGCGATCCCAGTTCTCTTTTTTGACGTCGAGAACAACCACCGAATCTGGCCAATTCAGCAAATTGGGAATGACATAACCGACGCCCTTGCCGGCCCGGGTCGGTGCATAGACCAGGACGTGTTCGGAGCCTCCAAAACACAACATCGCACCGTCCTTGCGTCCGAGCAGGATGCCTTCAGCGGAACGCAAGCCCGCAGCCTTTATTTCTCGCTCGGAAGCAAAACGGGCGTTGCCGTGAAGAGGGAGCGGACGGTGACGGAGGACAGTGCCGAGCATTCCGAACACCACAACGACGCCGGTGAGCGTCGCCAATGTCAGCCAGCGATCGAAGCGCGGGTCAGCACCGTAACGCGGCCAGCCCGTGGCGATCTCCGACCAGTGCAAGCCGCCGTCGTGAAGCCGGAGCCCGAGCAGCAGAACATTCGAGGCGACCACCAGAAACACCGCGCAGGCCGCGAGCGCAAGCGCTATGCCCTGCGCTGCCTTAGCTGATGTGGTCGCGTTTGCGAACGGGGTCATAATAGATTTCCGTGATGCGATAGCGGCCGTCGCGCTTTTGCATCTGAACGACAACATCGACCAGCAGCAACAGCAGCGAGCGGATATCGTCGCGATGCAGGTCGCGTCCCTCCGCGCTTTCCTTTACCAATAAAGTGAGTTGTTCGAAGGCGAGTCGGGCACTATCGGCATGAACAGTGGTGATCGATCCCGGATGGCCGGAGTTGACGTTCCTTAGGTAGAAGAAGGCGGTTCCATCGCGCAGCTCCTGCAACAGGATACGGTCGGGCCGCATCCGCAGGCAGGATCCGAGCAGTTCGCGCGGGCCGATCTTGGCAAGACCTTGGCCGTCCTTGGCGTAGAGCAGCCGGACACAGTTGGGATGCGGAACGACGAGTTCGGTGGTATCCTCGATCGTGATCAGCCGCTCATGTGCCGGGATCGCCGCAATCAACGCCTTGGACAGCGTGGTCTTGCCCGAGCCGGTCGCGCCGGAGATGATGATGTTGCGTCGGGTCCGCACCGCAAGCTCGAGAAACTCGCGCCAGACACCGGCTTCTTTCAGGGCGAGTAAACGATGCTCGTCGGCCGTGAGGTCGTCACTGGCGGCGCGGACCTCATCGAACAGTTTTGCTCGCTCAAAGGCGTCCAGTGTCATTGTCAACACCGACGGCTTGCGTATCGTGAGACTGACCATGCCGGCCGGCACCGCTGGCGGCACCACGATCTGGCAGCGCTCCTCGCTGATCAAGCTGGTCGAGACCACCGGGTGTTCTGGACCGATGTCCTGCCGCGTGTGGCCGGCGGCCGCGGTCGCGAGATGCATAAGGTAAGCATGGGTGAGTGCCGGTGCTTCATGCCGGGTCCAGCCGCCAGGTCCTTCCACGAAAATCTCGCCGGGGCGGTTGACGACGATTTCGGTCAGGGTGTCATCCGCCAGATATGGCGCCAACGGCTCGAGATAGCGCGTCAGTACGAGGCGGCCACCATCGCGTTCAATCGAGGGCACCGCGTTCATTTCGTCACTATGGCCGGGGCCACGATGACTCCTGGGACGGTGCGGTCCAAAATCTGCGTACGGCTCTCGATCCGCCGCAATTGATAGACCGAGGAGAAATCCACGTCGCGGGCGACAAAGATATTGACCAGCTCGCCCTGGTTCTTGTTCAGCGTCGGCGGAATGTTGATCGACTGCTCGACGGCGATGCCGGCAGCGGTATTCGTGGCGCCTGTGGTATTGTTGATCTGGATTGAGCTGTCTTGCAACTGCTGGCGCCCTATCGAGGAGGCGTCGCTGACGATCGACAGCAGCAGTGCAGAACCGAACCGCTCCCAGAAATGGGTGTCGAGGTCGCCGTCGAACCCGGCGCGGCCAAGGGCATCGGTTGCCGGCGACGCCAGTGCTGCGATCACGCCGGTCGGGGTCTTGGCGCGGGTCCACAATACGAACATGCGTTTTGAGCCGCGCCTCACATTGCCACGATATTCGCCGACCACTTGCGTGCCCTTTTCCATCAGCACGACGTTGCCGGAATCCGACATCACGTCTCGCATGACGACGCACGAGACGAAGCCCGCCACGTCCGACGACATCGCCGTCTCCAGCACGCACGGGATCGACGTTCCCTGCGTGACCAGCAGGTTGCGATTGGGAAGCCGCGCCGCGCGCACCCCCTCGATCGGCGTGGGTTTGAGCTTGTCGGCAAGTTCGTTGCGCGGTTCCCCTCGCCCAAAACCGTAGGGATCGGTGCTGATGGTTCCGGTCACGCCGTCGCGGGCGGCATGTCCCGATGAAATCGGCCGATTATAGGCCAATACTGGCGCGCGCCGCGCACTCTCCAGCATTTGGTTCGGTGCAAGCACAGGTGCTGTCGACGTGGCCGCGACCGGGATGGACGCCGTGATGATCGGCGCCGCCGGCGTTTCCTTGACGGGTTCGAACGCCGCGGCCTGCCGGATCATGAGCTTGCGGGCGGAATCACTGACCGGCTTGTCGCCTTTCCAGGTCCCCCAGATAATCAAGAAAGCAAACGCAATCAGCGCCAGCGCGCCGAAGCCGCGCTTGAGCATCGCCGTTCGACCGTTGTCGCCTCCTCCGACGGGAGTAATGCCACGGTCATCGGGCAGCGTCTCGTTTTGAAGCTCGGTCATATCGCGCCGCCTATCGTGGCTTTGGGGATGGAGGTGACTTCTTCGCCCGCCGCTCGATCGAGGGGCTCGTGGTGTTGGTGCCTGGATTGACACCGACCGCGTCAAAGGCCTCGTTGAAGATGCAAAGCACGTTGTCCCCCTTGCGCAATCGGAACTCTTTTGCGGTGGCATGAACGACCACCAGCTCGCCGCGAACGTCCTTTGGCACCAGACTTTCGGAGCCGTCCGAGTTGATCAGGTAGATCGCCGGAATTTCGCGGTTGCCCGCAAAGCGGAACGTGGTTTCCTTGCCGTCATCGAATACGGCTTCCGGCTCAAGATCGACCGAGCCCTGGGCCGAAAAACGCCAATTGCGCGCGCCGTAGGCGTGATGCAGGTCAAAAGTTTGCTCGATCAAGGTGCCTTCGCGTTCGGCGCCGCGGGATGCCGCCTCGGTGCGCCGGCGCTCAATCTCGTCCCCGGGATAGGCGAAGCGAACCACGAAGTAGCTATCCGCGAGCGTCGTCTCCGCGATCGACAACTCGAACTGATAGGAGCGCTTGCGCCCGTCGGGGCGGGTGGTGACGACCTGAAGATTGGTCGGCGGATGCTTTTCGCGCGGTTTAAGGAACAGGATGGAACCCGCGGGTGCAACCTCCCATGCGACCGCGTCGCCGATCGCGACATGCGCCACCTCCTCGTCATCGGCAAAGAGGACTTGGGTCGAGGCGCGAATCACGCCGTTCAGTCGGACCACGTTGGCCGGGTCATAGGTCACCGTGCGAACGCGCGCATCGCGCTGGCCTGGAGACGGCTGCTGCAGGGCTACACTGGGACTCGCGATGCCAAGCACCAATGTCATGAAAAGAGCGAGACGCTTCATGGTACGACCTCCGGATCGGCGCGATATTCCGAAACCAGAAAGCCGAGCGGGTTGACGAGGCGATCGGCGGAGGACATCGGCGCGTTGGCATAAGAAAACGTCAGGGTCGAAACCCAATGGGTCACGCGGGTTTCCTCACCCTTGCGGCTCTCTTTCATGAAACGCACAGACGCCACGTTTTCGGCCAGGAGCGAGATCGCCTTGATACGCACGGTGGCGACGCCAAAACGGCCTTGCACGACCTGCGGGCTTTCGGGATTGGAGCCGCGATACCAAGCCGCGAAACGGGCTTGTTCGCCCTGCCCCGAGAGCAGCGAAATCGTGCGAAAGTTGGTTTCGGCCTCTGGGTAGCTATAGCCCTCTCGCGCCCGGACATAACGTCCGAGGAAATACTTGGTGACCGCCTCGTCGTATCGTGACGATGTCGATGTGAGCGCGGAGACCGTCTCGACGATGCCGGTGGCACTATCGACCCTGATGACGAATGGCTCGACCGTCTTCAGCGGCGCAAGTGCCGCGACCGCACCGACCGAGGCCACCGCCAACGCACAAGCGCCTGCTGCAATCACCCAGGCGATACGCCGTGAGCGATGGGCGGACAGCAAGAGATCTTGCTCCCACCGCCGCGCATTCTCGAAATACGTTTTCAGGTCATCCTGACGAACCATCTCATGTCTCCTTGCCGCAGGGGCGGTAAGAAGCGTCGGTGTCGGCAAAGCGGCTTGGTGCGAAACTCATAACGGCGGAAGTCGAAGGCGGACTCGAGCTGGCATCGCCTTTGCGGATGATCGGTGCGGATGGCGGGACAGGCGGCTCAGGCACGGCCAAAGGCGTGCCGGTCTCCCAGTCCCACAACGAACGATTGAGCGGCCGCCGGGCGAGGCCGTCACATGAGGGTGGCGCCTTGGACCAGATCGCGCAGCCTCCAAGCTGCATCCCGATCACGCACATGATTGAAAGTCGGTACCACATTCTTCTTATGCCCCTGATTTCCCTGGCCGGCCTGATACCAGCGATGTTGTTTTCACGTCTAGGCGGCCGTGGCCCCCTGCGATCGGGCGCGCCGCATGCTGCCGCCTTGGCGGCTGGCCCTCATCGCCGCGAGGCCACGGCTGGCCG
>NZ_JBXAFS010000017.1:0-90153 GCF_058793355.1 Afipia sp. MLSD5-FHT05B12
CAGCGTCCACCGGGTGCGCCTCCGGTGGCGCCCGGCGTGCGTGACGTGACGCCGCCACGTCCTGACGGCGCGCGTCCGGCTGCACCGGGTGTCGCGCCGGCGCCTGCTCAGCCGGGAACCGCTCCGACCACCGCCCCGTCAGCGCCAACCACCACGGCTCCGGCAACCCCCGGCGCGACACCTCCTGCAACGCCTGGTGCAACACCTCCTGCGCCGGGACAGCCGCCCGCTCCGGGACAGCCGGGCTTCGGTGATCGCCGCGGCCAGCGTCAGGGTCCGCCTCCGGGTCTTCCTGCCGGCACGCCGACAGCACCGGCCACGGCTCCTGTTGCCGCGCCGCTGCCTCCGGCACCGGCGATTCAGGCAACGCCGATCCCGGTCCAGCAGCCGGGCGCGCGCCCGGCCGGACGTATCGATGACTTCCGCGGCCAGCGTCAGCAGACCACGGAAGGCGGCCGCACGGTTATTCGCGAGCCGGGACGCGTCATCGTTCAGGACCCGAACGGACAGTCCTTCGTCCGTCACAACGACGTCGATCGTTTCCGCTACGGCGCGCGCGACGTGCGCGTGACACGTGATGGCAACGACACCCGCACGGTCGTGGTGCGGCCCGACGGCACGCAGATCATCACGGTCAACGATCGCGATGGCAGACTGCTCAGGCGCATCCGCCGCGACGAACGCGGCCGCGAGGTGATCATCATCGACAACCGGCGCGGACCCGGCTTCGGCGCGGGCCTCGCCGCCGGTGTGGTTGCCGGCGCCATCGGCGGCTACTTCGTCTCGCTGCCGCCGCCGGTCCTGCGCATTCCGGAGAACCGCTACATCGTCGAGGCGGAAGATGCGCCGCCCGAGCTGATCTACGACACGCTGATGGCGCCTCCGGTGGAGCGCATCGAGCGGCCATACTCGCTCGATGAAATCCGCTACAGCCCCTCGGTGCGCCAGCGCATGCCGAGCATCGATGTCGACAGCATCAACTTCGAGACGGGGTCGTGGGAGATTCCGCCGGATCAGGCTGCGAAGTTGCAGGCCATCGCCGACGGCATCAACCGCGCGATCCAGCGCAATCCGCAGACCGTGTTCCTGATCGAGGGACATACCGACGCGGTCGGCAGCGACGTCGACAACCTGTCGCTGTCGGATCGCCGCGCTGAATCGGCGGCCACGCTGCTCACCCAGCAGTTCAACGTGCCTGCCGAAAACCTCACGTCGCAGGGCTACGGCGAGCAGTACCTGAAGGTGCCGACGGATGGACCGGAACGGCGCAACCGCCGCGTCACCGTCCGCAATATCACGCCGCTGCTCAACGGCGGTCAGGCCTCCCTGCCGGCACCGCCGGCGGGCACCGCGCCGCCGCGCCGCTAACACAGGGCGAATTGAAAAAGAAACGGCCGGGAAAATATCCCGGCCGTTTTTGTTGATACAGCGTTCACAAGATCGTCATTGCGAGCGAAGCGACGAAGCAATGCACTCGCTCCACCCCCAATGTCGTCCCCGCGAAAGCGGGGACCCATCACCACAGGCTTCACATTGTAGCGCGAATGTTGAACCATCTCGCGCAAACTCCCGCGACAAGGAGTATGGGTCCCCGCTTTCGCGGGGACGACACGGAGGATTATTCAGGTCCGCCTGATCTCCGACGGCGCGATCAGAATAACCTTTCCCGCAACATCGCCCTTCATGCGCAGCGAAAACCCGCGCTGCAGATAACCTTCGATCTGGTCTTCCCGGACCGACAGCTGATTCTTGGCGTGATGCTTCACATCGCCAAGAGCGGGATCAGCAACCCGGTAAAGCCCGTTGGGATAGCGATGAGGAGAGAATATCTCTCCATCCGGCGCGATGTGCTCCCAGCCCATATGCAATCCCGCTTCCGGTTGGGCGCCCCAGTGCATTTCAGCTCTTGTCGCTGTCGAGTTTGGGAATGTGAGAGCCTTCGCCGGCCGACAGCAAGCCCGTCTTTGTGTAGAGATCCAGCTTGCGGCGCGTATCGGAAATATCGAGGTTGCGCATGGTCAGCTGACCGATGCGGTCGCCCGGCGTGAACGGCGCGTCCTCGACCTTCTCCATGCTCAGCCGCTCCGGCGCATAGGTCAGATTGGGGCTTTCGGTGTTCAGGATCGAGTAGTCGTTGCCGCGGCGCAGTTCGAGCGTCACCTCGCCGGTGATCGCGCGCGCCACCCAGCGCTGCGCCGTCTCGCGCAGCATCAGGGCCTGTGAATCGAACCACCGGCCCTGATAGAGCAACCGGCCAAGCCGCATGCCGCTGATCCGGTATTGCTCGATGGTGTCTTCGTTATGGATGCCGGTGACGAGACGTTCATAGGCGATGTGAAGCAGCGCCATGCCTGGCGCCTCGTAGATACCGCGGCTCTTCGCCTCGATGATCCGGTTCTCGATCTGGTCGCTCATGCCGAGGCCGTGCCGTCCGCCGATGGCATTGGCCTCATAAAACAGCGCGACAGGATCTGCGAACGTCTTGCCGTTCAGCGCAACGGGCTGACCTTCCACAAATCGGATCGCGACCTTCTCAGCCTTGACGGCGCAGTCGTCACGCCAGAACGGAACGCCCATGATCGGATTGACGATCTTGATGCCGCTGTCGAGGTGTTCGAGATCCTTCGCTTCATGGGTGGCGCCGAGGATATTGCTGTCGGTCGAGTACGCCTTCTCGGCGCTCATCTTGTAGGCGAACCCGTGGGCGGTCATGAACGCCGACATTTCCGCGCGGCCGCCCAGTTCGTCGATGAACTGCTGGTCAAGCCAGGGCTTGTAGATCCGCAACTCCGGATTGGTCAGCAGTCCGTAGCGGTAGAACCGCTCGATATCGTTGCCTTTGTATGTCGAGCCGTCGCCCCAGATGTTGACGCCGTCTTCCTTCATGGCCGCAACCAGCATCGTGCCGGTCACGGCGCGGCCGAGCGGCGTGGTGTTGAAGTACGCGATGCCGCCGGTCGAGACGTGGAAGGCGCCGGATTGAATGGCGGCAATGCCTTCGTGAACCAGTTGCGTCCGGCAATCCACGAGGCGCGCCTTCTCGGCGCCAAACTCCATCGCCTTGCGCGGAATCTCGTCGTAATCGGCCTCGTCAGGTTGGCCCAGATTCGCAGTGTACGCAAAGACGCGGGCGCCTTTTTGCTTCATCCAAAGCAGCGCCGCGCTGGTGTCGAGCCCGCCCGAGAAAGCGATGCCGACATTTTCCCCCTTGGGAAGGCTCTTCAGAATCGTACTCATGGAACGTCCATTCAGGCAATTTCATTGGGCGGTCTGGATGCGCGATGAACAACCTCGCGCGGACGGGAACGCGCTTCCAGATCGGCCTTCTATAGAAAGATCGGCGGGCAATGGGAAGGCCAGCTAGCAGACACTTTCGTCGTCCCGGCGCAGGCCGAGACCCATCCTCCCTGTCAAGGCCACTTGAGCGAAATGGTGATTCGATATTTCGAGCCAAACCGAGGAGTTAGGGGTTATGGGTCCCGGCCTTCGCCGGGACGACATCGATTGTGTTGTCAGCACCCGGCCTGATACGCGGCGAACCGCCGACATCGCGGCCAAGCCGCTTCTGCCGCCAGCGATAACCCGGCCAGGCGAAGCGCGTCAGCCAGGCGTCGATGCCGTAGTCCGTCAGCCGCGTCGACGGCCAGCGGTAGATGAAGGCATACGCCAGCCAGATCACGATGAACGACACCGTGCCGGAGAACAACACATCGGTCAGGAAATGTCCGCCGAAGGACATACGAAGACCGCCGGTGAGCACGCCGAAGGCGGTGGCGGCGACGTAGGCCAAAGGACGCCATGCCGGCGGCGTCAACGCGGCGGGCGCATAGGTCCAGAATGCGGTGGCGCCTTCGCCGGAGAAGAACGAACAGTTCTTCTGACAAGCGCCGCGCGGGTCCCACCACGGCTTGAAATCGAGCTTGCCGTTGAACTCCGTCACCACCACGGGGCGCGGGCGGCCCCAGTAGCCCTTGAAGACGACGTTCGACAGCACGATCGCCGTCAGCAGCATGGTCACGGTCAGGAACACCATGGCGCGCCCGGAGATCATCAGCGGCTTCACCGGACGGATCAGCTTGACCACCAGCGACACCAGCGCGGGCATGACGAGACCCCATGCGATCCACATCGCGCCGTCACGGGCGATCGCAGCCCAGGTGCTGGATTTCAGCGGAAAGGTTTTGGTGGTCGCGTCGTAAAAGAATGCGGCGACCTTCAGATCGAGTTCGGGATAAAGGCCGAACAGCAACCCGAAGACCACCGAGATCGCGAGCGCGATGAAGAGGCCGGTCCGGTTCATGGCGGGGGTTTAGCCGAGCCGGCAGGAGAATAAAAGTGGCCACACGCCGCATTCCGGCGGCCTGCCCGATCCGTGCTAGGATGCAAACAACACCGCAAAACAAGATTTGAAAGCGGGAGCTTCCCAAGACCATGCCCAAGCCCGTTCTGGATTTCTGGTTCGATTTCGCCTCGGTCTATTCGTTCCTGTCCGCGACGCGCATTGCGCCGCTGGCCGATGCCGCGGGTGTTCAGGTGCGGTGGCGGCCGTTTCTGCTCGGGCCGATTTTTGCCACGCAAGGAATGAAGGATTCGCCGTTCAATCTGTTTCCCTTGAGGGGCCGGCACATGATCCGCGACGTGAAGCGCACGGCGGATGAAATCGGCGTCGGCTTCCAGTGGCCGGATGTGTTTCCGCAATCGGCGGTGCTGGCGAGCCGCGTCGCGCTGGTGGGACTGAAGGACACCTTCAAGAATTCCTGGGGCGAGGATTTCAGCCGCGCGGTGTTCCACGCCGAGTATGCCGAGAACCGGGTGATCTCGGAGCCGCATGTGATCGCCGAGATCCTGACAAAACTGAAGGTGCCGGTGGATGCGACATTCGCCGGCGCGCAGGCCGACGAGATCAAGACGGAGCTGCGCGAGCTGACGGCGGAAGCCCAGCGGCGCGAATTTTTCGGCGCACCGACCTTCACCACGCAGGACGGCGAACTGTTCTGGGGCAACGACCGCCTCGAGCAGGCGCTGCGCTGGGCGACGAAATAGTTATTTGGGCAACGGCGGCAACGATGGCGGAGGCGGCGGCGCTATACGCCACGCGCCGGCATTGCGACCCGCGATCATCCAGTAGATCACGCCGCCGAGAATCCCCGCACCGACCATCACTTCGAGATGCCGCCGGATGATGCCGTTGAAGGTCATGTTCACGGTATCGAACGGAATGAACGCGAGATAGCAGCACAGGCCCGCGAGCCCGCCCGCGACGGCGTAGGCGAGAATGTGCCGGATCGAGAACGCTTCGGTGACCAGAGCCATGATCAGCGCGGGCATCAGCGCGAAACCGCTGACAAGGACAAAGCCGAATCCGAGAATGAGATTGATCGCGCCCTGATCGAAATCGAGCGACACGTCGTTCATCTCCGGAAAGAAGATCGCGTAGATCACCACCGCACCGGCAACGAAACATGCGGCGAGAAATCCAAAGAAGATCGCGAACAGCCGTCCGATCACTGCCATGGGAAGTTCGGCCCCTTGTTTCGGTCGTCAGTTGGATTCGTCCGATCTTCACCGTCATTCCGGGGCGCCGCGTTGCGGCGAACCCGGAATCCACGCCTGCGTTCCAAGCTGGATTCCGGGCCTGCTCCCTTCGGGCGCATCCCGGAATGACGGCGGAGAGATTGCGCCATTGCTCTCAATCCGTCATTGCCATGGCGCGCAGCGCCTGACGTTCGCGCGCGGACAGTTTCTCGGTTTCCGACTTGAGCTGTCCGCAGGCGGCGAGAATGTCGCGGCCGCGCGGCGTGCGCACCGGCGACGAATAGCCCGCGTTGAAAACGTATTCGGAGAATTTCTCGATCTGATCCCAGTCCGAGCACTCGTACTTGGTGCCGGGCCATGGATTGAACGGAATGAGATTGATCTTGGCCGGAATGCCCTTGAGCAGCTTCACCAACAGCCTGGCATCGTCCAGCGAGTCGTTGACGCCCTTCAGCATCACATACTCGAAGGTGATGCGGCGCGAGTTGGACGATCCGGGATAGGCGCGGCAGGCGTCCAGCAATTCCTTGATCGGATATTTCTTGTTCAACGGCACCAGTTCGTTGCGCAGCTCGTCGCGCACCGCATGCAGCGAGATCGCAAGCATCACGCCGATCTCGTCGCCGGTGCGCGCGATGTTCGGCACCACGCCGGAGGTCGAGAGCGTGATGCGACGGCGGGAAATGCCGATGCCTTCGTTGTCGGACACGATCAGCAGCGCGTCGCGCACCGCGTCGAAATTGTACAGCGGCTCGCCCATACCCATCATCACCACGTTGGTGACAAGGCGGTTACCTCTATTCTCCCCTCCCCCCTGTGGGGCGGGGGTGGGGGTAGAGCCACGAACGCCAGAATCCTGACTGGAGTTACCCCCCTCCCCGACCCTCCCCCGCAAGGGGGGAGGGAAAGAAGAAGGCCAGTCGCCGAGGCGATCGCGCGCCACCATCACCTGGCCTGCGATTTCACCGGCGGTGAGATTGCGCACCAGTCGCTGCGTGCCGGTGTGACAGAACGAGCAGTTCAGCGTGCAGCCGACCTGCGATGACACGCAGAGCGTGCCGCGGTCGGTTTCGGGAATGTAGACGCACTCGACTTCGTGCGGACGCTCGGAGGCGTGACCGCTCGGCAGACGCAGCAGCCACTTGCGGGTGCCGTCATTGGAGATCTGTTCGGCGACGACTTCAGGCCTGTCGACGGTGAAATGCTGCTCAAGCTCGGCACGCATGTCCTTCGACACATTGGTCATGTCGGCGAAGCTCTGCGCGCCGCGCACATACATCCAGTGCCAGAGCTGCTGCACGCGCATCTTGCGCTGGCCTGAAGCGACGCCGATTTCGCCGAGACGCTGCGCCAGTTCCTCGCGCGACAGCCCCACCAGCGAGGGCTTCGCCGGTGGCACGTAGGTTTCGAGGGCTGTCTTTTCGAGAACGCCGGACGTTTCGGTCTTAGTCATATCGATATGTGTCTCGGGAAGATTGCGGCGGCACAAGGCCGGGCGTGATGGAACCCTTAAGTCCCGCAACCCGCTATATAGAGCCAATACCGGGCAATTGCGACCGTCTTTAACGCCGTATGTCCCGCGCGCGGCGCACGACCCTCTCCCCTTGTGGGAGAGGGGAAGGAAAACTTAGCGGCGGCATTCCTGCGCCAGCTTGTCCAGCGCCTGGGCGAGGCCCTTTAACGGGAACGTGTCGGTGGTCTCGGTGCCCTTGGCGGAGACGCCCTTCACCGTCGCATCCGCGCCTTTGCGCAGCGCGTCCACCAGCCGGTCTTCCTCGGCCGCGTTCTTGATCCAGAGCCCGTCGCCCTGCGAGTACATCGCAAAGCGCGAACCGCCGACTTCCACGGACCCCTCGGAGCCCGGCTTCAGCGAATAACCGATCATGATCGAAACTTCATTCGACACTTTCTCGGCGGGACGCGTCGAGATGAATGCGTAGGACGGATCGCGCGGGCGGTTCGGCGGATTGGTTTTCGACGACGCCGGCTTGGCAAGCGCGAAACAGACCTTCTTGCCGTTCGGCGTCGCGGTGTAGGCGCCCCAGGTGCCGAATTGGCCGATCAGCGACGGCTCGGCATTTCCGGCCGCGGCAGGCGTTGCCGGTTTCGCGGGCGCGGCACTCTTCGGCGCGGGCTTGGCGGGCGCGGCTTTCGGCGCAGGCTTGGCTGCCTTGGATTGCGCAGTTTGGGCGGATGCAACATTTGCAAAGCCGACAACCGGCAATGCCGCCACCAGAATTACCATCGCTCGCTGCAAGGACATCACCAAAACTGGTTCCTTCAATATTGTGACTGCAAGATGGCTCGCGCTTCCGCGCGGACGTGCAATAGACCCCAAACCGCTTGTTGGAAAGTTAACCCACCACCGCTGCGCTTTGCCGCATCCGTCCGGAAGTGAGCCACAGCCGGAATGGCGGCGGACCGCGCAGGTGTCTTTCCGAAAGCGCAGTGTTTCAAACATAGTTACATCCCGCAAGCATCATCGCCAGTCCGCGATTCAGATTGTAGGGCCGCGCCAAATCCGGCAAGAAGTCCACCTGTTTCCATGAACTCTTCAGGTGTCTCGATGAAAGCCATTCTCTGCTCGGAATACTGCGGCCCCGACGATCTCGTCCTGAGCGATATTCCCGATCCGGTCGCGGGACCCGGCGAAGCCGTGATCGCCATCAAGGCGGCGGCGCTGAATTTCTTCGACCTCTTGATGATTCAGGGCAAGTACCAGATCAAGCCGCCGTTTCCGTTTTCTCCCGCCGCGGAAATCGCCGGCGTGGTCGAAAGCGTCGGCGCAGGCGTCACCGATCTCAAGCCGGGCGATCGCGTCGCGGCGTCGTGCGGCTTCAACGGCGCGCGGCAGAAAATCGCGATCCCTGCATCGCAGGCCGTGAAGATTCCGGACAATCTCGACTTCGACCGCGCCGCAGGCGTCATCGTGATCTACGGCACGGCGCTGCATGCGCTGGAGGATCGCGCCGATCCGAAGCCCGGCGAGACGCTCGTGGTGTTCGGCGCAGCGGGCGGCGTGGGACTCGCAGCCTGCGAACTTGGCAAGGTGCTGGGACTGAAGGTGATCGCGTGTGCTTCGTCGGATGAGAAACTTGAATTCGCCAAAAAGCACGGCGCTGATCTGACCATCAACTACGCCAAGGAAGATCTGAAGGAAGCGCTCAAGCGGGTCGGCGGCGAGAAAGGCATCGACATCGTGTTCGATCCGGTCGGCGGCAGCTACGCTGAAGTCGGCGTGCGCTCGCTCGGATGGAAGGGACGTTTCCTGGTGATCGGCTTCGCCGCCGGCGACATTCCGAAGATCCCGCTCAATCTCGCGCTGCTCAAGGGCTGCGACATTCGCGGCGTGTTCTGGGGCGCGCACATGAAGCGCGAGCCGAAGCAGGGCCGCGCCGCCCTCGAGAAGCTGATGAAGTGGGCCGCCGAGGGCAAGATTTCATCCCATGTCGACAGCACGTTCCCGCTGGACAAGACCACCGAAGCGCTCAAGGTGCTTGCCGAACGCAAGGCCATGGGCAAGGTGATCCTGCATCCGTGATGTGAAGCGAACAATTGACCTCTCGACGTCATGGCCGGGCATAGCCGTTCGAAGAACGGCGTCGCTTTCGCTCGCCTATGTCCCGGCCATCCACGTTTTTAGGAGAGTTCAATCAGGAAGACGGCGTGGATGCCCGGCACCGCCGACAAGTTTATGCAGTCTGCGACTGCTATGGCCTGGCATGACGAGTTGAGATCCGCCAGACTTAGCCGGCGCTCTCATCCAGCCCGCGCGTCAGCGCCGCATGCGCGGCCTCGCGGTGCTCCGGCGTGATGTGGCTCGCCACCATGCGGATCGCGGTCGCCAGCACCGCGGCATCGTCGGTGAAGCCGAGCACCGGCAGCATGTCGGGAAGGAAATCGAACGGCAGCACGAAATAGGCGATGGCGCCGAGCAGCGCCGCCTGCACATGGCGCGGCGTCTCGCGGTCGAACGCGCAGTAATACGCAGCGAGCAGGTCCTCGGCGAACGGAAGCCTGGTCGCGACGCGCTTGATCTTGAGCCAGAAATTCCGGCGCACGTGCTCAGGATCTTCCGCGAGCTTTTCAGCCCGTTCAAAATGCGCCGTGTCGTCGGAGGCCATGGTGAATTTCCCCTCGGGCGGCCTGTCAGCGCCGCAGCCTTTACGTAGGGATCGCTCACGTCATCGCAAGATGATGAAACATCGCAAGCCGCCCATCGCGAAGCCCGCCCCCGGACATGCTCATCCCGCGATCCTGTCCATCGCCTCAGCCAGCGCGATATCGCGCGCGGTCACGCCGCCCGCATCGTGGGTGGAGAGCACCACCTCGACGGTCCTGTAGACATTGCGCCACTCCGGATGGTGATCGCTCTTCTCGGCCACCAGCGCGGCGCGGGTCATGAAGCCGAACGCCTCGTTGAAATCCCTGAATGTGAACGTCTTCGCGATGGCGTCGCGGCCGGGCACCTCCGACCAGCCCTTGAGCCTCAAAAGCGCCGCGCGCCGCGTCTCCGCCGATAACCGCTCCACCATGTTGGCCTCCCTATCACCTGAACTTTACAGCCGCCCCCTTGCCTTCCCAAACAAATCCCAACAGCAATGGGTTCACCCGGTCACGGAAAAGCCGCTCTCGGGCCGCTAACCATGGCGAACTTGGAACCTGCGAATAGGCCCGCAATCTGGTATGATTGCGGACAGACGCCGGGAGGCGTGGTAACCCATGGGCTTCAGCGACATGTTTACCCGATCGATGGCTTCGGAGGCGCCCCGGCCGGCGGGCTCATCTGCGCCCAGGCCGCACAAGATGAAGGCCGTTCTGGTCGTTCTTGCCGCGGTGCTGGCGACCGTCGCCGCCGTTGGCGCCGTGACCTACTACCTGAACCGCCCGGTCAATCTGCGGATCGCGGTCGGGCCTCCCTACAGCGATGACGTCAAGGTCGTTCAGTCGATCGCGCAGATCTTCTCGCGGGACCGGAAGTATATCCGGCTGCGCCCGATCGTCACCGACGGGACGTCCTCGAGTGCCGCGAGCCTGAACGCAGGCACCACCGATCTCGCCGTCATTCGCGGCGATATCGCGCTGCCGAAGGACGCTCAGGCGATCGCCAGCATCCGCAAGAATTTCGCAGTGCTGTGGGCACTGAACGGAAGCAGTAAGAAAGGCGCCATCAAGAAAATCGAACAGCTTGCCGGCAAGCGCATCGGCGTCATCGGCCGTACCCAGGCCAACGTCAATCTGCTGAAAGTCATTCTCACGCAGTCTGGCGTGGATCCCGACAAGGTTCAGATCGTCCAGTTCACCACCACCGGCTTCGCCGAAGCGATCAAGAACGAAAAGCTCGATGCATTCCTCGCCGTCGGTCCGCTCAACAGCAAGATCACGGCCGACGCCGTCGCAGCGACCACGCGCGGCGGCAAGGAAGCCACGTTCCTGTCGCTGGATACGGCGGACGCCATCGCGCAAAAATATCCGGTTTATGAATCGGGCGAAATTCCCGCCGGATCGTTCGGCGCGAAGCCTCCCCGGCCCGATGACAAGATCGACACCATCACATTCGCGCACCACATCGTCGCGCGAAAGTCGCTGTCGGAAGCCACCGCGGGCGCACTGACGCGGCAACTGTTTTCAATCCGCCAGACCATCCAGAGCGAATTCCCGCAGACCGCGAAGCTGGAAACGCCCGATACCGACAAGGACGCCGCGATCCCCGCGCACCCTGGCGCCGCTGCCTATGTCGATGGCGAGGAAAAGACCTTCCTCGACAGGTACAGCGATTACATCTGGGGCAGCCTGATGGCGCTGTCCGCGCTCGGCTCTGCCGGTGCGTGGTTCGCAAGTTATCTGCGCAAGGACGAGCGTGTCACCAACTCCAATTTGCGCGAGCGTTTGCTGGAAATGCTGACGGCGGCGCGCAAGACCACATCCATCGACGAGCTTGACGCCATGCAGGCGGAGGCCGACGAGATCATGCGCGAGACGCTGCATTGTTTCGAGGACGGAGCGATCGAGGAAGGATCGCTGACGGCGTTCAGCATCGCACTCGAGCAGTTCCACAACGCGGTGGCGGATCGCAAGACGTTCCTGCTCGACATGGCATCGAAGGACTCGGCATCGAAGGACCCGGCGCCGAAGGACCCGGTACCGAAGGACACGCGCCATGCGCGCAGCCAGGTGGCCTGAGCGCGATTCGAGGACGTTTTGCGCGAGGTTTATCCAGACGGGCAGGACGCCCCCTGACCGGCCGGCACATTCGGCCCATATGACATTTTGAAATAGGGCCGATGTGGCCCTTTGGGCCGTCATCTCGGCCCCAAAATGGACCGATAAAATGCCGTCCGGGCCGTTGTTTTTCGGCGAATTCTGACTATATTGCGCCGCAATGAGTGCCCGTGTGCCCGGTTCTTTTGGACCGGGCACCGCGTTTTTTGGGCCTTGCGCGCATGACGACATCGGACATGCACTCAGCCGCATCTGCGGCGCCGCGCCCCATAGCTGGAAGACTTAAGACACATGAATTTGCGAAACATCGCCATCATCGCCCACGTCGACCACGGCAAGACCACGCTCGTCGACAAGCTGCTCCAGCAATCCGGCACCTATCGCGAGAACCAGCGGCAGGTCGAGCGCGCGATGGATAGCAACGACATCGAGCGCGAGCGCGGTATTACGATTCTCGCCAAATGCACCTCGGTCGAGTGGGAAGACACCCGCATCAACATCGTCGATACGCCGGGCCACGCCGACTTCGGCGGTGAGGTCGAGCGCATCCTGTCGATGGTCGACGGCGTGATCGTTCTCGTCGACGCCGCCGAAGGCCCGATGCCGCAGACCAAGTTCGTGGTCGGCAAGGCGCTCAAGCTCGGCCTCAAGCCGATCGTCGCGATCAACAAGGTGGACCGCCCCGACGCGCGCGTCACCGAAGTCGTCAACGAAGTGTTCGACCTGTTCGCTGCGCTGGATGCCACCGACGATCAGCTCGACTTCCCGATTCTCTACGGCTCCGGCAAGAACGGCTGGATGGGCAACAGCGAGACCGAGAACGACAAGGGCATGAAGCCGCTGTTCGATCTCGTCATCAAGCATGTCGCCCCGCCGGTGGTGGAAGAAGGTCCGTTCCGCCTGCTCGGCACCATCCTCGAAGCCAACCCCTATCTCGGCCGCATCATCACCGGCCGCGTCGCGTCGGGTTCGGTGAAGCCGAACCAGGCGGTGAAGGTGTTGTCGCGCGACGGCAAGGTCGTTGAAACCGGCCGCATCACCAAGATTCTCGCGTTCCGCGGTCTCGAGCGCCAGCCGGTCGAACTCGCCGAAGCCGGCGACATCGTCGCCATCGCGGGCCTCACCAAGGGCACCGTCGCCGACACGTTCTGCGATCCTACTGTTGAAACGCCGATCCAGGCGCAGCCGATCGATCCGCCGACCGTGTCGATGTCGTTCATCGTCAACAACTCGCCGCTCGCCGGCACCGAAGGCGACAAGGTCACCAGCCGCCTGATCCGCGACCGCCTGCTGCGCGAAGCCGAAGGCAACGTCGCGCTGCGCGTGGTCGAAGCCGCCGACAAGGATTCGATGGAAGTCTCGGGCCGCGGCGAATTGCAGCTCGCGATCCTGATCGAGAACATGCGCCGCGAAGGCTTTGAACTGTCCGTGTCGCGTCCACGCGTCGTTCTGACCAAGGATGACGACGGCAAGATTCTGGAGCCGGTCGAGGAAGTCGTCGTCGACGTCGACGAGGAATTCTCCGGCGTGGTCGTGCAGAAGATGAGCGAGCGCAAGGCCGAGATGATCGAGATGCGCCCGTCCGGCGGCAACCGCCTGCGGCTGGTGTTCTACGCGCCGACCCGCGGCCTGATCGGCTATCAGGGTGAACTGATGACCGACACGCGCGGCACGGCGATCATGAACCGCCTGTTCCACGACTACCTGCCCTACAAGGGCGAAATTCAGGGCCGCCGCAATGGCGTGCTGATCTCCAACGAGCAGGGCGAAGCCGTTGCCTACGCCATGTTCAAGCTGGAAGATCGCGGCCCGATGATGATCGAGCCGGGTTGGCGCGTCTATCGCGGCATGATCGTCGGCGAACACACCCGCGAGAACGATCTCGAGATCAACGTGCTCAAGGGCAAGCAGCTCACCAACATCCGCACCACCTCGAAGGACGAAGCGGTTCGCCTGACGCCGCCGATCCGCATGACGCTGGAAAAGGCGCTGGCCTATATCGAGGACGACGAGCTGGTCGAAATCACGCCGAAGTCGATCCGCCTGCGCAAGCGGCATCTCGATCCGAACGAGCGCAAGCGCGCCGAGAAGTCCAAGGAAGCGCTGGTCGGCTGAGAGAGAGATAAGCGAATGGCGAGTAGCGAATAGCGAGTAGCTGGAAGGCTCTCGCTATTTTGCTATCGAGCCTTTCCTTGTTTGCCCTTCTCTATTCGCCATTCGCTACTTACTATTCGCCTTATGCCCCTTCCTTCCGACATCGATGTTGCGATCATCGGCGCCGGCGCCGCCGGCCTCGCTGCCGCGCGTGCGCTGGAAAATTCAGGACTGTCCGTCCTCATCCTCGAAGCGCGCGAGCGCATCGGCGGCCGCAGCCAGACCGCGATTCTGCCCGGCGGCATCGTGTTCGATGTCGGCTGCGAGTGGCTGCATTCCGCCGACAAGAATTCGTTCGTGGCGATCGCGCGCGATCTCGGCTTCGCGATCAACGAGACGCGCCCGCGCTGGCGCGAGCAAAGCCTCAATGCCGGGTTTCCACCGCAGGCCCGCGAGGAATTCCTCGCGGCGATGGACGCGTTCGACGCCCGTGTCGGCGCCGCGTCCGATCTGCCGCAGGATACACCCGCCAGCAAATGGCTCGAACCCGGCAATCGCTGGAACGCACAGATCGATGCGATCAGCACCTACATCAACGGCACCGAGCTCGATCGCGTCTCGACCTATGACTTCGACGCGTATGAAGACACCGGCATCAACTGGCGGGTCCGCCGTGGCTATGGCGCATTGATCGCGGCCTATGGCGCGCCGTGTCCGGTGGCGCTGAACGCGAAAGTCACGCTGGTCGATCATTCCGGCGCGCGCGTCAGGATCGAGACCTCGCAGGGGACAATCTCCGCGCGCAAAGTGATCGTTACCGCACCGACCGACCTGATCGCCAATGAATCGATCCGCTTTCATCCGCCGCTGCCGGACAAGGTGAGTGCTGCGGCCGGGCTGCCGCTCGGCCTCGCGGACAAGGTCATGCTGGCGCTGGACGATCCCGACGCGCTGCCGAGCGACGGGCATCTCTATGGCGCGCTCGATCGCGTCGGCACCGGCAGTTATCACCTGCGTCCGATGGGCCAGCCCTGCATCTCGGGATTTTTCGGCGGCACATTCGCACGCGAACTGGAGAACGCCGGAGACGGCGCGCTGGCGGCGCAAGCCATCGACGAACTGGTCATGCTGCTGGGATCGGATTTCCGCCGCAAGCTGACGCCGCTTGCGGAAACCCGCTGGGCGCACGATCCGTTCGCACTCGGATCGTACTCACACGCATTGCCGGGCCACGCCGACGACCGCGCGGTTCTCGCCGCACCCGTCGACGACCGGCTGTTCTTTGCGGGCGAAGCAACCTCGCCGAACTTCTTCACGACGGCCCACGGGGCACAGGAAACCGGCGTGCGCGCGGCGGGGGAAGTGGTGGATATTGCGATTACTTGACAGACTTACGACTCTATCTTGTGATGGGCGCTGATCGTCCAACAGCACGAGTCCACCATGAGCCTGAACGAAACACTCTTCTCATTCAAGGACTGGCGCAGCGCTGTCGATCACTACCTTCAGGATATTTACTGCATAACAATCGTCGATGCCGGAATCGACGATGAGCGACTAGCTAGCCATTGGACATCGCACGACACGCCCAGCGAATTCGTAAAGTGGTTCGGAACCAAGTACGATCTCGACTCAAAATGAGATGTGGCTGAAACTTACGCGCCTTTGAAGATGTTATCGCGGTGAAACTTCAAAAAATGCGTATTTGGATGAAGAGTTTGATCATTTGGAAGACTAAGCGTGCGATCTTGATTTATTAGGCGCAACGCATCGTCTGGGACATAGTTTTTGGCGATGAGAATGCGATAATCGTCGCCAACCGACACCAGTCCTCGGTCGAACATCCAATGAACCGTGCCAGACAGCGCCAATCCGTTCCTTACAGAATCTGGTCCATTTGATGCGACAGGTTGGATGTGAGCTGCTTGAACTTCGGGTCGACCGCCCCCGTTTATCAATCTCAGGCCCGTGATCGCACATCGATTTGCATAAGCCGCACGGACATTGTGCATAAATGACTTTTCTCGAAACGGGCGAGATATGGTCATTTCAACAATCGGCCGAATAAACGGCTCAGGCGGTTCAGAGAAGCCTTGTGCAGGATTTTCTGAGACGGCTGATTGTTCTGCCAAGATTGGCGCGAAGCCCGCTTTCAGAATGCGATCAAACTCATCGTCGGGGACGAGGCGTACAGCGCGTCCAAATGCCCCTTTATTGGTGCTGCCATCTTCCTTCTGTAGAGCACTTTCATAATAGACCGAGCTTTCGGAAAACGGCACCGGCCTGTCGAAGTCTAGATAGTCGCCCACAAGCGCATAGTAGTGATCTGGCTGCTTTTCGTCCTCAACAATTGATTTGACGCGCGCAACGCCGAAGTACGACTGGCGCCCCCCAATACTCGATAGATCTAGGCTTGATCGACGCGGTTCGTAGTAAACGACATGATCGCCGACTGCTTGTCTGGCGTAGTTGAGGTATGTCTTCGGAAAATGATACCGGACCTCAGGTAGGTCATCATAGCTTGACGTCACCTTCGTGGTAAAAACTGCTTTTGCCATAAACTGTCGACCGAATCGGCCTTACGAACGTGATACAGAAGGTGACATTTAATACGCGAGTATACTTGTGTCGTCGATCATTGCTTCTTCTTCGCGCTCGTTCCCTGCGCGACCGGCGCCTGAACATTCAATTCCGCAGCATTGGCAAGAATCGATTCCATCACCCCCTCCTCCCGCGCTTCCGCCAGCCAGTGTCCTTCCTTGCCGAACGGCGGCAGCACCTGAAAATCCACCTTGTCGTCGCCGGCCTCGATGAAGGCATCGGCCAGCTTCTTCGAGAACTCCGGCGGAAAATATGAATCGTTTTCCGCCACCAGCCACGTCACCGGCACTTTCGCGTCCTCGCCGAATTCCTTCGCCGCGGCGATGAGTTTCTCCGGCGCGCAGATGTTGTTCGCGCGATCATCCTTGCGGCCACCGCGCCCCGGCGCGAACACCACGATCGACGAAATGCTTTTCGGACCCTGATCCGCCAGCGCCAGCGCGCCCCAGCCTCCCGCCGAATGCCCGACGATCACCGACGCGTCCTTGCGGATGAACGGCTGCGTGCGCATGAAGGCGAGCGCGGCCATGATCGCTTCGCCGGTCGAGCGCGCCGACATCGCGTATTCGGCGTTGTCGCAGCCTTCCTGGTCTTCGAGATAGGGTCCGCCGGTCTTGCCGTGGCCGAGCCGCTGCGGCACCAGCACCGCGAAGCCGCGCGCCACCAGCGCCGCCGCGAGCGCCGGATATTCCGGCTGCGGCATCTGCGCGCGCGCCAGCCGGTTCTGCGTCGAAGCATGGGCGATCACGGCGAGACGGAACGGGCCCTTGCCGGCGGGGCGAAACAGAACGGCTCGCGAAGGTGTGATCTGGTCCTGCGTCGGCACCAGCCAGTCCTGACGCCGATTCGGCGCTGCTTCGCCGCCTCGCGCGCCCAACTGATTCTCGCCCCAGACGGGTGTTTGCGGCAAAAGACCAACCGCAAGAAGCAGGATGGCCATCTTGAACAATGCGTTTTTTGTCATCTGCGACGATCATTGCCCGCCGCCGACAGCCAAGCCAAGCGGTTTGCAGCGTCTTCCTGTCCTCTTTCGGGACAACCCCGCCTTTGACCTGATGCAAAAAGCCCACATATTAACCGATAATTAACGATGGACCTTGAAGGCGGGGCCGCGAGTTGCTTTGATTGCACCATGAGCACGATCCTTATCGAAGTCCGGCCAGCCAAGGCCTCCGATGCGTCCGCAGTCGCTGCGACGCACGATGAGGCGTGGCGCGCGGCCTACCAGGGAATCATTCCCGGCGCCGAACTCGAGAAGCTGATCAATCGCCGCGGCCCGCAGTGGTGGGATTCCGCGATCCGAAAAGGCAGCCGCGTCAGCGTGTTGTCGTTCGGCGACAGGATCGCGGGCTATGCCAATTATGGCCGCAACCGCGCCCGCAGCCTGCATTTTGAAGGCGAGATCTACGAGCTCTACCTGCGGCCGGAATTCCAGGGCCTCGGCTTCGGCCGCCGCCTGTTCACCGCCGCCAAGCGCGATCTGGTCCAGAGCGGGCTGAAAAGCATGGTGATCTGGGCGCTTTCCGACAACGAGCCGGCGGTCGAATTCTACCGCACCCTCGGCGGCCGCATGGTCGCACGCTCCTCGGAGCGGTTCGGCGGCAAGTCGCTCGACAAGGTCGCGTTTGCCTGGACGGCGTGATTTTCGCCTGGATGGCCTGAGGCCCTCCCGTCTCATCCTTTTGGCTATTTTTTCGGGCTTCCAGCCCCGCTCCCGATTGGCTAACCAGTGATCCGGTTCTGACATCCGTATCGTACCCTTCGCGGCACATTTGCGAATGTCAGAACCGAAGGATCACTCGAATTATCGTCTGCTCGTGTCCGTTCGTATCCGGCGTTCGCCCGGAAGGCGCGGGGTGAAGCGAACGTCGGATACGGGGACATTCGTCCGCGCATTCGACCGAACAAACACAAGGCTTGTCATGCGTATCGACGCGATTTCCCTCGGTAAAAATCCGCCCCACGAAGTAAACGTCATCATCGAAGTGCCGGTCGGCGGCGAACCGATCAAGTACGAGATGGACAAGGAGGCCGGCACGCTGGTGGTGGACCGCTTCCTCTACACCGCCATGCGCTATCCGGGGAATTACGGCTTCATCCCGCATACCCTCTCCGACGATGGCGATCCATGCGACGTTCTCGTCGCCAACACCCGCGCCATCGTACCGGGCGCCGTGATCGCGGTGCGCCCGGTCGGCGTGCTGTTCATGGAGGACGAGGCCGGCGGTGACGAGAAGATCATCGCGGTGCCGACGTCGAAACTGACGCAGCGCTATGACAAGGTGGCCAACTACAGCGATCTGCCTGACATCACCCTGCAACAAATTCAGCATTTCTTTGAACACTACAAGGACCTCGAACCCAACAAGTGGGTCAAGGTGCTGCGCTGGGGCAACGCGGACGACGCCCGCAAGCTGATCGTCGAAGGCATCGAGCGCGCCAAGAAAAAATAGTCACGTCGACCAGGTCCGGGGATTCAACCAATGCGCCGTGCAATCAGAATCCTCCGCAACATCGTCCTGCTCCTGATCGCGGCCGTTGTCATTCTCGCAGCCGTTCTGGTCGCGAACGCCTGGCGGAAATCCTCGCAGCAGATCGCGGTCGCCCCGGTGGCGCCCGTGACCGTCGACGCGCAGGCGGCGGCGCAGCGGCTCGGCGCGGCGGTCCGGCTGCAAACCATCGCCAGCGCCACTGACGCCGATCAAAGCGCGGACGCTTTCCGCGCGCTGCATGACCTGATCGCCGCGAGCTTTCCGGCATTTCATGCCGCCGCCAGGCGCGAGATCGTCGCCAGTTACAGCCTGCTCTACACATGGGAAGGCAGTGATCCGAAAGCTGCGCCGATCGCGCTGCTGGCGCATCAGGACGTGGTGCCGATCGCGCCGGGCACCGAGGGCGACTGGCAGGCGCCGCCGTTCAGCGGCGCCGTGAAGGATGGTTTCATCTGGGGCCGCGGGTCGTGGGACGACAAGGGCAACCTGTTTTCGATGCTCGAGGCGGTCGAGCAACTGGCGAAAGAAAACTTCCGTCCGAAGCGAACGGTTTATTTCGCGTTCGGACACGACGAGGAAGTCTCTGGCAAGCGCGGCGCAATGGCGATCTCGAAGCTGCTGCAATCGCGCGGCGTGCGCCTCGATTTCGTTTTCGATGAAGGCCTGCTGATTACCGAGGGAATTCTCAAGGGCGCGGATCGCCCCGTGGCCCTGATCGGCGTCGCCGAAAAGGGTTACGTCACGCTCGATCTGTCCACCACCGCAACGCCGGGCCATTCGTCATTGCCGCCGCGCGACACCGCCATCGGCAAGCTGAGCAAGGCGCTCGCACGGCTCGAAGCCAGACCGTTCCCGGCCGCCATCAAGGGCGCGATGCGCGAGACGCTGGAAACCGCGGCACCCGAGATGGATTTCGGCAGCCGCGTTGCGCTGTCGAATCTGTGGCTGCTCGAACCGCTCGTGCGCCGTCAGATGGAAAAGACCGCGCAGACCGCGGCGGCCATCCGCACCACGACCGCGCTGACGATATTCAACGCGGGCAACAAGGAAAACGTGCTGCCCGGCCGCGCCGAGGCGACGGTGAATTTCCGCCTGCTGCCGGGCGAGACCGAGGAAAGCGTGATCGCGCGCGTCAAATCCGTCATCGCTGACGATCGCGTCAAGGTGACGTCGAAACCCGGCAACACCAATCCGCCGCCGGTCACATCCACCGCCGGCCCGAGCTATCAGGCGGTGAACCGGACTATCCGCGAGATTTTTCCAGATGCGATGGTGGTGCCCGGCCTGATGGTCGCGGCGACGGACTCGCGCAATTACCTCGATGTTACCGACAGCATCTTCCGTTTCTCGCCAGTGCGCGCCACGGCCGAAGACCTGAAGCGCTTTCACGGCACCGATGAGCGTCTGAGCGTGACAAATTACGCGGACATGATCCGGTTCTACCGGCGGCTGGTGCAGAACACGGCGCAGTAACCCCCTGCCGTCGTCCCCGCGCAGGCGGGGACCCATAACCACCGGCCCATCTGGCAAGTATAAATCTCAGCCCTCCCGATTAGACCGCAACGACAGGGAGTATGGGTCCCCGCCTGCGCGGGGACGACATCGAAAATGTGACGAACTCATCGCCACCACTTCCCGTTTACACCGCCGGCTGCTTGAGCCCCTTGATCGCGCTGGCCGCACGCAGCGTGTTCACCAGCAGGCACGCCACCGTCATCTGGCCGACGCCGCCCGGCACCGGCGTGATGGCGCCGGCAACGCCGAGCGCTTCCTGATAGGCGACGTCGCCGACCAGCTTGTTTTTGCCGTCGGTCCCCGGGATGCGGTTGATGCCGACATCGATCACCGTTGCGCCAGGCTTGATCCAGTTGCCCTTGACCATTTCGGGCTGTCCGACTGCGGCGAGCACCAGATCGGCGCGCTTGCAGATGTCCGCGAGGTCGCGCGTGCGCGAATGGGCGATGGTCACCGTGGCATTTTCATTGAGCAGCAGTTGCACCAGCGGACGCCCCACCAGATTGGAGCGCCCGATAATCACGGCGTTCATGCCTTCCAGCGAAGCGTGAACCGTCTTGGCGAGAATGATGCAGCCGAGCGGCGTACATGGTGTCAGCGCGGGCAGGCCGTTGGCCAGCCGCCCGGCATTGATCGGATGCAGACCGTCCACGTCTTTCGCCGGATCGATGGCGTTGATCACCGTCTGCGTGTCCAGTCCCTTCGGCAACGGAAGCTGCACCAGAATGCCATGAACGGCCGGATCGGCATTGAGTTTCGCGATCAGCGCCAGCAGGTCCTTCTGCGGCGTGTCCGCGGGCAGCCTGTGCTCGAACGACGCCATGCCCGCGGCCTCGGTCTGCCTGGCCTTGTTACGGACATAGACCTCGGAGGCAGGATCGTTGCCGACCAGCACAACGGCGAGCCCCGGTGTGAGGCCATGATCGCGTTTGACGCGCGCCACTTCATCCGCGACACGGGCGCGCAGATCTGCGGCGATGATTTTTCCATCGATAACCTTGGCCGTCATCAGGTGTCTTTCGTCAAGAGTCGGTTGTTTTCGTCAGAACTTGCAGGGCATCGCCCAGTTTTTTCGGATCGCCGTCGACCGCGATCTGCTTGAGACGCGAGGTCACGCCGGACAGCACACGCACATGGCTTTTCGGCACATGAAGCGCCTTGGCGAGCAATTCGATCACTGCGCGATTGGCTTCGCCGCCCTCGGCGATGACGCGCACCCGGACTTTCACAACGCTGCGGCCATTGGCCAGTGTTTCAATGCCGTCGATCGCGTCCCGTCCGCCGCGCGGCGTGACGCGCAATGCGATGCTGATGCCTTGAACTGAGAAACGCCAAGGAAGACTCAAGGAGGGCTCATGCGAGAGAAGGAACGGGGCGGTCTCGCGATCAGATCACGTTCGGGTAGATGTAGTAGGAAATCACGCGCCGAATGAACATGATGATAAGAATGACGATGATCGGCGAAATGTCGAGACCGCCGAAATTCGGCATGATGTTCCGGATGGGCCGCAGCACCGGCTCGGTGATTTTGTAGAGGAACTCCGCCACCGATGCGACGAACTGGTTGCGGGTGTTCACAACATTGAAGGCGATCAGCCAGGACAGGATGGCCGAGGCGATCAGCAGCCAGACATACAGGTCCAGAATGATGATGACGATGTCGAGAATGGCGCGCATGGCTAGCTAGTGTCCTGTATCCGACGTTTGCTTCATTCCGCAGCGCCTTCCGAGCAAACGTCGGATACGAAAGGACACTAGCAAACCTATGATTCGAGTGATCCTTTGGTTCTGACATTCGTAAAAATGCTCGCGAAGGATATGACACGAATGTCAGAACCGGATCACTCGCTCGCTTCCGTGGACCTCCGCCTCAATACCGGTTCGCGGCGGCGCAAACAAGGGAGGTTTCCGGCCCAAAGCCCGCGAAAACAGCCCTTTCAGCCGTTCTTGACTTGGCCATGATCGGGATTGTAAATGGCCGCTCTTGTCCGCCGCCGCCGTCACCGGCCCCGGCCGATCAAGGGGCCATAGCTCAGCTGGGAGAGCGCGTCGTTCGCAATGACGAGGTCGGCGGTTCGATCCCGCCTGGCTCCACCAACACCTTCGCTTACAGGCAACAGGCATAGTCCCGATCAGGGCATGACGTCCTGAATCCGTCATGCCCGGGCTTGACCCGCGCATCCATGCCTCTCCCGGATCAACCCAGGCAAGCCGTGGATGGCCGGGACGACGCCCGGCCATGACGATGCTAGGATCGAAGTCACCGAGCATGCATCTGCCGTGCGGCATCGATCACGACGAGAGGCTGAACCATGACAACCGAAAAATTTCAGTTTCCGGGCTCAGAGGGACAGATGCTGGCCGCCTCGCTGGATTTTCCGGACGGCGAACCCGTCGCTTATGCGCTGCTGGCGCACTGCTTTACCTGCGGCAAGGACGTGCTGGCCGCCAAGCGGATCGCGGAGGGGCTGGCGAAGCACGGCATCGCCACGCTGCGGTTCGATTTCACCGGCATCGGCGCCAGCGAGGGAGAATTCGCCAATACGACGTTTTCGTCGAACATCGCCGATCTGGTGCTGGCGGCGGATCATCTGCGCAAGACCCGGCGCGCGCCGTCGATCCTGATCGGTCACAGCCTCGGCGGCGCGGCCATTCTTGCGGCAGCGTCACTGATTCCCGAAGCCAAATGCGTCGCCACCGTCGCCGCGCCATCGGACCCGTCGCACGTCACCCATCTGTTCAAGGATCACATTCCCGCGATCCGCGAACAGGGTGAGGTCGAAGTGTCGCTGGCCGGCCGGCCGTTCCGCATCAAGCGCGAATTCCTCGATGACGTCGCCGAACACAGGCTGACCGACACCGTCGCCAGACTTCACAAGCCGCTGCTGATCTTTCATTCACCCACCGACGACTATGTCGGCATCGACAACGCGACCCGCCTGTTCGTCGCGGCGAAGCATCCCAAGAGCTTCATTTCGCTGACCGGCGCGGACCATCTGCTGACGCAGAAGCGCGACGCGGTCTATGTCGCCGACATGATCGCGGCCTGGGCGATGCGCTATCTCGACGCGGCAGCTCCGGCGGACGCGGCCTCTGCGAACCCTCCCGCAGGCGTCGTCGTGGTCAGCGAAACCGGCGCGAGCAAGCTCCAGAACGTGATTGCGGCCGGCAAGCACCGCGTTCTCGCCGATGAGCCGCTCGATGTCGGCGGCATGGATAGCGGTCCCGGCCCTTACGACTTCCTGCTCGGGGCTCTTGGCGCCTGCACCTCGATGACGATGCGGCTATATGCCGAGCGCAAGTCGATTCCGCTCGCGCGCACCACCGTGACGCTGAAGCACAGCCGTATCCATGCCCAGGATTGCGAGGAATGCGAAACCAGGGATGGCATGATCAGCCGGATCGATCGAACGATTGCGATGGAAGGCGATCTCGATGCCGAGCAGCGCAAGAAGCTGATGGAAATTGCCGACAAGTGCCCGGTTCACCGCACACTGACATCGGAAATCAAGATCGTGACACAGGCCGAGAGCTAGGCACCTTGGCGCGCCGCGACCGCGACAGATAATCGACGGTTTCCGGCCGGTCCCTGAGCCAGCCGGACCAGCGTTTAAGGACTTTCACCATCCGCTCCGGCTCGACACCGAGTTGGGCCATGGCGACGCCGCCGTTTACCGACTCGCGGTATTCCGCGATCAGCCCGTCGCGCAGAACGAAACGGCTCATGCCGTCGATCACCACGAACTGCCCGGCGAACTGCGGCACCGTTGAGGTAAAACTCGACAACGACCATGCATAGCCCATGTCGCCATGACAAACCGGATTGAACATCTCCCAGCGATAGTCGTCGCCGGCATCGCGATGAAACAGATGCTCCATCATGTGCGCGATCTCGGCGCGGCCTTTGTGTGCGCCGTAGATGTAGTCGTAGTAGACGGCGTCCTCGGTGAAATGCCCAGCGAACCGCATGCCGTCGCCGGATTCCGCGGACAGCGTGAAATCGTTCAGCAGGCGCGCGAAGCTTGTCTGATCCATGTCATTCGGCCGCAAGCGATGCGACCGGCGATTGCGCTGGCGGCGGACGATGCAGCCAGCCATCGAGAAAGGCCGTCAGCCAGGCACGCTCCGCAAGATCGTGAACCAGGCGCCCGTTGAAGTGTTCGGCGCGCGACCGCGCTCCAGGCAACGACATGCGCTCATGGCCGCGTGTGGTCCAGCGATGCAGCATCGCGTGAGTCACGTCGGGATGAAACTGGATGCCGAAGCATCGCCCGGTTCGGAACGCCTGCACCGGAAAATCGTCGCCCTCGGCCAGCAGCTCGGTGCCGGCGGGAAGCTCGAAGCCTTCACGGTGCCATTGATAGACATGATCGGGCCAGTGCGAGCAAATCTTCCGGCCCGCGTCGGTCGGCCGGATCGGATAATAGCCGACTTCGGCGCGGCCTTCGGGATGCGGCGCGACCTTTGCACCAAGATGTTTGGCGAGCATCTGAGCGCCAAGGCAAATTCCAAGATACGGACGTTTCTCTTTCAGCGGCACCGCGAGCCAGTCGATTTCGCGGCGGATGAAATCCTCGTTGTCATTGGCGCTCATCGGCCCGCCGAAGGTGATCGCGCCAGCATAATTGTCGAGCGTATCGGGCAGGGAATCGCCGAACACCGGGCGGCGAACATCGAGCGGATGGCCCATGGCGCGGAGCGCGTTGCCGACACGTCCCGGTGTGGACATCGGCCCGTGCAGAATGATGAGCACCGGAAGCGCGGTGAACCGGCCGCAAGTTGTCAGGCCGAAATCGCCTGGTCGATCACCATCAGGCCGCAGCATGGATTCAGTCTTCTTCAATCCCCGGCGGAGGACAAGCGTCGCTATTGAACGCCGAAATTGAAAATATTGTGTTGCCGCGGCTGCGTCGAGCCGGGATTTCGCGGATGTGATCTGCGCGGCGGCTAAGCCTGATTTGAGCAGGCCTTTTTGAGGGCATGGCCTTGTCCAAAAACCGGGGTCCACTTTCCGGGGTTATGCCCTAACGCTTCTGCTGCACCCGGGCGACCGAGGCCAGCACCAGGCTGCGGGGCGCGAAACGGAGCATAAACGGGATCATGCGGACCCCGACGCCCGGAAGCACCAGCCGCTTGTTCGACATCAGCCCGCGGTAGCCGGCCCGCGCCACTGCGGCGGCGGAGACATTCAGAACCGCCGAATCCAGGCCCGGATTGAAGCCGGCGATACCCTGAAACTCGGTCGGCACCGGCCCCGGACACAATGCCGTGACCCGCACACCCCTGGGGCCAAGCTCGCCGCGCATCGCCTCGGTAAACGACAGGACATAGGCCTTGGTCGCGTAATAGACCGCCATGCGCGGACCGGGCAGAAACGAAGCGATCGAGGCGACGTTGAGAATGCCGCCGCGATACCGGACCAGACTGTCGGCAAAGCGCAGCGTCAGATCGGTCAGCACGCGGACATTCAGATCGACCATCGCAAGCTGCTGCTCGCGATCAAGCTCGAGGGCTTCACCGAACAGGCCATAGCCCGCATTGTTGACCACGGTGTCGACCTCGGCCTCCATGGCCTTCAGCTCCGCCGCGATCCGATCGCAGGCGCCGGGCGCGCCGAGATCACAGACGATGACGGCCGGCCGCGGATGTCCGGCCGCGGCAATCTCATCGGCGAGCAGTTTGAGCCGATCGTCGCGGCGCGCGACCAGCACGGTGTTGTAGCCGTTCGACGCGAAGATGCGCGCCAGCTCCGCGCCGATGCCCGACGAGGCACCCGTGATCACCGTGACACGTTTAGTCATGAATGCATTCAGTTGTCTTGGGTTTAAGGGGGACAAAGAGAGAGATGAAAAATCGCACAAAGAATAAATGCTATGTCGCCGCGTCCGGCGTAAGCCGGCTGTCGGAGACGCGGTGCTTGAGATTAAGACGGTCGCGCGAGGAAATGCCGAGCAAATCCGCCGCCCGCCAGACAATATTATCCTCGAATTCGGAGACGTTGCCATCTGCGAAGACAAGCTCCCACATCATCTCGATGATGCGAAGCCGGCCTTCCTCGTTGACCGAGCGCATGATGACGCTGGTGAAGTGATAGAGGTCAACCGCCTCGCCTTCGACCAGTGTCGCATCTGCGATCAGTTTGTCGGCCATTCCGGGATCGAGATCGAACCGGTATTCGAGCAGCGCGTGAAGTTTCCGCTTCTCGGTCTCCGACGGTTCGCCATCGAGGGAGATGACGTGAATCAGAAGCGCGGTAGCCGCCAGACGGTAATCATTATCGGCGAAGGTGCGATTCTCATGCCCGGCGGGGGAAACGACGTCCGAAATGAAGTGGCGTAATTTATCGAGCATCAATCTCTGCTGCCGAAAACGGAACCCTGACTTAAGACACGCCCCCGAAAAGCGGTGACCCGGTTCTCGAATAGAGCATGCCCGAACCAAACGTAAGGCACTAAATGATCAGGTTCTATGGCCTGAAAATGAAACTCTGGCAATCTTGGCCCGGTTCCCGGTCGGCATTCTCGATGGATTGTCCGTAAAAGGCGCGTCGTCGCCGGGCAACAGGCGGCTTTTGACACCGCATTGTCACGGAATCTCATAAATCACCACTTTGTCGGCGATTCCGCGCAGTTCGACGCTTTTCTGCGCCGGGGTGAGCCCCGCCTTGTCGAGAAGCTCGATGACCGCCGGCGATTTGACCACCGGGCCGGTGGCGTTGATCGCCCGTTCGGTCGCCTGACCCTGCACCCGCGCCGCGATATTGACGGTCTGACCGAAATAATCCTGGCGATCGTTCAGCATCACCGCCAGACACGCGCCTTCATGAATACCGATCTTGACCAGCAGATCCTTGGTGCCCCGCTGATCGTTCAGGGCGTCCATCGCCTTGCGCATCCGCAGGCCCGCCGCGACCGCCTGCTCCGGCCGGACGAAGGTCGCCATCACCGCGTCACCGATCGTCTTGACCACCGCACCCGCCTCGGACGCGATGATCTCGAGCAGCGCCCGGAAATGCGCGCGCACCAGATCGAAGGCGGCCAGATCGCCAACCCGCTCGTAGAGCGCGGTCGATCCCTTGAGATCGGTGAACAGGAACGTCAGCGACGTGATCTTGAGACGCTGGTCGATGTTGAGATTGTCCGCCTTGTAGACATCGCGGAAGGTCTGGTTTGCAAGAATCCGTTTCGCGGTGACGATAGGTTTGCGCTTGCCGAGCAGATCGTGGAGCGCATCACCGGCGATCCACACCGAGGGCAGCACGCGGTTCTTTGATCGATTTTCAAGCGCCAACCGCAACGGCCCGGGACGCATCTCGATGGTGCCGGTCGGCGCATGCACGCCATCGAAGATCAGCGACGCGTTTTGCTTCTCTTTGGTCGGCTCACCCTTGACGTCGATAAACAGCGCGGAGTGGGTGACCGGCTCGAACACGATCACGAACTCCGCCGGCAATTGCAGCGATACAACCGCCTTCTCGCCGGCAGCCAGTTCCACCGCTTCCAGCGTCGCCTCGTTCACGAGACGGGAAAACGAGTCTTCGTTGATATCGATTCCCGAACTCCAGAAAATCTGCCGCCAGTAGTCCCAGCTCGGCAGCGTATGAGGATCATGCGCCGCAATGCGCCGGACCTTGGGGCTGACCGTGAAAGCAACTTCGACCTGGTCGTCGACCGACGCCTGATAGCCCGCCGCGCAGAGGCCGCAGTGATAGTCCTCAGGCCGCAGCTGCTTCAGCGTGTCATGCGCGCCGAGTACACCGCTGCATCCGGGGCACAGCACGTTCCAAGTCAGATCGAAGATGCCGAGCCGCGATGCGTGCAGAAATCCCGCGATCACCCGCTCCTCATCGAGATTCCTCTTCGCGGCGAAGTCGATCAGATTGATCCGGTTCAGTTCGGGGTCCGTGCCGGTCTCGACAAGGTTCTGGATCGCATCGGCGACCTGCGGATCAGCGGTCTGCTTCAGAACTGAATAGAGGGAATTGAAATCGCTCATACCGGAAGTTTACGGCAGAATGAGCGGGTATCCAAGTAATGCGTGGGGCTGACCGGCCGGTACAAAAGCACCCGGCCAGTCATATTTTTGCATTATTCGGCGCCGTCCGCGCGCCCGCCTGCCTGCGATGCCATCAACTGCCGTAGAGATAATCCGGCAGCCACAGGGTCAGGGCCGGCCACAGATACATCAGCACCATGCAGATGATGACGATCAGCATGTAGGGCATCATGCCGCCGAAAATCTGGTTGAGCGTCACATGCGGTGGCGCAACACCCTTCAGATAGAAGGCCGACATCGCCACCGGCGGCGACAGGAACGCCGCCTGCAAGTTCACGAACACCAGCACGCCCCACAGGATCGGATCGATGCCGAAGTGCTTCAGCATCGGCAGGAAGATGGGCACGAAGATCACGATGATCTCGGTCCATTCCAGCGGCCAGCCGAGCACGAAGATAATCGCCTGCGACAGGATCATGAACTGAACCGGCGTCAGATTCAGCGACAGCACCCAGCTCTCGAGCAGCGCCTGACCGCCGAGGATCGCGAACACCGCCGAGAACAGCGCCGAGCCGACAAAAAGCCAGCACACCATCGAGGTGGTTTTCGCGGTGAGAAACACCGCTTCCTTGGTGCGCTTCCAGTCGAGGGTGCGCGCCTGGAACGCAAGCAGGAATGCACCCGCCGCGCCCACAGCCGCGGATTCCGTCGCCGTCGTGATGCCAAGCAGAATGACCGCGAGCACCACGACCGTGAGAATCCCAAGAGGCATCACCGACGAGATCAGCAGCCGCAAAACCTCGAACTGCTCCGCGCCCATGGTCCAGTAATAATAGAGCAGGATCAGTCCGAAGATTCCGCATGTGAACGCGAAATAAGTGTAAAACTCCTGCGGTGGCCCAGCCTCGGCCGGCGCTGCCGCGCCCTTGCCGCGCAGTTCAACATTGCCCATTTCCTGCAAGGTTTCAGGCTCGCTCCTGGTCTCGTCGGCGGTGGCGCTTCCGAGTTCCTGCAGTTTTTCTTCGACAGGCTCCGCGGACTGCGAGCCCGCGCCGAGCTGCTGCGACACGGCAGCGGATGGCGCAGGCGCATCCGGCTGCTGGTGAATCACCACATACCACCAGGCGCCCCACAGCGTACCCAGCGTAAGCACTAACGGCACCAGCGCGTAACCGAGACTCTTGACCAGCATGCCATAACTGACACGCACGCCGTCGGCAGTGATGGCCGTGGCTCTCGCGGGAGACACAACGGCAGCCAGGAGCGCCAGCAGCATCTTGTTCGAATAAGCCGTCTGTAACTCGCCGACCCATGGCCGCACCGGCACGCGCGTTTCTTCCTCGGACAATTTTGGCGCGATCTTTGGATTCAAAAGCGCCCAACCGATGATGTAGACAAGGTAAAGCAACGACAGGAAGAAGCCGGGAAACATCGTCGCAGCGTAGAGTTTCACCACCGATTGGCCGGCGACCGCCGCGTAAACGATGATCATGACAGAGGGCGGAATCAGAATGCCGAGCGTGCCGCCGGCCGTGATGACGCCGGACGCGAGTTTCACGTCGTAACCGGCCTTCAGCATCGGATTGAAGGCGATGACGCCCATCAGCACCACGACAGCACCGACCAGACCCGAGGCAATGCCCCAGAACGTGCAGACGATCAGCGTCGCCACCGCCAGCGACGCAGGCACGCGGCGGAACGCCAGCTGGATCGAGTAGAACATCTTGTCCACCAGCGCGCCGCGCTCCATCACATAACCCATGAGGACGAACAGCGGGATGGAGATCAGGACATCGTTGGTCATCGCGCCGTAGGTGCGCTGGACCATCAGATCGAAGATCTGGTTGTCAGCCCACGAGTCGCCGGAGCGGTGATAGGCGAACAGGCCGAAAAACATGCCGAGGCCCATCAGGGTGAAGGCCGTCGGAAATCCCATAATGATGACGACCACGATCAGGCCGAGCATCAAGAGACCAAGTGCCGGATCGCTCATTTCGACAGGTCTCCGCCCATGCCGCGCTGACGCGCGCTTTCCTCAATATCCTGTGCGCGCTCGATGGCGAGCTTGCGTGATGCCTCGTCGACATATTCGCTGTTGGCGAGTTGCTCTTCGACCACGTCGATTTCGGACACATCCTTGAGACGGCTCGGCCACACGCCGGTCTTGAGACAGATGACACAGCGCATGATTTCGGCCGCGCCCTGCAGCAACAGCAGCGCGCCCGCCAGCGGAATCATGAACTTGAAATGATAAACCGGAGGGCCGTCGGCGGTGACGTTGGAGTGTTCGTTGATACGCCAGGAATCAGACGCGAAGTCCCACCCCGCATAAACCAGCGCCGCGATACCGGGCAGGAAAAACACGATGTAGAGTACGAAATCGAGCAGCGCCTGGGTGCGAGGCCGCATCGAACTGTACAGGAAGTCGCCGCGGACATGTGCATTCTGCGCCAGCGTATAGGCGCCGCAGAGCATGAACAGCGTTCCGTACAGCATGTTCGAGGCGTCGAAAATCCACGCCGTCGGCATGTTGATGATGTAGCGCTTGAATACTTCGACGCAGACAAGCGTCATCAGTCCTACGATCAGCCACGCCGCGACCTTCCCGGTCCATGTGCTGATGCCGTCAATCGTATGCAGAACACGTTGCGCGCTCATAATGGCCGTCACTTGTTACGAAAAAAGGTCAAGCAATTCCGGAAACGATACAAAGCATCATCCGGGATTGCCATCCCGGATGATGCTTTGCCCGTGCTGATTATTGCGTCAGGTCTTCTTCTTGGCGTTCGGCCCAAAGTAGTGATTGTAGGCCATGCGCCGGTTAACGACCGTGTCCTGCTCCCACTGGGTCGCGCGCTTGGCGAAAGCGAGTTGCGATTCGACGATTTCCTTGAACAACGGATTTTCCGCCGACTTCTTCGCCACGACGGTGTCGTAGATATCGAGCTGCTTCTGCAAGATCGAGTCCGGGGTCTTGTAGAACTTGACCTTATCCTTGGTCTGCATCTCCTCGTAGTCTTTCGAATACCGGTCGATCGCTTTCCAGGCCATGTCCTGACCGGCCGCCTCGGTGGCATTGGCGATGATCGCCTTCATCTTTTCGGGCAGCGAATCATACTTGGTCTTGTTGAACATGATCTCGAACTGCTCGGCGTTCTGGTGGTAGCTCTGCAGCATGCAGACCTTGGACACATCCGGGAAGCCGAGTACGCGATCCGACGTGGCGTTGTTGAATTCCGCCGCGTCGAGCAGGCCACGATCCATCGCCGAGACGATTTCGCCGCCGGGCAGCGCGTTCACCGCGGCACCCATGCCGGTGAACACGTCGATCGAGATGCCGACGGTGCGGAACTTGACGCCCTTGAGGTCGTCGGCCTTGGTCACCGGCTTCTTGAACCAGCCGAGCGGCTGCGTCGGCATCGGACCATACGGGAACGAGACGACGTTGGCGCCGATCGATGCATAGAGTTTTGCAAGGAGTTCCTTGCCGCCGCCGTACTTATGCCAGGCGAGCAGCATGTTGGCGTCCATCGCATAGCCCGGACCCGAGCCCCACAGCGCCAAAGCCGTCTGCTTGCCGTAGTGATAGACCAGCACGCCGTGGCCGCCGTCGAGCGTGCCCTTGGAGACCGCGTCGAGCAGGCCGAAGGCGGGGACAACCGCGCCAGCGGGAAGCACTTCGATCTTGAGATCGCCGCCGGTCATGTCGTTGACCTTCTTGGCGAAGTCGAGAGCATACTCGTGGAAAATATCCTTGGCCGGCCAGGTGCTCTGCCAGCGCATGCTGATTGGCCCTTGCGTCTGCGCAATAGCCGGCGCCGCGACCGTCGCGGCTGCGCCCGCTGCCGCTACTTCGAGGAAGCGACGGCGTGTCGTAACCTTGTCTTTCTTGCGTATCGTCATGACTCTCTCCCCTGATGAGCCGGTCCTTGATGGGCCGGACGTTATTGATTGATTGCAAGACAAGGGCTTGCGGGGAGATTTGGCAAGAATGATCGGATGAATGCGACTCTTCGACGCGGCCCGCTGACGATTCCGTCTACGACTTTGGAATAAGGCCGCCGCTCGCTTGTTAATGCCGCGATTGCTTCGTCGCGCCGCAGCATGCTTTCGACAAGCGCGAATGACGCCGACGTTCAATCGCGCCGCACAATCCTGAACATCGGTGACCGGTCCGGCTGCGTCGTCACCACGCCGACCGGCGTTACCGGCTCGCGGTCGAGCAGTTCGACCTTGAAAGTGCCGATCAGCTTCGCCAGCGCAAGGGTGGCCTCGGTCAGCGCGAACTGCGCGCCGATGCAGACGCGCGGTCCGACACCGAACGGCAGATAGGCGAAGCGATCCGGCGGCGGGCTGCCGGGGAGGAAACGCGACGGCCGAAAAGCGTTCGGCTGATCCCAGAGCTTTTCATGCCGGTGCAACAGCCATGGCGAAATCAGCACGATATCTTTCGCCGCGATATTCGCGCCGGGCACGGTATCGGGGCCGGAAGCCGCCCGCACGATCAGGAACGCTGGCGGATAAAGCCGCATGGTCTCGTCGAGTACGGCGCGGGTGAAGGTGAGCCGCGCAGCATCGGGCGCGCCGGACGCAAGCGCGCCCTTCGCCTCCTTTGCCAATTCGTCCTGTGTCGCCGGATCAAGCGCCAGCAGGTAGAGCGACCAGAACAGCGCCGTCGCTGTGGTCTCATGGCCGGCGAGGATCATGGTGGACACCTGATCGCCGAGTTGTTCGTCGGAGAAGGCCTCGTTGGTCTCCGGATCGCGCGCCGCCACCATCAGATCGAACAGATCGCGCGGCGCACCGCCGTCGCCCGCGCTCATCGCACGGCGCTCGGTAATCAGCCCGCGCATGAAGCGCGTCCATCGCCGCCGGAACAGCGCGCGGGATATATCGCTTGGGCTCGGCCAGCCCAGCGGCAGCAGCAGATCGAAGAAACGCGGCTGCGCGAGGCGCTCGCCGTAGTCGTTGACGAAACCGCGCAGCGCCGGGCCGTGCCTGTCGATCTCGAACGAAAACATCGTGCGGCCGGCGATGTCGAGCGCCAGACGCTGCATGGCCTCGCGCAGATCGACCGGCTTGCCGCATTGGCCGTTCAGAGTGGCGATAGCATCGTCGGTCGCCGCCAGCATGTGCGGAACGAGAAGAGGAATGGCGCGCGGCGCGAAGGCTGGCGCCAGCGTGCGGCGCTGGTTCTTCCAGGCGCGGCCTTCCGCCAGCAGCAGTCCTTCTCCGAGAATCGGCCGCAGCACCCGGATGCTGGCCGGGGTACGCGTGTAATTCTCGTAATTCTCGACGAGTACATGCCTGATCGCGTCCGGCGTGTTGAAAATGAAACTGCTGCGCCCGAAGAACCGGCCTTGAACAATATCCTCTTCGTAGGCGCGCGGGCCCCAGCTGGCGATGGCGTTTTGCCGGATCAGGGCAAGCCGGCCGAGCGGCGACAGATCGTCCGGCGCGAGCGGAGGCCGCGGCGGAACCAGCGGCGGCCGCTGCATCGGTGCGTCAATGACTTCGGCAATGCTCATAACGCTTTGGCTCCGACACCGCGCGGGAGCCTATCACGCGTAGCCGGAACAGCGCAAAGCGCAGCCCAGGCGCTGGACAACCGCGCGCGGCTTACGCAGAGCTGACATGAAAAACTTCGTCCGGCGCACGCCGGACTTGATATTTCGCATGTGAAATATATCATGAGGACAACATGACGACAGATCGTCGGCTGATTTTTCTGATGACCGTGGGTTATCGCAGGCTACAGCGAGGTATCGAACAGCACATGCTCGCGGAAGACGGCCTGACCTCGGCGCAATCCGGGGTGCTGTTCTTCCTCGGGCGCAACGATGGCGCGCTGATCGGCGATATCTCCGATGCTCTCGACCTCGTGCCGTCCGCCATCACAGGTCTTGCCGACCGGATGGAACGGGCGGGACTGATCAAGCGAAAGCGTGACGGCGCGGATGGCCGCGCGCAACGCGTTTATCTGACGGAGGCCGGAGAGAAGATACGCAAACGCGCAGTGACACGGGCGCAAGCCATTAACAACACGCTGATGGAAGGCTTCACGGACAAGGAAATCGATGTGGTTTCGCGCTGGCTTGTGAGCCTGCAGACAAAGTTCCCGAAGGACAGCTCCTAGATTTCAATGTGAAAGGAAAAGGCGCTCCATGACTGAATTCGTAAAAAGTGAACTCGATTCCGGCGTTCTGACCGTCACCATGGCGCGTGCGGAGAAGAAGAACGCGATCACCAACGCCATGTACGGCGCGCTCGCGGATGCTCTCGAACGCGCGGAAACCGATTCCGCGATTCGCGCGGTCGTCTTCCAGGGCGACGGCGACAGCTTTACGGCCGGCAACGACATGGCCGATTTTGCCGCGCAGTCAAAAGATCCGACGATCAAAAGCCATGTCGGCCGTTTTCTGAAAAACCTTGCTGTGTCGACCAAGCCGCTGATCGCTGCCGTGCAGGGCAATGCCGTGGGCATCGGCACGACCATGCTGCTTCATTGCGATCTGGTGTATGTCGCGCCGACGGCACGCCTGATCACGCCCTTCGTCAATATCGCGCTGGTGCCGGAGGCGGCTTCGACTCACTTGCTGCCGGCGCGGGTCGGTTACGCCCGTGCCTACGCGATGTTCGCTTTCGGCGAACCGGTGGATGGGCCGACCGCTGTCTCGATCGGCCTTGCCAATGCGCTCGTCCCCGCCGAAGAGCTGCGCGCGAAAGCGCGGGAGGCCGCGCTCAAGCTGGCGAAACGTCCGGCCGGGTCGCTGTCGCACACCAAGGCGCTGATGCGAAACCCCGAGGCCATCGCCGCACAAATGGACCGCGAAGGCACCATTTTGCAGGAGCGCCTCAAGGGCGCGGAGGCGCGCGAAGCTCTTACCGCCTTCGCCGAGCGGCGACAGCCGGACTTCACCCGAATCGCGGGTTAGGCGCTCACGGGCTGACCGCATCGTGGTCAGCCCGGATTTGTCAGACTTGGCCGATGGCGCGGCCAGCAAGTCCGTAATAGTGTCCACCCGGAACGCGTTTTAACAGCCGCGCCGGGGGACAATGACAAACGCCATCATCGGAATGGACCTGCTGCTCGCCAAGCAGTCCGCCGTTAACGCGCAGGGAAGCCTGCGGGATGCATTAATCGATGGCGTGGAGTTTCGTCCGTCCCGGCCGGTTCCGCATGACGACGGCCACATGTCTGAGGTCGCGCGGGCGAGCTGGGACATCATCAAGTCACCGATCGTTCAGGTTCACGTCACCACGACGCTGCCCGGCCGCGTCCGTGCCTGGGGCCTGCATCAGCAAACAACCGACCGGCTGTTTGTCGCGACAGGCCTCGTGAAAATCGTCGTCTTCGACGGACGAAAAGAATCTGCGACATTCGGCAAATTCAACGAGCTTACGGTTAGCGAGCGCAATCCGGGTCTTCTGACGATTGCACCCAATCTGTATCATGGCTGGAAGAATATCGGGACAACCGAGGCCGTTATCATCAACATGCCCGACAAGATGTACAATTATGAAAGCCCGGATGCCCTCGATCTGCCGTGGGATTCCGCAGCCGCTGCCGCAACGGTCCCCTACCATTGGTAACCCGGCCCGCAATTTCAGTCGTCATCCCGACCTATAACTGGAGCGCGGCACTTCGCTGCGCCATCCGCTCGGTGCTGCTGCAAACCGAACAGAATTTCGAGATCATGGTGGTCGGCGACGGCTGCACCGACGATTCCGCCGACGTCGTCGCGTCGTTCGGCGATGCCCGCATCCACTGGCACAATCTGGACCGCAACTACGGCTCACAATGGGCCGCGAACAATTACGCCATCGAACATGCCGCGTCGGACTGGATTGCCTATCTCGGCCACGACGACATCTGGTATCCGACGCATCTCGAGGCGATCCTGCGCACGGCGCGCGAGAACGACGCCGAGGTCGTTACCAGCGTAATGGCGCTCTACGGCCCGCCGGATTCGGGCATCCGCGGAATGGCCGGTCTGTTCGCATCCGGGCGGTACTCGGCAAGCGATTTCGTGCCGCCGTCCGCATTCGCTCACAAGACATCGATTTACGGCAATGGCATCAAATGGCAGGACCCGGCCTCGGTGACGATTCCAATGGATGCCCTGTTCATGAGCCAGGCCACCATGGCCGCGAAGCGCTTCGCCTCCACCCGCGAATTGACCTCGTTCAAATTCAACGCCGCATGGCGGCGGGATTCCTACAAGATCAAGTCCACCGACGAGCAACAGCGTCTGCTCGAGCGGATTCAATCGCAGGCTGATTTCCGATCTCAGGAATTCATCGACATCATGGATGCCGTCGTCAAAGGCAAATTCCTGAATATTGAAATGCCCGCGCAGGGAGTTGAGCCCGGTTCAGCGGTGCGCTTGAGCCGCAAGAACAAAGGAGCCGATAGCCGGTTTGTTGCCGCGGAGATGCAGCGCGTCGACCGAAAGGCCGCATTCAATCTCCACCGTCAGAACATGCCATTTGAATGGCACGCCATCGAAAGGCACCTCCGTTACCGCACCTTCCGCTGGAGCGGCCCAAGCCGCCGCTCCACCATCGACCTGCCGATTCACTTCGAGACCGACCTGCTGATCCGCATCGTTGTGGTCAATTCACTGGCGCCGCCTGAGACCATTCGAGTTCTGCTGCGGGACAAACCGCTACAAAGCCGGATCAGGAAAAACCTGCTCGGCGGTTTCGTCATTGAAGCCGTGGCGCGTGTTGCAGACGTCCCGCCATCCGATCGCGATTTTGGAATTACCCTCGAGGTCGATGCGACGCGCCGTCCGCGCGATCTCGGCATGGGCGACGACGGCCGGTGGCTCGGCGTGGCTGTCGCGCGCGTCGAACTCGAGAGACTGGCGGCGGCGAGCTAGCCGTCGCAACATCGCCAGGCGGATTCGATGTGGTGCTGAGGGAAAGTGGTGCCGCCTATAGGATTCGAACCTACGACCCCCTCATTACGAATGAGGTGCTCTACCAGCTGAGCTAAGGCGGCGAAACGCGCGAGATTTATATCCGCACCTGATACTGGCCGGAGCCTCGCTTTGCAACATCAGTGGCATCCGCGAGGCGCTTTTCTGAAATCCAATCAGGTCCGGCACGGACCATGCCAGCCAACTCCTAATCAACTGACAAGACGGGACAAAAAGCCCTTCCAACCACCGGGCTGCGCCGGTTCCGGTTGCACCGGATCGTCGAATCCCTCGTCCCGCGCCTCATCGGCGACGCCGGGATCGTCCGGGGCTCGCACAATCGGGATGACGGCGGGGATTCGCGCAGCGTCCGGCTTCTCAATGTCGCGGCGGGGGCGAAACACCGGCGGCGGCACATTGGCGACAACCGGCTCGGCGGGAGGCGGAGCCGCCGGCAAAACGGCAGGCGCAGGAGCTGAAGGCGCCGGCGCAGGCTCGTTATCCTGCAATGTGACAGCCGGTGGCGGCAGCTTCACCGCCGGGCCCGCTTCCAGCGCTGGCGGCAAAGTGGGCTCATCGGCGACCTCGGCCTCGAGCACCGGCGCTTTCGCCGACGGAAGAGCCGCGACCGGGGTGAGCCACTGAAACGCGTCGAGGCGTCCGGTCACAGGCGACACCGGGCGCCAGTACTCGGACACGTAGCCGTCGGCGGTCCATGCCGGATCGAGCGCGGCCCGCACCGCGCGCTGCATCCAGACACGCGCACTGCCGCCGTCGCCATGCTCGGCCCGTTCAAGCTCGGCCATGAGAATGGCGACCCGCTGGGTCGGCGCATCGATGAAAGGTTGCAGCGCTTCCCGCGCGCGGGTGAAATCGCTGGAATCGATAGCGGCACGCGCCACCGCAAGCGCGCCTTCGATGTTGCCGGGCGATCTGGCCGCAAGCTTCTCCACCCGTGCCAACCGCTGCACGGCGGAGTCGCCGAGCCGCACATGCGCGTAGGCATCCGCGAGATCGGGATGCGGCTGCGCGGCCCATGCCGTCTCGATCACCTGCATGGCGCGGCGGGTCTGATTGTTCTCGCTGAGAAACTTTGCGGCGAGTGTCGCGGCGGGCACCAGTGTCGGTGCGAGCTTCACCGCTTCAGTGATGCTGGCGCGCGCACGGTCGCGATCGGAGGTTTCAAGATCGAGCGCCCGCGCGGTCAAAAGAACGCCGCGCTGACGCTTGTAGGGCGCGGGGTCGATCAATCCCGCCGCCAGATTGTTTTCGAGAATCCTCAGCGCACCGTCCCAGTCGCCCTTGCTGCAACGGAAGCCAAGCACCGCGTGCGAGGCCCATGCGGAGGCCGGCGCGGTTTTCAGCGCCTCCTCGGCCAGCGCCACGGCTGCATAGGCGTCATCACGGCGCTGCGCCTCGACGAACAATCCGCGCAAGCCGAGCAGCCTTGTGTCCTTGCGTTCCGCCATGGCGTGAAACGCGCGCTGCGCGCCTTCGCGATCGCCATCGAGCTGTGCCGACTGTGCATGCAGCAACATCGCGAGAGGATCCTGATGCGCGAGTCGCTTGGCGACATCGGCGTGGCGGCGCGCGGCGAAATGATCGCCGGTGCCGATTGCGATCAGCCCCTGGGTGATGGCGTTGCGTCCCTTGGCGTGACGCCGCTCGCGGCGCAATTTGCGAAGCCGCTCCGGTGCGTTCAGGAAGCTGCGAATGATCGCCCAGATCAGCATCGCGGCAAACACGATCAGCACCAGCGCCAGCACAAGCACCGGCAGCGACGTATCGATCCGCCACATGTTCCATGAGAGCGTCACATCGCCGGTTTGATCGGCGATCACGGCGGCGCCGAGCGCGACGACACCGACCAGAAACAGAAAGAGAATGATACGGATCATGAAACTGCCTATCGCGCCGATTTCGAAATCGCCGTCAGCGTGTCCATCATAAACTGCTCGGATGCCGCCAGAGCCTTGTCGCGGCCCTCGACCTTTGCGATCCATGGCCGCACCACGACGCGATCCGGCGGCGGCAGCAGCAGGAGCTCCCGCTTCGCCTCGCTCGGATCATTTCGCTGCGCGGCGGCCGTTGCACGCGCGATAATGCCCGCAGCGCCGCTGGCCAGCGCGTCGGTGCGCTGAATGCGCACCAGCTTCGCGAAACTTTGCTGAAGGCGCTCGATGATACCGGACGGCGCAGGCTGCGCTTCAGGCTTCGGCGCGAGTTGCGGCAGCAGCGCAAGCAGTTCCTTGCTTAGAGCATCGGTATCAGGAATGCCGGTCTGCGCGAATGGATCGAGCGCCTTGAGCGCATCGGTATCGCCGGCAACCGAGCGCGCAGCCGCAAGCTCGGTGACATAAGGCGAACCACGGCGCACCGCCTTTTCGAGATTGATAAGCGCGTCCAGCCTGCGCACCTTTGTATCATCGGCCGGCGGCTGCGGTGCAGGCGGAGGTGCCGCAGCAGCAGCGCTCAGCGCCGCGGTCGCGCGTTCGATCTTGGCAATGCGATCCTCGATGGCTGACGTATCGGCGGCGGATGTTTTCGATTCGCCGCTCATGACACCTTGCGGCGATACAGACCTGATCTCGCTGATCGCCGCAGCGGTCTTTTCGTTTTGTCCACGCACGGCGGCGATATCGCTGCGCAATGATGTCAGCGATTTCTCAACTGCGTCAATGCGCGCGATGACCGCAGGATCGATGCTTGGACGCGGCGCAGGTTTTGCCGCGTCCGATTCAACTTTCGCGATCCGCGCGCCCAGAGCGGTAATGTCGGCCCTGTTCGCCGCGATACCGTCCGCGAGCGGCGCGGTGGAGATCGCTGCGGGTTTCGGTGGCCAGCCTGCGAGCGTGGCCGCGCCGATCGCAAGCAATGCGGCCACCGCGCCCGCCAAAGCGGACAGAAATACCGACGAGGCTCGTGATGGGTTTGGCGACGGCACAACAACGGATTCAGCAGACGCATCGGAAGACGGCCCGGACTGATCCGGCTTCGGCGCGCCGGCATCCGCATCCGCATCTGCGTCCGGCGCTTCCGGTTCAGACGGACTTTCCGATACCTCGGAAGCTGTCAGTTCGATGGTGGGCGGCGGCCGTTTTGTGGCATCGCCACCTGGCGAGATACCGGCCCTGTCCTGCTTGTCCTCGTCCATCGGAACTCACTCCTGTCACGCTCGCGCGGACTTTAGCAGATTCTGCGAACGCCGCTCGCGTTCAGAAGCCATCTGTAAGGTTAGCTGCCGGTTACCTGAATGTCAGTTGGACGATGCTTTGAGCGTCCTGTCCAGCACATCGAATATGGCATTCTCGTCCGGCGTGCGCGCCACCGCCACCTGCATCGCGCCGGCTTCGCGAAGAAGGCCCGCCACCGTCTCGGAGATGCAGCATTGCGGCAGGGCCAGGGCGGAAATTTCGACACCGTCCGCCCGCGCCGCGTCGAGATAAGCGCGCGCGCTGCGCCGGGAATAGTGCAGCACCGCATCGATCCCGCCCGCGCGGAATGCTTCGCCGACGCTCGCGGCAAATCCGATGACCGGAATCATCCGGTAGGTCGTATGCGTCACCACCGTCAGTCCCCGCGCGCCGAGATCGGCGGCGAGATCGTGCGCGAGGTCCGCCCCGGCGAGATAGCAGAGCGCCGCGCCTTTCTTCAGTTTTTTTGCGACAAGATCGGCAAGCGATCGCGCGTTGCCCTGCGCGCTGGCGACATCGCGAAAACCCGCCCCGCGCGCCGCGTCCGCGGTGTGCTCGCCGACCGCGAATGCGGGCAATCCGAACAGATGCGTCCGGGAGGGATGACTCAGGATGGCGCGGATCGCATTGGCACTGGTCACGATGACGGCGTCATAGGCCGCATCGTCTTCGTCATGAAACGGGATTTCCTCGAACCGCAGCATCGGCGACAACAGTGCGTCATAGCCCCGCGCCCGCAGGGCCGCCGCCGTTTTCTCGTTATCCGGGACGGGACGGGTCACAAGAATGGACATTCAGGATGCTCCGCGCGGGTCGATGCTGTGCTGAATCACGATAGCCCGCCTGACGATTCCACGTTATGAACCCCTTGAATGACGCCCGGTGGAGTGGATTTGACATTCGCGACCAACAGGCAGCGAAATCGCAAAGCGAATGTCAAATCCAAAACTCCACCAGAAACCTATATTTTGCTAGTGGTCCAATTCCAACATTCGCAAGAATGCCTGCTGAAACGGGATGCGAATGTTAGAATTGGATCACCAGATGGCGGATGACGTTTTTTTGCCCTGCGCAAGGCCGATGCCTATGTGAAGGGAAACGCCGGATCGGCGGTCAAAGCAAGAGCTTGAAGAAAGCAGGGACACAAATTGGCAGGCAAGCTGGTGTTGGGGATCGAAACCACCTGCGACGAAACCGCCGCCGCCGTGATCGAACGGCAGCGCGACGGGTCGGGGCGGATTCTGTCCAACATCGTGCGCTCGCAGATCGATGAACATGCGCCATTCGGCGGCGTGGTGCCGGAGATTGCCGCCCGCGCCCATGTCGACATGCTCGACGGTATTATCCGCTCCGCGATGAAAGAGGCGAATGTCGGCTTTGGCGATCTCAGCGCCGTTGCCGCGGCGGCGGGTCCCGGCCTGATCGGCGGCGTGATCGTCGGGCTGACCACGGCGAAGGCGATCGCGCTGGTTCACAACACGCCGCTGATCGCGGTCAATCATCTCGAGGCGCATGCGCTGACGCCGCGCCTCACCGTGCCGCTGATGTTTCCCTATTGCCTGTTCCTGGCGTCGGGCGGACACACCCAGATCGTCGCGGTACTCGGCGTCGGGAAATATGTCCGGCTCGGCACCACGGTCGATGACGCCATGGGCGAAGCCTTCGACAAGGTCGCGAAGATGCTGGACCTGCCCTATCCCGGCGGGCCGCAGGTCGAGCGCGCAGCCGCTCATGGCAATCCTGACCGCTTCGTATTTCCGCGTCCGATGGTGGGGCGACCAGATGCGAATTTCTCGCTGTCTGGGTTGAAAACCGCGGTGCGCAATGAAGCGACACGCCTGATGCCGCTCGAGCCGCAGGATGTGGCCGATCTCTGCGCTGGATTTCAGGCTGCCGTGCTGGATCTCACCGCGGACCGGATCAGTGTCGGGCTGCGGCTGTTTCAGGAAAAGTTCGGCCCGCCCCGCGCGCTGGTCGCCGCCGGCGGCGTCGCGTCGAATCTCGCGATCCGCAGCGCGCTGCATGACATCGCGGCACGCGCCCAGACCATGCTGATTATTCCGCCGCCGGCGCTCTGCACCGACAACGGCGCGATGATCGCCTGGGCCGGCGCGGAACGTCTTGCGCTCCGGATGGTGGACACCATGGAAGCCGCGCCGCGCGCCCGCTGGCGGCTCGATGAAACCGCATCGACCCCGGCGAAATTCGCCAACACGCGTGCGAGGCATTAAGGCATGATCCCGAAAAGTGAGCACCGGTTTCCGGATCGGATCATGCCTTCAAAGAAAAAGTTATGATCGCACATCAAAGCATTTCGATTGTCGGCGCCGGCGCATGGGGCACAGCCCTTGCGAACGCCGCGGCACGCGCCGGACGCGATGTCATTCTCTACGCCCGCGACACAGCCGCTGCCGATGCAATTTCGCGGACCCGCGAGAATCCGAAATTGCCGGGCATCCAGCTTGCGAAGACGATCTCTGTCACCAGTAACCTTGCCGAAGCAGGGAAAGCCGATGCCACCCTGCTGGTCACGCCTGCGCAAAGCCTGCGGCAGGCAGCGACGGCGCTCGCGTCCCATCTTGCGCCGAACACGCCGGTGATCGTCTGCGCTAAGGGCATCGAGCGCGGCACGCATCAGTTCATGACGGAGATCGTCGCGGAGGTTCTGCCCAGGGCAGTGCCCGCAATTCTGTCGGGGCCGAGCTTCGACGTCGATGTTGCGCGCGGACTGCCGACAGCCGTAACCCTCGCGACAAGAGACGAGCAGCTGGCAAGGGCGCTGGTTCAGGCGCTCGGATCGGCGACGTTCCGCCCCTATCATTCGACGGATGTGCGTGGTGTCGAGATCGGCGGCGCGGCCAAGAATGTGCTGGCGATCGCCGCCGGCATTGTCGCCGGCAAGAAGCTCGGCGCATCGGCGCTGGCGGCGCTGACCACACGCGGTTTCGCGGAACTGATGCGGCTCGGGCTGGCCTGCGGCGCCAAGCCTGAAACCATCGCCGGATTGTCGGGGCTCGGAGACCTGCTGCTGTCCTGTTCGAGTGCTCAATCGCGCAACTTTTCGTATGGCATCGCGCTCGGACGCGGCGAGACGCCGCCGCGCGGCAAGCTTGCCGAAGGCGCATTCACCGCGCCGGTGCTGATTGAACTCGCCAATGAAAAGAATGTTGAAATGCCGGTAGCCAGTGCAGTGGCGGCAGTTCTCGGCGGCGCCCTGACCATCGATGAAGCGATCGAGATGCTGCTGACGCGGCCGTTCAGGGCCGAGGGATAGAGGAAACGGTGATGGCGTACTGGCTCGTAAAATCCGAACCTTCCACATGGTCGTGGGATCAGCAGGTCGCCAAGGGCGCCAAGGGCGAAGCCTGGACCGGCGTGCGCAACCACACCGCAAAAGCCAATCTCATGAAGATGAAGAAGGGCGACCTCGCCTTTTACTATCACTCCAATGAGGGCAAGGAGATCGTCGGCATCGTCGAGGTCATCCGCGAGCACTACCCCGACCCGACCGACAAGACCGCCAAGTTCGTCTGCGTGGATATCAAGGCCGACAAGCCGCTGAAAGAGCCGGTGACACTGGAAACCATCAAGGCCGACAAGAAGCTCGCCGACATGGACCTCGTCAAATACTCACGGCTGTCGGTACAGAGCGTGAAGCCCGACGAGTGGAAACTGATCTGCAAGATGGGCGGAATGTGAACGCGCCCGTCATCGCTGACAAGGACGCGTTCATCCGCGCCAACACCCGGCTGCGCACGGTACCGCTGACGCCCGAGATTTCCCTGCTTTTGGCCGATGAAGCCGTGCCCCTCTGGCATAAGACCGAAGAAGAAATCGGCGAGGCCGGGCTGCCGCCGCCATTCTGGGCCTTCGCATGGGCCGGCGGTCAGGCGCTGGCGCGCCATGTGCTCGACAACGCAGCTCTGGTGCGCGGCAAGGCGGTGCTCGATCTCGCCAGCGGATCGGGCTTGGTCGGCATCGCGGCCATGAAGGCCGGCGCGACGTCAGTGACCGTCGCCGACATCGATGCGTTTGCCTGCGCGGCGGCAACCCTGAACGCTGCGGAGAACGGCGTCACGCTGTCGACATGTCAGGATGATCTGCTGGCGGCACCGCATAGCGGTGGTTGGGATGTCGTCCTGGCCGGTGACATTTTTTACGAACGCGACACCGCGCAGCGCGCGTTCGATTTTCTGCTCGGCCACGTCGCCCGCGGCGCAACCGTGCTGATCGGCGATCCGGGCCGCAGCTACCTGCCCCGCGATAAATTGCGCCGGATCGCCGATTACAGCGTGCCGGTCACCCGCGACCTCGAGGACGCCGAAATCAAGCAAACCTCCGTATGGGCCTTGCTGCAACCGGTGTAAAAACGCTCTTCATCCCCTTCATATGTCACGGGAAATCGGAGGTCCGACAAAAGTCCTAGTTGCCGCGGCTTGTCGCTGATGTATGCACAGGCGCATAATATAAAAAACAAGAACAAGCCGCGCGCATGTCGTGACGCCGGCGCAGGCCTGGAGGGAACGAGGAAATCATGTCCGAGAAAATTTATGATGTATCCCCGGAATGGGCGAAGCGCGCCTTTGTCGACGACGCCAAGTACCGGGAGATGTATGCGCGCTCGGTGAAAGACCCGAACGGCTTCTGGGCTGACGAAGCCTCGAAGCGCCTCGGCTGGATCGAGCCTTTCACCAAGGTCGAAAACGTCTCGTTCGCGCCGGGCAATATCTCGATCAAATGGTTCGAGGACGGCGTGCTGAACGCCGCATGGAATTGCATCGACCGCCATCTCGAGACACGCGGCGACCAGACCGCGATCATCTGGGAAGGCGACGATCCGTCTGAATCCAGGAAAATCACCTATCGTGAGCTGCACGACGAAGTCTGCAAGATGGCGAACATCCTGCGGCTGCGGAATGTCAAGAAAGGTGACCGTGTCACCATCTATCTGCCGATGATTCCGGAAGCGGCCTACGCCATGCTGGCCTGCGCGCGGATCGGCGCGATCCACTCGGTTGTCTTTGGCGGATTTTCGCCCGACTCGCTCGCGCAGCGTATCAAGGACTGCAAATCCAACGTCGTGATTACCGCTGACGAAGGTTTGCGCGGCGGCAAGAAGGTGCCGCTCAAGGCCAACCTCGACGAGGCCATCGCAAAGGTCGGCGGCGTCGACTGGGTCGTCGTCGTGAAACGCACCGGCGGCAAGGTCGATATGGATCCGGTGCGCGACGTCTGGCACCATGAAGCCGCTGCGATGGTCGATAGCGATTGTCCGGTGGAGCCGATGAACGCGGAAGACCCGCTGTTCATTCTCTACACATCGGGTTCCACCGGCCAGCCCAAGGGCGTGCTGCACACCACCGGCGGCTATCTCACATTCGCATCGATGACGCATCAATACGTCTTCGATTATCACGAGGGCGACATCTACTGGTGTACCGCCGACGTCGGCTGGGTGACCGGCCACAGCTACATCCTCTACGGGCCGCTCGCCAACGGCGCGACCACGCTGATGTTCGAAGGCGTTCCGAACTATCCGGACAACTCCCGGTTCTGGAATGTCATCGACAAGCACAAGGTCAACATCTTCTACACCGCCCCGACGGCAATCCGCGCATTGATGCAATCCGGCGACGATCCGGTGAAGAAGACTTCGCGCGCAAGCTTGCGGCTGCTGGGTTCGGTGGGCGAGCCGATCAATCCGGAAGCGTGGGAGTGGTACTATCGCGTGGTCGGCAACTCGCGCTGTCCGATCGTCGATACCTGGTGGCAGACCGAGACCGGCGGCATCCTGATCACGCCGCTGCCGGGCGCCATCGCGCAGAAGCCGGGTTCGGCGACCAAGCCGTTCTTCGGCGTGGTGCCGGAAATCGTCGATGCCGACGGCAAGGTTCTCGAGGGCGAAGCGCAAGGCAATCTCTGCATCGCGAAGTCGTGGCCCGGCCAGATGCGCACGGTCTACGGCGATCATGCGCGCTTCGAGCAGACCTACTTCTCGACCTACAAGAACAAATACTTCACCGGTGACGGCTGCCGCCGCGATGCCGACGGCTATTACTGGATCACCGGCCGCGTCGACGACGTCATCAACGTGTCGGGTCACCGCATGGGTACGGCGGAAGTCGAAAGCTCGCTGGTCGCGCATGACGCGGTGTCGGAAGCCGCCGTTGTCGGCTATCCGCACGACATCAAGGGTCAGGGCATCTACGCTTATGTGACGCTGATGAGAGGCGTCGAGCCCACCGAGACGCTGCGCAAGGAGCTGGTGGCATGGGTGCGCAAGGACATCGGACCGATCGCATCGCCGGACCTGATCCAGTTCGCACCGGGCCTGCCGAAAACACGCTCGGGCAAGATCATGCGCCGCATCCTGCGCAAGATCGCCGAAGATGAATCCGGCGCGCTCGGCGACACCTCGACACTGGCCGATCCGATGGTGGTCGATGATCTCGTACACAATCGGCAGAACAAGAAGGCCAGCGCCTGATCCGCCAGCGAGTATCGCGTTTGACGATGATTTGATTCGAGGCCGTTCCTGGCGCGCAGGGCCGGCCTCGAATTTTTCGTCCCATGCGCGCCATGGCGCGTCCGCACTCCTGGCGCCGTCACCGGCGGGCGAGACTTTCCCCCTTGGCTGGGCGATCAAAAGCCGCGCTCACAAAAATGTCACCCGTCCCCAGCGCCTTTGGGTGCAGGTGTTGTTTCCCGGGCATTTACTTTGCCGCCGGAATTTTCTTCTTAAGGCCGCGTTCGTTCCGCCGGTGGGGTTCGTGGAAACCGCCTGTTGAAGCCTCTGCCCCAAGCTGGCGAATTCCATGAGGGTTCCGAGGCCATGCCCGGATGCCTGCGCCGTTCGGAAGTGTTTTGGAGGTTGTAATGCTGCGTCAACTCGCGGTGGCTCTCACCGTCGCCATGGCCTTCGGCCTGTCAGGAACTGTGGCCCAAGCCGCACCGTCGGTGGTGGCTTCTCCCAACGGCTACGCGCCGGGCACCATCGTGGTGAAGACCAACGAGCGCAAACTCTATCTGGTGCTTGGTGAAGGACGCGCGCTGCGCTATCCGGTCGGCGTCGGCAAGGCCGGCAAACAGTGGGCCGGCGCCACCCGCATCGATGGAAAGTATCGTCAGCCGGCATGGTCGCCGCCCGCGGACGTGAAGCGCGACAACCCGAGCATTCCGGACGTCATTCCCGGCGGCTCACCGTCGAACCCGATGGGCGTCGCCGCCATGACGCTGGCCGGCGGTGAATACGCGATCCACGGCACCAATCGTCCGAACTCCGTCGGCGGTTATGTCTCTTACGGCTGCGTGCGGATGTACAATCAGGACATCAGCGATCTGTTCGAGCGCGTCGAGGTCGGCACGCCGGTGGTGGTGACCTCGCGCTGAGATTTTCGTTTTCAACAAATGCAAAAAAGCCGCGTTATGACGCGGCTTTTTTGTTGCTGTCATTTCGCCGCTGCGCACCAGCCGCCGCGCTTGCCGCCCTGATATTGCCGCGCATGGCCTGAAGTGAGCAACGCTCCCGACACGCTTGGCGTTCGCCGCGTGGCGGCGTCGGCGACAACGCGGCCGTTGTACTTGTCGGGGCCGATATTGAAGATCGTAATATCGCCGTCGGCGAGCAGCGTGCGAAGCGCTTCGCTGGACGCTTCCGCCATCCGGAATTCTTCGGCGCACGCGCCCTTCATCTCCGGCGCATCGATGCCGCGAAGCCGGACGCGTGTCATCATCTCCAGCCCCGGCCACAGATGGACTCGCGCCTCGAACGTGTCGCCGTCGATCACGCGCACCACGTCGACGAAATGACGCATGCCGGGACTGCCGTTACGGCTCCAGGGCACCGGCGGCGGCGCCGGACTCGGCGCAGGTGAATTCACGGACGCGGTGGACGCTCTGTGCCATGGCAAATGGTCTCGCACGGGAATCACGGTTCCAGCCGCAATCCCGGTGACAAAGATCAAGCCAAGCAGCCAGGGCGGTGAACCGTGGAGCGGATGCCGGGATGCTCGATGAAACGATCGATCTAGGAACATATGCCTAGAATAGGATCAAAAGACCCTCGTCCGCAAGAGCGGAACCGGCGCATCCGTAATCCTGCTTACGGTCAGAAATCCGAACAAAGTCCCTTGTGTTCCCAGTCCCCGTATCGGGTCGGCTCCAGCCCCTTGGGGCCCTGAACCTCTTTCGCGCGAGGGCTGCTGTCCTGCGCCCTGGTTCGCCGCTCCTCGGCTTCCGCGAGTGCCCGCTGCGCCTGTGGGGACAACGGTTTACGCGGAGCGACCGGATCGGCAGCAACAGGTTCGGAACGAATTGGATCATGGGTCATGGCTGACACTCCCGGTGGTCAGGGCCGAAATCAATCTAAACCGACAACGCATCCGATCAAGACCCTGCGGCCGATGCAGTCTGACGCAGCTGTGCGGCCTGTCCGTGAGCCAGCTCACATTATCCCAGGATGTTTCAGACAAGACGATTCAGAGACGGACCAATTCTTACATTTGGCATATTCCGATGCCACGACATAACCTCCGGTGCGGCGTTTGTCGCGTTCCTCCTGCCAGCGAATGTTTTTTCACGCATGAAGCCTTCGAGATTTGTCCCGCCCACCGAGGTGCCCGGCCTCGCAGCGCGCAGGATCGCAGCCGATATTCTCGACGGTGTGCTGCACAAGCATCGTATGCTCGACGATCAGCTCGATGGCCCCGGTGCCCATCCCGGATTGAAGACGCTGGCCGATCGTGACCGCGCACTGATGCGCCGGCTGGTTGCAACGATTCTGCGGCGGCTCGGCACGCTTGGCCACATCCTCTCGCGGCTGCTCGATCGCGGTATCCCCAGCGATGCGCCGCGCGTGCAGAGCGCATTGCTGATCGGCGCAACGCAAATCCTGTGGATGGATGTTCCCGATCACGCCGCCGTCGATCTGTCGGTGCGACTCGTGCAGGCGGACCGGCGCGCCGCGAAATATGCCGGCCTCGTCAACGCCGTGCTGCGGCGCTGCGCGCGCGAAGGCCAGCCGCTGATCGACGAAGTCAAATCGCAGATGCTCGATCTGCCGCCCTGGCTGATCGCACGCTGGATCGCAACCTATGGCGAGGATACGACGCGCGCGATGGCTGCCGCCATCAGCGTCGAACCGGCGCTGGATCTCACGGTTAAATCCGATCCCGGCGGCTGGGCGACGCGGCTGCATGGCGAGACGCTGGCCACCGGCACCGTGCGCACGCTGCTGCATGGGTCGGTCACCATGCTTCCCGGTTTCAACGAAGGCCAGTGGTGGGTGCAGGATGCCGCTGCCGCCTTGCCGGCCCGGCTGTTCGGTGACGTTAAAGACAAGACCATCGCCGATCTGTGCGCGGCGCCCGGCGGCAAGACCGCGCAACTGGTCCATGCCGGCGCGCGGGTCACAGCGGTCGACCGGTCGCCCAACCGAATTGCGCGCCTGCGCGAGAATCTGTCGCGGCTCTCCCTCGAGGCCGGTACCGCGGTGGCGGACGCGATCGAATGGCAGCCGCCGGCAGGCGAGCTGTTCGACGGCGTGCTGATCGATGCGCCCTGCGCCGCGACCGGGACGATCCGGCGTCATCCCGATGTCGCATGGCTGAAACAGGAAGCCGACATCGGCGCGCTCGCCGCCGTGCAAAAACGCATGCTGCAAAAGGCGGTCACGCTGCTGAAGCCCGGTGGAACTCTGGTTTATTGCACCTGTTCGCTTGAGCCCGAGGAAGGCGAACAGGCCGTCGCAAGCGTCCTTGCAGCCGGATCAAGCCTGCGCCGTGCGCCGGTCGAGCGGGATGAAGTGGCGGGACTGGACGAAATTCTTACGGCGGACGGCGACATCCGCACCCTGCCCTCGCATCTCGCCCATGCCGATTCGCGGCTCGGCGGCCTCGACGGCTTCTACGCAGCCCGTCTCATCAAGTCCTGATTCAAATCCTGACCCGCATCTGATTCGCGGCAAACCGGCCTTGATCCACATGCCTGGGTCAATGGGCATCCCGGGGTTGCACCGGGGGTGCCTTACAGGCATTTCCGGACTACAAAGAGTCGCGGAGATTCCCTCACGGTATGGCGTGTTCATCGCCGGCGTGAGTTTCGGGGAGGAATGCTCCGTTTGTGGGGAACGGTCACGTTCGGCAGCGGCCTTTAATCGGGCGACCGGCGTGATTCAGGACAAGGGCGCACGTGGCTGTCGCTTACCGACGACGCATCTCGTCTCTTTTGCTTGGCCGCGCGGCGCGGAACGTACTCGCACGCGCCAGCGGCAAGTCGGTTGCACTGTCGCGCTTCTGGCCTGGCCGCACCGATCGCCTGCTGATCGCGCCGAATGATCTTCGCACCGTCGACGCCACCCGCGCCTCCGAAATCTACGCCGGGCGTTTCGTCTTCGCAGGAAAGATCGTCACGTCGCACGGCCGATCGATTTTCGAACTCGACCCGCCGTCGGAAGACTGGGAAGCCAACCTGCTTGGATTCGGCTGGCTGCGCCATCTGCGCGCCGCGGATTCCGCCATCACCCGCGCCAATGCCCGCGCCCTGATCGACGACTGGATTTCAAAGCCGATCCGCAAGCGCGGCGTAGGCTGGCGCGCCGATGTGCTGGCGCGGCGGGTGATCTCGCTGCTGTCGCAAGCGCCCCTGGTGCTGAACGACGCCGACGGAAAATTCTATCGCCGCTTCCTGCGCAGTCTCACCCGCGAGATTCGCTATCTGCGCTACACCATGGTCGATATCCCGGACGGCGTGCCACGCCTGCAGGTGCTGATCGCGCTGTGTTACGCGTCGCTGTGTCTCGCCAACCAGGCCAAGCACATCCGCACATCGTCGCGCAAACTGTCGGAAGAATTGCAGCGGCAATTGTTGCCCGACGGCGGGCATATTTCACGTAACCCCGGCGCGCTGATCGAACTGCTGCCCGATCTCTTGCCGCTGCGCCAGACTTTCGCCGCCCGCAACATTGCCCCGCCGCCGGCATTGCTGAACGCCATCGACCGCATGATGCCGATGCTGCGTTTCTTCCGGCACGGCGACGGCAGTTTTGCTTTGTTCAACGGCATGAGCAGCGCGCCGTCCGGCCTGCTCGCGACATTGCTCGCCTACGACGACACCCACGGCATTCCGATGTCGAACATGCCGCATTCGGGCTTCCAGCGCCTCGATGCCGGCAATACCGCCGTCATCATGGACACCGGCGCGCCGCCGCCGCCCGCGGTGAGCCGCGACGCCCATGCGGGCTGCCTGTCGTTCGAGCTGTCGTCCGGCACCGGGCGCATCGTCGTCAACTGCGGCATTCCCTCAACCGGCCGCGACAACTGGCGCGCCTTCGCGCGTTCGACGGCGGCACATTCGACGCTGATCTGTCACGAGACCTCGTCGTGCCAGTTCATTGAATTGCCCGCGATGAAGCGGATGCTGCAAGGCGCACCGATCGTCAGCGGACCTTCCAATGTCGGCGTGTTTCGCGAGGCGGCCAATGACGGGATTGTATTGACGACGTCTCATGACGCTTACGCGCGTCAATTCGGCGTTGTACATCAACGCAGCCTGACGCTGTCCAACGACGGCAGCCGGCTCGAGGGCGAGGACACCCTGCTGAATGCATCCGGCTCCTCGACACGCAACAAGCCCGACGATTACGTGCTGCGGTTTCATCTGCATCCGGCGGTGAAGGCCAGCCGCCTTTCCGATGCCCGCGGCGTGATGCTCGTTTTACCCAACCGCGACGTGTGGACGTTCGAGGCGGTCAACGACAAGGTCGACCTTGAAGACAGCGTGTTCCTGGCGGGCTCCGACGGGCCGCGCCGCACCGCCCAGATCGTGATTCGCCAGAACCGGAAGGACTCGCCAACCGTCCGCTGGAGCTTCACCCGCTCATCTGCCTCAGCCACGGTGACCAATGCCCGCCGCGACGCCAGACGCGAGCCGGAATTGCCGCTCTAGGATCGCCAACCCTGTGACGTCGTCTCGGCGGGGCCGGGACGTTACGTAAAAGCGGCAGAATCGTTGCGAAAAGTGCGTGGATTGGAGGTTTTGCCGGACAGCAAACCATGCTACCCGGCGGACAACATCTATCCGAACCAGGACGCACCTTATGGCTGACCACCCGCGCCGCGTTGCGCGCGCACTTCTCTCCGTTTCCGACAAATCCGGCCTGATCGAATTCGCCCGGGCGCTCGCCGGTCACGGGATCGAACTCGTCTCCACCGGCGGCACCGCCAAGGCCATTGCGGATGCCGGCCTCAAGGTGCGGGACGTGTCGGACCTGACGGGTTTCCCCGAGATGATGGATGGGCGGGTCAAGACACTGCATCCGAACGTCCACGGCGGATTGCTCGCGATCCGCGACAATGCCGATCACGCCCGCAGCATGAAGGACCACGGCATCGCGCCGATCGATCTTCTGGTGGTCAACCTCTATCCGTTCGAAGCGACGGTGGACAAAGGTGCCTCCGAGGACGATTGCATCGAAAACATCGACATCGGCGGTCCGGCAATGATTCGCGCCGCGGCGAAAAACCATCATGATGTCGCCGTTGTCGTCGAAGTGTCCGACTATAAGGCGGTGCTGGATGAACTCAGCGCCAACAAGGGTGCGACCACGCTCACCCTGCGTAAAAAGCTCGCGCAGAAAGCCTACGCACGAACCGCAGCCTATGACGCAGCGATCTCGAACTGGTTCGCCGATCAGCTCAGGATCGAGGCACCTGACTTCCGCGCTTTCGGCGGCAAGCTGATCCAGGCGCTGCGCTACGGCGAGAACCCGCATCAGCAGGCGTCATTCTACAAAACCCCCGATCGCCGCTTCGGCGTCGCCACCGCGCGCCAGTTGCAGGGCAAGGAGCTGTCCTACAACAACATCAACGACACCGACGCTGCCTATGAGGCTATTGGTGAGTTCGACGCGAAGCGCACCGCGGCCTGCGTCATCGTCAAGCACGCCAATCCGTGCGGCGTCGCGGAGGGCAAGGATCTCGCCGAAGCTTATCGCAAGGCGCTGGCTTGTGACTCAACCTCGGCCTACGGCGGGATCATCGCATTCAACCGCAGGCTTGATGCCGACGCAGCCAATGCCGTCGCAGGAATCTTCACCGAGGTCATCATCGCGCCCGACGCCACCGAAGAAGCCATCGCCATCATCGGCAAGCGGAAGAACCTGCGTCTGCTGCTGGCTGGCGGCCTGCCCGATCCGCGCGCGGCGGGATTGACCACCAAGACGGTCGCGGGTGGTCTTCTGGTTCAGACCCGCGACAACGCGGTGGTTGATGACATGACCTTCAAGACCGTCACCAAGCGAGCGCCAACCGACGCCGAGCTGAACGATCTGCGCTTCGCCTTCCGGGTCGCCAAGCATGTCAAGTCGAACACGATTATTTACGCGAAGGATCTCGCGACCGTCGGCATCGGCGCGGGACAGATGAGCCGGGTGGATTCGGCGCGCATCGCAGCCCGCAAGGCTGAGGATGCCGCGAAGGAATTGGGATTGGCCGCGCCGATGACCAAGGGCTCGGTGGTGGCGTCCGACGCGTTCTTCCCGTTCGCCGACGGCTTGCTGGTGGCAATCGAGGCCGGTGCGACGGCCGTGGTTCAGCCGGGCGGCTCGATGCGCGACAACGAGGTGATCGAGGCCGCCGATGCCCATGGTATCGCCATGGTCTTCACCGGCACGCGGCACTTCAAGCACTAGGCCGGAAGCGCGCGAACCGACTGGGCCTTCACCCGCATCAGAAGAGCCAGACCGCTCACGAAAAACAGCACCAGAACGGCCATTCCGGCCTTCTGGCTGTCGGCTACATCCGTCACGATTCCGATCAGCAGCGGCCCAAAGAACGATGTGACTTTTCCCGTCAGGGCAAACAGTCCGAAGCATTGCGTGATGCGATCCTTCGGAGCGAGCCTGATCAGCATGGTGCGCGAGGCTGCCTGCATCGGACCCGCGGCAAGGCCGATCAGAAACCCGAGCGCGAGATATGCCTTCTCCGCGGGAGCAGCAAAGAGCGGACCGTTGGGCACCGGCGGCGTGACCGGGATAAAGAAGATCGCATCGCGATCAATCAGCAGAATCGCGGCAAGCGCTCCCAGAAGAATGACCAGGCTGCCCGCGACGACGGTTTTCGGTCCGAGCCTGTCATCGAGCCGGCCTCCAAGCCACGCACCGATGGTGCCGGAGATCGCCAGCAGAATGCCGAAGGTGCCGATCTGGATCGTGTTCCAGCCGAAGGTGCCTGCGGCGTAGATGCCGCCGAACGCGAACAACGACACGAGGCCATCCATGTAGATCATGTTGGCGATCAGAAACGCCAGCATGGACGGTGTTTTCGGCAATCGCGCCAGTGTCTCACGCAGTTCGCGCAGGCCTTCGCGCACCGCACCGCGCGCCGGCGTCTTCGCCGCATGATCGGGCGTGAACAGAAACATCGGCAACACGAAGATCATGAACCATACCGCCGTCAGCGGCCCGGTGAGTCTGTCACCCTGAAACGTCGCAGGATCGAGACCGAAGATCGGCGTGAGGCCGAACAGCGTTTTGCCCGTGACCGGATTCGCCGCCAAGAAGCCGAGTACGAGAACCAAACTGAGAATTCCGCCGATATAGCCGGTAGCCCATCCAGTGCCTGACAGCCGCCCAATCCGTTCCGGCGGCACCAGTGTCGGCATCATCGCGTTGTTGAAGACCGTTGCGAACTCGACGCCGATGGTCGCGATCCCGTAAGCAATCAGCAGCGGCAGGATGATCGATGGATCGCCTGGTTTTCCGATCCACATCAGCGACGAACCGATCACAAGCAGCGCGCCGAACGCCGCGATCCACGGCTTGCGGCGGCCGCCGGCATCCGCAATTGCGCCGAGTACCGGCGACAGCATGGCAATGACGAGGCCCGCCGCTGCGGTTGCATATCCCCAGCTCGCCTGTCCCGAGACCGGATCGGAGGCGACGCGCGAGGCAAAGTAGGGCGCGAACACGAATGTGGTGATCAGGGTGAAGTAAGGCTGCGCGGCCCAGTCGAACAAAATCCAGCCGAAAACCGCCGAGCGCGGCGGATAAGTCCGCGGCGACACGTTTGCGTGACTGTCATGCGCCGGAACAGCTTGAGACATGATCGAATTTCCTGCCGAATCAACGCGGACATTGTCCGCCGTCGCCGCAAAACCATATAGTGCGACGGTTCAATTGCCACCGCGTTTTTACCTGGTGTCCTGAATCCGAAGTTTGCCTCGTATGGACGCGGTTTGCCGGAGAAGCTTATGGCCCTGTTTACCAAACGCCGCGTACTCGCCCTTGCTCTCGGCGTCATCGGCCTGTCGCATACGCTGCCGTTGTTCGCGCAGGACTCGCGGCATGGATACTATGCGCCGCCCGCGCTCGAAGCTGTTCGTCCGGTTGCCGCGAAAAACGGCATGGTCGTCGCACAGGAGCGCATCGCGGCCGCTATCGGGCGCGATGTTCTGGCGCGCGGCGGCAACGCGGTCGATGCCGCTGTCGCCACCGGCTTCGCCATGGCGGTCACCTATCCGCGCGCGGGCAATCTCGGCGGCGGCGGCTTCATGATGATTCATCTGGCAAGCAGCAACGAAGATGTCGCCATCGACTATCGCGAAAGCGCCCCGGCCGCCGCCACGCGCGACATGTTTCTGGGCGACGACGGCAAACCGGACACCAGGAAGTCGCGCGATCAGGCGCTCGGCATTGGCGTCCCCGGTACGGTCGCCGGCCTTGCGCTGGCGCTGGAAAAATACGGCTCCGGAAAATTCAAACTCGCGGATATGCTCGCGCCCGCGATTTCGCTGGCGCGCGACGGCTTCGTGATCACGGACGATACCGCCGACACGCTGCCGGACTGGCATCGGCGGCTGGCGAAATGGCCGTCGAGCGTGAAGATTTTTTCGCGCCCCGACGGCACGTCGCTACAACCGGGCGACCGTTTGATGCAAAGCGATCTCGCGACCACGCTGGAAGAAATTTCCGCGCATGGACCGACGGGATTCTACGACGGCCCTGTCGCCGAAAAACTTGTCGCCGGAATTCGCGGCGCGGGCGGCATCATTACGCGCGAGGATCTCAAAGCGTATCAGCCGGTCGTCCGCACGCCGATGCGTGGCACCTATCGCGGCTTGGATATCGTATCAATGCCGCTGCCCTCATCCGGCGGAACAGTGCTGATCGAAACGCTGAACATCCTCGAAGGCTACAAGCTGCGCGAGATGGGCGCGGGCTCTGTCGATGCCCTGCACGTCACCATCGAGGCGATGAAGCGCGCCTATGCCGACCGCGCACGCTATCTCGGCGATCCTGCTTTCGTCAATGCGCCGACATTCCAGCTGATCGGGAAAGATTATGCCGCCAAACGGCGCGCCACCATCGACCTTGCGAAGGCGACGCCCTGGAGCGAAGCGGCAGCGGCCGCGCCGCGCGAGGGCAGCAACACCACTCACTATTCGGTGGTCGACAAATCCGGCAACGCCGTCAGCAACACCTACACGCTGAATTTCAGCTACGGTCTTGGCCTCGTCGCGGACGGCACTGGCGTCCTGCTCAACAACGAGCTCGATGATTTCACCGCGGCGCCCGGCGCATCGAATGCCTACGGCCTTGTCGGCTTTGAGGCGAACCTGCCCGGCCCGGGCAAGCGGCCGCTGTCGTCGATGTCGCCCACCATCGTCCTGAAAGACGGCAAGCCGGTGCTGGTGACAGGCTCGCCCGGCGGCAGCCGGATCATCTCGGCGGTGCTTCAGGTGGTGCTCAATACAATCGACTTCGACATGAACGTCGCCGCGGCGGTGTCGGCGCCGCGGCTGCATCATCAGTGGCTGCCGGACGAGGTTCGCGTCGAGCATGGATTTCCCGAGGCGACGCTTGCTGCATTGCGTGAGCGCGGACACCGCGTGATCGAGCCGCTCGGGCAGACCTCTGCCAACTCCATTGCCGTCACGCCCGATGGCCTGCTCGGCGCACCCGACCCTCGCACGCGCGGAGCGGAAGCCGCCGGCTACTAAACGGCATTCAGTGGCGCTTTCCTCATTTGCGTCTGGCTGGCCGCATGTCGCCAACCGGGGCGTGATGATGGGCACGTCGGATGTGGTGTTTGAACCGCGGCTAGACGGATGCCCCGCCCAACACGATGCGCCAGTGAGAAGTGCGCTCTTTCAAGAGAGAATCCCTGACATAGGGAGATTCCTCCTCTTCCAGCCGTTCAAGAACCTCAAAGGCAAAGCAACCTTCCCCATGATCGATCCACGCTCGTTGCAGATCGCGATTGGGGTTGCTGCAAAGACGCAAGCCGAACCAGATGCGATTCTGAATGGTATCGAGGTTCGGCGCTCCGCCGATCCAGACCTGCCCGGATGCCGTGCAGCGGACAGCATAGATGCCCGGCGACTGCTTGCGCTCCTTGTACGCGGCGCGGGCCGCCCTTTTCTCCATGCCGTCCATAATAAATACCGCCCGTTCGTGGTCTTCGAGACCGCTCGATAGGCGACTTCCCGGTCCGTGTCAATTTTACCCGGGTAATATTGACGCGCCTTGCGGACGCGGCAATCCACCGCTGTCAGGCATCCGGAAAGGAGAGGGCGACCGAACTAACGTCCGACCTGATACGGCCCGCCCTTTTCCAGCGCACGCTGGTAGGCCGGACGCGCGTGAATCCGTTGCAGAAAAGCCCACGCCTTCGGCGAGCTCTCATCGAGACCGGCGCGCGCCGACGCGGCCTCCAGCGGAAAACTCATCTGGATGTCGGCGGCGGTGAACTCGTTGCCCGCGAACCACTCGCTTTTGCCGAGTTCGCCTTCCCAGAACGCGATGTGCTGCTTGAGTTGTGGATTGACCAGCGTGTTGAGCATCTTGCCGAATATCGGCATGAGCAGCGGCCGCATCAGCGCCGGCGCACGCCTCGGGGCCAGCGTGAACAGCAGCTTTTGAAGCAGCAGCGGCATCGCGGAGCCTTCGGCATAATGCAGCCAGTAGGTATAGCGCAGCCGTTCCGGCGTTTTCGGCGGCGGAATCAGGCGGCCGTTGCCATGGGTGTCGACGATGTACTCGACGATGGCGCCGGACTCCGCGATGGTGTTGCCGTTGTCGGTGATGACCGGCGACTTCCCGAGCGGATGGATCGCGCGCAGTTCCTTCGGCGCGAGCATCGAGGGCTGGCGCTGATAGCGGACGATTTCATAAGGCACCCCGAGTTCTTCCAGCAGCCAGAGCACGCGTTGCGAGCGGGAATTATTCAGATGGTGAACTGTCAGCATGAGGCGCCGGCCATGGTTCGTTGCGGGGCATCAGTGGTGACAGCCTGTTCAGGGAAAGTCGAGACAGCGGTTGATACGGTTCAGGCCGAATCCGGGGGGGACATTTTACCCGGGTCATATGGACAGATCTATTTTACCCGGATAAATACCAGCCTGCCACATAACGTTCCGAGGATAATCGATGCCTCCCCTTCCCGCCGTTATGATCGCCTTCGAGGGTAACCGATGCCTTGGTCTCGGCGACCCTCACCTTGTCGCAACAAAGGCCAAGCTGGCGCTCGATAAAAACAGCGGCGCCCGGCTTGTGATTTTCGATGCGGCAACCAGCCGGCCCGCCGAAATCGATCTGCGCGGATCGCTTGCCGATGTGCTGAAGCGCGTCGCGCGACGGATACCGGTTCAGGACGATGAGACGGCAGCGGAAACTGCCCCGCGCGGGCCGGGCCGGCCCAAACTTGGCGTGATCGCGCGTGAGGTCACCTTGCTGCCGCGGCATTGGGAATGGTTATCGCAGCAACCAGGCGGTGCTTCGGTCGCGATCCGCAAGCTTGTCGAGGACGCACGGCGCGCAAACGCGGCCAGGGATCACGCACGCGAGGCACAGGAATCGCTGCATCGTTTCATGACTGCGATGGCAGGCGATCAGCCGCGCTACGAAGATGCACTACGCGCACTCTACGCCAGCGACCGAAAACGCTTCGATGCTGCGATTGCCAAATGGCCCGCCGACGTGCGCGATCACATCAAACGGCTTGCCGCGGTTGCATTCGAGGTGACCTAGCAACCTTTCAATCGAGAATCTGCTGTTCGATCGAAGGCAGTGCGGCCTTTGACCGATCCGCGCCCGGTCCCGGATGCACATGCACTTCCTTGGCGGACAGCGGCTCGTTGCACACCGAGCAGGTCATCACCGGATCGAAAGTGTGACCGCAATTCTTGTGCTGATGAAGCACCGGCCGTCCACGCTCATCCGCCATGTGAACGTCGCCCCAGTGGACGATCGACATCATGATCGGGTGCAGGTCCAAGCCCTTCTGGGTCAGGATGTACTCGTAACGCTTCGGGCGCTCTTGATAGGCAACACGGCGAAGCACGCCCTGGCGCACGAGTTTCTTGAGACGCTCGGCCAGCAGATGCCGCGTGATGCCGAGGCGGGACTGAAACTCATCGAACCGCCGGATACGCCGGAAGCAATCGCGCAGAATCAGCAGCGTCCAGCGGTCGCCGATGACAGACACCGTGCGCGCCACCGAACAGGCCTCGTCCTCAAGAGATTCCCATTTCATCTCGCAGCTCCGCGGAGATCGATCGTCAATTCCGATTCGATATCTACCATACCTCGGCCGCAGATAGAACTAAAGCCCGATATTTGTGCGTTGCAGCACTCACCGTTTCATCACTCTCCATTGACAGTTCTATATTAGAACTCTATTGCTTGAAGCAAGAGGCTCGGATCGCACGCGATCTTGCGCCACAACAACAAAAGCCGGAGGGAGACGAGCGATGCTGAGGAGAACCGCGCTTACAGGAGCGATAGCAGCGGTGCTGCTGGCCGGGCTGCACGCGCCCGGAACCGCCGCCGAAATGACCGGCGTGACCGCAACCGAGATCAAGGTCGGGGCGACATTCCCCTACAGCGGACCGGCGTCGGCGCTCGGAAATGTCGGGAAAGCACTGACCGCGTATGTGACCAGCATCAACGACCGCGGCGGCGTGAACGGCCGCAAGATCAACCTGATCGCGCTCGACGATGCCTACAGCCCGCCCAAGACGGTGGAACAGACCAGAAAACTCGTTGAATCGGACGAGGTGGCATTCATGTTCGCCACATTGGGAACGCCAAGCAATCTGGCGATCGCCAAATATCTTGCGAGCAAAAAAGTTCCGCAGGCCTTTGTCGTAACGGGCGCGGCCCGCTTTACGAACTACGAGGAATATCCGTTCATCACGACGGCGCTGCCGAGCTACGCCACCGAATCCAGAATTTACGCCCGCTACGTCGCCAGGAAATTCCCTGACGCCAAAATCGCGATCCTCTATCAGAACGACGATTTGGGTAAGGACTTCATCCACGGCTTTCAAAGCGAGATGAAAGGCGCATTCGACAGCAAGGTCGTCACTGCCGCCTACGAGGTCAGCCAGCCGTCGATCGATTCCCAGCTCGTATCGCTGAAAAGCTCGGGCGCGACCGTGTTCCTGTTCGCGGGCACGCCGAAGTTCGCCGCGCAGGCGATCCGCAAGGTTCACGAAATCAGCTGGAAGCCGGAATTTCTCGTCAACCTGATCTCGACCTCGATCGCGTCCGTACTCACGCCCGCGGGCCTGGAAATCTCCAAGGGCATCGTCACCGCCACCTATCGCAAGGATCCGGACGATCCGAAATGGGCGAACGATCCCGGCGTGAAGCAATATCTGGCGTTCATGGCGAAATACATGCCGGGCGCCGACATCGCCGACTCCAACTACTTTGCCGGCATGCATCAGGGCATTATCCTTGAGACGCTTCTCAAACAGTGCGGAAACGACCTCTCGCGGGAAAACATTCTCAGGCAAACCCGCAACATCAAGGGACTTGCGCTGCCGCTCTCGCTTCCCGGCATCGTCGTGAATACGGGTCCGAAGAACAATCAGATGTATACGCAGGCGCAATTGCAGCGCTGGAACGGGAAGAACTGGGAGTTGTTCGGCGAAGTCATGGATGACGACCCGAAATAGACAGCTTGGGAAGCGGGATGGACGCTAACGCCCGCCCCATCACCACCGCAACGGATGAACAAGGAGACCTCTCATGGCGAAAAGAAATGCAACTGTGGCGGTGATCGGCGCCGGCGACTACATCGGCGGCGAGATCGCGAAGAAGTTCGCCTCCGAGGGCTTCACCGTGTTTGCCGGCCGCCGCAACGGCGACAAGCTCGCGCCGCTGGTGAAGGAGATCGAGGCGGCGGGCGGAGAAATCCACGCGCGCTCGCTCGACGCACGCAAGGAAGACGAGATCGTCTCCTTCCTCAGCGACGCGGACAAGCATGCGCCGCTCGAGGTCTGCATTTTCAATATCGGCGCCAACGTCAACTTCCCGATTCTCGACACCACCGAACGCGTGTTCCGCAAGGTCTGGGAGATGGCCTGCTATTCCGGCTTCCTCGCGGGCCGCGAGGCGGCGCGCCTGATGCTGCCGCGCGGCAAGGGCAACATCTTCTTCACCGGGGCGACCGCCAGTCTTCGCGGCGGATCCGGCTACGCGGCCTTTGCCAGCGCCAAATTCGGCCTGCGTGCCGTCGCGCAGGCGGCCGCGCGCGAGCTCGGGCCGAAAAACATCCACGTCGCTCACCTGATCATCGATTCCGGCGTCGATACCGAGTGGGTCCGTCAGCGGCGTATCGAGGCCAACGGCCCGGGCGCACTGGACAATCCCGACCTGTTGATGCCGCCGTCGTCGGTCGCGGAATCCTATTGGCTGCTGTACCAGCAGCCGCGCAGCGCCTGGACCTTCGAACTCGAGATTCGCCCGTTCGGCGAGAAGTGGTAGTCGCATAGCTGCCGAGCATCACGCTGGCGTGAGCGCTGCTTGCGCCGGCGTCATCGTTCAAGCAAGGATCGCGCGCTTATTGACCGGGCATGATCCAATCCGAAAACCGTTCTCCGCTTTTCGGGATCGCGCCCAACGCTCAGAAAGAAGTGGACCTGATCATGCGAATACTTGTCATCGGTGCCGGCGCGACTGGCGGATACTTCGGCGGCAGATTATTGCAGGCAGGCCGCGACGTGACGTTTCTGGTCCGCCCGAAGCGCGCCGAACTGCTCGCAAAGAACGGCCTCGTCATCAAGAGCCCGGTCGGTGACGTCACGCTGAAGAATCCGCCGACCCTTCTGGCTGAAAAGATCACGACGCCGTTCGACGTCATTATCCTGAGCTGCAAGGCCTACGATCTCGACGACGCGATTGCATCTTTTGCCGCCGCCGTCGGCCCCGACACCGCGATCATTCCATTCCTCAACGGCATGAAGCACCTCGACGTGCTGGATGCGAAGTTCGGCATCGACCGCGTCATGGGCGGGCAATGCCAGGTCGCGGCGATGCTCGATGCGCAGGGCGTCATCCATCAGCTTACACCGATGCACGCGATATCGTTTGGCGAGCGCGGCACGGCCAAGGGCGACCGCGCCACGCGCATCGAGGCGGCGTTGCAGGGCGCAATGTTCGACGCCAAGGCCAGCGATGTCATCGTTCAGGAAATGTATGAGAAGTGGGTTTTCCTCGCCACGCTGGCGGGGGCGACGTCCCTGATGCGCGCGCCGGCCGGGCATATCACCGGTGCGCCGGGCGGCGAACAGTTCATCCGCGGCCTTCGCGCGGAGATCGCCTCGGTGGCTGAGGCGGCAGGCTATGCCCCGCGCGCCGAGTTTCTGGAACGCACGGGCGGCTTACTGTTCGCACCGGGGTCACCGATGACGGCGTCGATGCTGCGCGATATCCGCAGCAATGCGAAAATCGAGGCCGACCAGATCATCGGCGATCTGATCCATCGCGCCGAGACCGGCAGGAAAGGCGCGCTCAACGTGCCGCTGTTGCGTATCGTCTACACCCACCTGAAGGCTTACGAGTCGCAACTGACCTAAGCGGTCGCGGCGTCCCTGGATCACTAAAACAGAAGGCCGGGTTAAACCCGGCCTTTTCTGTGTCCGATCGGTTTTTCGTCACCGCGGGGGATATTGGGTGCCAGAAACGACAAAGCCGCCTTGCGGCGGCTTGTCATTCGACGGCAACGATCCTGTCGTAGCTGTCGGCCAAGATTCTCAATCGAGAATTTCTGGAGCGGGCGAAGGGATTCGAACCCTCGACCCCGACCTTGGCAAGGTCGTGCTCTACCCCTGAGCTACACCCGCATCACAGAGAATTGGCGGGGCGCAAGCGCGCCGCCGGGCAAACCTATGCCAAATGCCGCCATGCAATGCAACAGGGCGAATCCTTTATTCCGCACACCCGGTTCCGGCGATTTCGGGCCAAATCGATGTTTTCACGAGCCTTTGCGGCCTATCGCCCGATTGAAAATCAGCCAAAAGACCTCCATCTGTGGCTTTGCGCCGTTTCCGCCCCTGACGCCCACCCGGGCCACGCGGAAATTTGCGCCTTCTTGCATATCGGCCATTTTCAACGCGGCGGATCGAAACTGCCGGAAAATGCCCCGGTCGTGCTAGAAGCGGCTCTCTTTCATAAGACATGCGGCAGGCGAGGATCACGTGACCATAGTCGAGCAAGGCAGCGGACCGGCGGCGATGACGCCCCCCGACCTCATCAAGGACACCACGACCCAGACCTTCGTGAAGGACGTCATCGAGGAATCGAAGCGCCAGCCGGTGCTGATCGACTTCTGGGCCCCATGGTGTGGCCCCTGCAAGCAGTTGACGCCGATCATCGAAAAGGCCGTCCGCGCCGCCAAGGGCAAGGTCAAGCTGGTCAAGATGAATATCGACGAGCATCCCGCGATTCCGGGGCAGATGGGCATCCAGTCGATCCCCGCGGTTATTGCCTTCGTCAACGGCCAGCCGGCCGACGGCTTCATGGGCGCGGTGCCTGAAAGCCAGGTCACGGCCTTTATCGACAAGCTGACCCAGGGCATGCCTTCACCGGAAGGCGACATCGCTGAAATCCTCAACGAGGCCGAGGCCGCGATGGCGGCCGGCGATGCGGCCACCGCCGCCTCGATCTACGCGGAAGTGCTCGGTGTCGATGCCACCAATCTCACCGCCCTTGCCGGCCTTGCGCGATGCTACGCCGCAACCGGCGCGCTGGAGCAGGCCAAGCAGACCCTGGCCCTGGTGCCAGAGTCCAAGCGCAACGATGCCGCGATCTCCGCGGTGCAAACCATGCTCGATCTCGCCGAACAGGCCAAGGCCGTGGGCCCGGTAACGGAACTCGAGCAAAAAGTCGCCGCCAACCCGCTCGACCATCAGGCGCGATTCGATCTCGCCGTCGCACTCAACGCCAGCGGCAAGCGCACCGAGGCCGCAAGCCATCTGATGGAGATCGTCAAGCGCGACCGCAAATGGGACGACGACGGCGCGCGCAAGAAGCTGGTGCAGTTTTTCGAGGCGTGGGGACCGAACGACGACGCGACCGTTGAAGGCCGCAAGCGCCTTTCAACAATTCTTTTCTCCTGAGGCTCATTACGGAGTTTCCGTGCGACTGATGTGAGGGAAGCGGATGCCGATCAACGCCGAATACCGTGGACCCGCCGATCTGCCGAAAATCATTCCGGTGTTTCCGTTGCCCGGAGCGTTGCTGCTGCCGCGTGGCCAGATGCCGCTCAATATTTTCGAACCGCGTTATCTTCAGATGGTGGACGACGCGTTTCGCGACGGTCACCGCCTGATCGGAATGATCCAGCCCGACGTGACCCATTCCCAGAGCAGCGAGCAGCCCTCCCTGTTCAAGGTCGGTTGCGTCGGCCGTATCACGCAGCTCGCCGAATCCGGCGATGGCCGCTACATTCTGGAACTGACCGGCATTGCACGCTTCAAGGTGATGGAGGAGAAGACGGTTCTCACCCCCTACCGCCAGTGCCGCGTTGATTTTTCCGCGTTCGTCGACGATTTCATCGCGCGCAAGGGCGAGGAGCATGTCGACCGCCAGGCCCTGCTCCAGGCGCTCACGCAGTTTCTGAAAGCCAACCAGCTCAAGGTCGATTGGGAGGGAATCGAAAGCGCGCCCAATGAAGCGCTCGTCAATGCGCTGGCGATGATGTCGCCCTATGGGCCCGCGGAAAAGCAGGCGCTGCTTGAAGCGCCCGACCTCAAGACCCGCGCTGAAATCCTGATTGCGGTCACCGAAATGGATCTCGCCAAAAAGCAGACGTCCGGCGATCCGCCGCTGCAGTAGCTGCTGCGACGATCTTTATCGAGTGGCATGACCTGTCCGAAAACCGGTCTCCACTTTTCGGGATCATGCCTAGTATCCCGCGATCGCCATCACGACCACCAAGCTCAGCAGCATCCATCCGAAATGCCGCCCGCGCTTGGCCCAGGCATTGGCCGCGGCTGCGAAGGCAAACACCACGGCCATTGTAACGATGATCCAATGGCGCGCAGCGTCCGATCCCATCAACGGTGCCGTCAGCAACAGCACTCCGCCGCCGATCCATGCCACTGTGCCGGTCTGCCACACAAGCCGCAACAGAGTCCGCACCTGCGCAGGCTCGATGACGATCCGGTTGTTGCCCTGCGCGAATATTCTTGTTTCGCCCAACGTGCCGTGAATCAGCGCCACGATGATTGCGAGGCCTCCCGAAACTTGCAGCAACAGATCGCGCATCATGCCGCCTCCTCAATCCGCGCCATACAGTTATGTATGGCGAGAATGGATCCGATACTGGCGCTTGTCAATACACTTATGTATGGTGGTATCGATGAGAACTTCACCAGCAAAGCACGGCGCGAAGCCCGACCAGCTGTCCGCCACGGACTGGCTCGATCAGGGCCTGAAAACACTGACCGGAAGCGGATTCACCGCGCTGAAGGCCGAGCCGCTGGCGAAGGCCATGGGCGTCTCGCGCGGCAGCTTCTACTGGCACTTCGCTGATGTCGCTGCGTTCCACACCGCCCTGCTCAAACGTTGGCGCGAGATCATGACCGAACAGATCATCGCCAATCTTGAACGATTGCCGGAGGGCGAAAATCCCATCAATGCGCTGCTGCGCCGTGCGTTCGGCGGCGGCAGGCTCCCGCTGGAGATTGCAGTCCGCACCTGGGCGACGGTCGATCCGGCAGCCCGCGCGGCGGTCCATGCCATCGACAAGCGGCGGCTGTCCTACATGGAAGGCCAGTTCGCGGTGAGAGGATACTCACCGGCGCTCGCGCGGTCGCGGGCCCAAATTCTCTACTGGACGTTTCTCGGCTTTACCCTCTCGGACAGACCTCTGCCGAAAGCGCGGCAAGACGAAATTCTTGACGATCTGATCAGGATCGCCAACGCACCAGAGTAAGAGCTGCGACAACGGAGCCGCCCGGCCGGTTGATCCGGGCCGTGTTGAATGTGATACAAAGACCCAGGCAATGCAGTGCAAAGTATGGATGAGGAGTTGACCTATGACCTCGCCGGCTGAACGGCCCGAAAGCGGTATCGATCCGAAGCTTCTGGAGATTCTGGTGTGCCCGCAGACCAAGGGTCCGCTGGAGTTCGACAGCGCGCGGCAGGAGCTGATCTCGCGCTCGGCCAAGCTCGCCTATCCGATTCGCGACGGCATTCCGATCATGCTGCCGGAAGAAGCCCGCCGAATCGACTGAGCACCGACCTGCTCTTACCGGCCAGGCTGCGCCGGATGCTTCACAACGGAGATGCCCGATGCGACCCTTCGCTCTCGACCGCTGGCACGACTTCATCAAATCTCCTGATGAGAAGGCGTTGTGGGATCTGCTTCATCCCGACGCCGTATTTGAGAGTCCCGTCGTCCATACGCCGCAACGCGGGCGCGACATCACGTTCAAGTATCTGGCAAGCGCAGGAACGGTGCTCGGCGGTCCCAGCTTCAGGTATCTCGGCGAATGGCGCAACGAGAGCGGCGCGGTGCTCGAATTCGAAAACGAAGTCGAGGGCATCAAGATCAATGGCGTCGACATCATCACCTTCAGCGATGACGGACGGCAGATCACGCACTTCAAGGTGATGGTGCGGCCGCTGAAGGCAATCAATCTGCTGCACCGCCTGATGGGCGAGCAACTGGTGAAGCTGAGCAATCTTTCAGCCTGACCTTTCGCCAGGCGTTCCGCGATTACAGCAGCAGCTCTAAAGCGCCTCGCCCTTGAGCAGTCGCGGCACTTCACCGGACAGACCAGCGGCCTGACGAATGAACGCGCTTTTCAGCGGTGGCACGCGATCGACCAGTCCGAGACCGATATCACGCACCGTGCGCAGCAGGGTCGACTTGTTCGAGAACAGCATGTTGAGCGAGTTGGTGGCGACGCCCATCGCCACCGTGTCGAACCGCCGCCAGCGCTGGTAGCGCTCCAGTACACCCGCCTGTCCAGGATCGATCCCAAGCCGCGCGGCATCGACAATCACTTCCGCCAGCGCCGCCGCATCCTTCAGGCCCATGTTGAGCCCCTGCCCTGCAATGGGATGGATCACATGGGCGGCATCGCCGACCAGGGCGAGCCGTTCGCCGATGAATGATCGCGCCACGAAATAGCCGAGCGGAAATGCGCGCGGCTTGTCGAGCGCTTTCACCTCGCCGAGATGCAGACCGAACCGCGTCTCCAGCTCGGCCTGAAATTCATTCTCCGGCAATTCGACGATGCGCGCGGCTTCGCGGCGGCTTTCGGTCCAGACCAGTGAAGACCTGTTTCCTTTGAGCGGAAGGATCGCGAACGGTCCCGCCGGCAGAAAGTGTTCTTCGGCGCGGCCGTGATGATCCCGCTCATGCCCGACCGTGACGACGATGCCGGACTGATCGTAATCCCATCCGTGCGTTGCGATGCCGGCGCGCTCGCGCAGTTTCGATTTCGCGCCATCGGCGGCGACCAGAAGGCTCGCATCAATGACGCGGCCGTCGCTCAGCGTGACGCGCGTGCCCTCGGCATTCGAGTCGTAGGCAGAGACCGCGACCGCGTTGAGTTCAATGCCCTCGGCTTCCGCGCGCGCTGCCAGTGCATCGATCAGGCGCCGATTCTCGACCATGTGCGCGAATGGCTCGCCGGGTTCGACGTCACCCGCGAATGTCAGGAATACAGGCCGCGTCGCGTCCTCGAGCTTCGAGTCGGTAACTACCATGTCGAGAATCGGCTGGGCGCTCTCCGCCACCTGGTCCCAGACGCCGACCACCTCGAACAGCCGTCGGCAGGCGGCAACGATCGCGGATGCGCGCGGATCGCGGCTTGGCCGCATGGCAAAAGCGGGATCGGCGACGACGATTGGAACGTCGGGTCCCAAGCCCTGCCGCAGCGCCAGCGCCAGTCCCAGACCGGCGAAAGCGCCGCCCCCGATCACGATGCTTCGTTGTGACGACATGAGAGCCGGACTTTCATAGGTGCAATTCGTTTCATGGCTGCCCTTGCCTCGGACCCGGCCATAAGGGAAATATGCCCCCTGAATGGGCCGGAAGATGGGCCTACGCTGTCTATCAGGGTTTGCGGGCCGCCGGAAACCGCCCCGCATCCCCTAAATGCCGAAGATCGGAACATCGTGAATGTCGAAAAGCCTGATTGATCTGTTGTCGATCCTCGATATCGAACAGCTCGAAGTGAACATGTTTCGCGGCACCAGCCCCAAGACGCGCTGGCAGCGCGTGTTCGGCGGACAGGTGATCGGTCAGGCGATGGTGGCTGCCTGCCGCACGGTCGAAAATGTCGAGAAGCGGCTGCCGCATTCGCTGCATTGCTATTTCATCCTCCCCGGCGATCCGCAGATTCCAATCATCTACGAGGTCGAGCGGCTGCGTGACGGCAAGAGCTATTCCACGCGGCGCGTGACCGCGATTCAGCATGGCCATGCCATCTTCTCGATCATGGTGTCGTTCCACGCCGAAGAAGAAGGCTCGTTCAACCACCAGGACAAGATGCCGGACGTTCCGCCGCCGGAAAAACTCACCGCGGAGGAAGTGTCCAAGCAGCCTATCTTCAAGGAGATGCCGGAGTTCATCCGCCGCTACTATGAATCCGATCGGCCGATCGAATTGCGCCCCGTCGAGCTTGGCCGTTACTTCGGTCAGAAGATTGACGACGGCCGCATCCACGTCTGGATCCGCACCGTCGCCAAGCTGCCCGACGATCCGGCGCTGCACATGTGCGCGCTGGCCTATGCATCGGACTTCTCGCTGCTCGATGCGGTGATGGCGCGTTACGGCCGCACCCTGTTTGATCAGCGCATGATGCCCGCGAGCCTCGATCACGCGATGTGGTTTCATCGCCCGTTCCGTGCCGACGAATGGCTGCTCTACAGCCAGGACTCGCCGAGCGCGCAGGGCGGCCGCGGCCTGACGCGCGGATTGATCTTCAAGCAGGACGGCACACTGATCGCCTCCGTCGCGCAGGAAGGCTCGGTGCGCGAGCGCAAGGAAAAGCCGGTTCAGGCATGATCCCGAAAAGTGGGAACCGGTTTTCGGATTAGATCATGCCTGACTAAAAGGAAGCACGCCGGATACCGGCATCGCATCCTCGCGACGCCGTTACGCCAGCCGTTCCTCCGCGGAAAACTGCGAGACGTACCAGCGGGTGTACCAGCCCATCACCCATGGAATCGGAATGATCAGCACGCAGCCGATGGAAAACACCAGCGTTCGCCACAACACTTCCAATCCCGTTGTGTTGAACGAAATGGCGCGCCGCGTGCCGCTGATGTTGGCGCAGATCCATCGCATCCAGGCTGTAATGACCCAGGCCCAGCCGATGATGGTGATGAAAGACACCGCCATCAGAAGATACCAGCCGATATAGATCCACGGGCTGCCATCGAAACTGATCTGAAGCGGACGGCCTTCCGATGTGATGTTCGCCGTCACCCAGCGCACGGTCATCCATGACAGATACGCCTGAACCGGGAACAACAGGTATTCAAGGTAGGGAATGCCAGCGAGCCCGACATACGTCATCAGCGCCAGCCCAACGAACACGTACCAGATATCGAGAGGCTTTCCGCTAAAGCCGAGATAGCCCCGCTGCGGCACATGAATGCGCGAGACGATCCAACCATAGAAACTCGCGGCCACCCACGGCGCTGGAATGACCAGCAGGAATCCGATCAGGAAAACCAGTGCGCGGCCGAGCATCTCCCAGATGCCGATATCGATCGAAAACGATCCACCCGAGGGATCACCATTGGCAGACGGCAGCGATGCACCCGGGAATCGCCGGCGGCGCGACGCCGGTCGACAGCAGCCCCGGAATATCGCGGGCATACTGCCAGTCCGGCATGCCGTCGGCCCACACATAGGTGTCGGCCCTGACAGTCCCCCGTGCAATCAGATCGCGAAACTCGTCTTCGGAATACGGGCCTTCCTGCTTATCCCCGGCGGCAACAAACCAAGATCGGCCCGGCATGAGTTTTCCTTTGTTCTTGGGAAAATGAAGCGCCGGACCAGCCGCGAGAAAATCCCGCGGCATCGGATGAATGGCAGTCGGTCTCAGCCCCTGAGATTGCGGATGCTACAAACGGACCGCGCTTTGCCGCAACGGTTTTCAATCGAACCTGCATATTTTTCTGTCCGTTTGCCCAAAAAGGTGGCGGATTCGCGCAGGCCCGAGTAAAGACTCGTGGCGCTGCCGCGCTGAACTTTAAGGGATGAAGAGCTGCCATGAAGCTTATCACCGCCATCATCAAACCCTTCAAGCTTGAAGAGGTTCGTCTGGCCCTGACCGCAATCGGCGTACACGGCATGACCGTGACCGAGGTGAAAGGCTTCGGCCGCCAGAAGGGACACACCGAGATCTACCGGGGCGCCGAATATATCGTGAATTTCCTGCCCAAGCTGCGGATCGAGATCGCGGTCGGAGCCGACCTCGCCGACAAGGCGGTGCAGGCGATCACCGCCGGCGCGCGCACCGGACAGATCGGCGACGGCAAGGTTTTTGTTACACCGATCGAAAATGCCGTCCGCATCCGCACCGGCGAGACCGATAACGACGCACTTTGATTTTGTGAGCATGATCGCGAAAGCCGGAAACCGGTTTTTTGGACCAGATCATGCTCAACCGAGAACAAGCATCACCACGCAGCGGCGCGTGCAAGACGCCGCAAGGTCTTCACTAATGTCCTGAATCCGAAGTTCGCTTCATTTTCCGGAGCCGGGGGGAGAATACCATGTTGAGATTGCCGCGTGCGGTCGCACATTTTGCGACGGCGGTTTCCGTTGCGGGCTTCGCTTTCACATCTGCAACGCCAGCTCTCGCTGAAACCATCAAGATCGATGCCGCCGACACCGCGTGGATGATCACGGCGACCGCGCTCGTCCTGATGATGACAATACCGGGCCTCGCGCTGTTCTATGCCGGCATGGTGCGCAAGAAGAACGTGCTGGCGACCATGGCGCAAAGCCTGATCGCAGTGGCGCTGATTTCCATTCTGTGGGTGATCTACGGTTACAGTCTGGTGTTTGTCGGCGATGGCGCATGGCTCGGCACGCTGGAGCGCTTCCTGCTGGCCGGCATGACGATGGACGGCGTGAACAGTGCCGCAAAGACCATTCCGGAAGCGCTGTTCGTCATCTACCAGATGACTTTTGCGGTCATCACTGTCGCGCTGGTGGCGGGATCGGTCGCGGATCGCATGCGCTTTTCGTCCTACGTCCTGTTTTGCATTGGCTGGTTTACATTCGTCTACATCCCGCTGGCGCACTGGGTATGGGGCGGCGGCTTCCTGGCGCAGGCCGGTGTTCTCGATTTCGCCGGCGGCCTTGTGGTTCATCTCAGCGCCGGCACCGCGGGCCTTGTCGCAGCCGTCGTGATGGGACGGCGCCGCGGTTACGGCACCGAGAACCTGGCGCCCTACGATCTGTCGCTCGCGGTGATCGGCACCGGCCTGCTCTGGGTCGGCTGGTTCGGCTTCAACGGCGGCTCGGCCCTGCAGGCCAACTCGCGCGCCGTGATGGCGATCCTCGCGACCCATCTGGCCGCCTGCGCCGGCGCGCTGACATGGAGTGCGATCGAGTGGGCCACGCGGCGCAAGCCGTCGGTACTCGGCATGATCTCCGGCGCCGTTGCCGGACTCGGCACCATCACGCCAGCCTCCGGCTTCGTGGAGCCCTGGCATGGCATCGTGATCGGCGTGGTGGCTGGCGTGGTTTGCTTCTGGGCCTGCACCAGTCTCAAACAGCGCTTCAACTATGACGACACCCTCGACGTATTCGGCATCCACGGCATCGGCGGGCTGCTGGGAACGCTAATGACCGGTGTGTTCGCTACCGCCGCCATCGGCGGGACGGCCGGGCTGATCGAGGGAAATCCAAAGCTGCTGCTGACCCAGGCCTATGGCGTGGCGGCGGTGTTCGTCTGGACAGGCGGAATGACGTTCGTGTTGCTGAAGGTCGTCGACATGCTGGCCGGCCTGCGTGTTCCACACGAGCATGAGGTCGAAGGGCTCGACATCACCCAGCACGGCGAAGCCCTCCAATAAACCGCCCCATTTGACTGGATTTGAGCCCAGCTTTCCGGGCTCAGATACCGTTTGCTTGTCCGATGGGCATGAATGTGTCGGCAGTCTGGTGTGCCTATGTTTTTGGCATCGCTGTCGATCTTTTAGGCGCGGCAAAACAGCCCAATTTCTTCGCACCCCCCCGGAAGCCGAAAACCCTCGGATTCATAAACCGTTAGGGATTTTGGCGGTTCTGGCACGGCATTTGATTCTATGGGACCCGGCTGTGCCCGTGGAGTGATCTTTCTTCGCGCGGTGACCCTCAGTCGAGAACGCCCGATCTGTACGACCGGGCCCAAGCGGGGAAGTACCCATGAAAATTGTTATGGCCATCATCAAGCCATTCAAGCTGGAAGAGGTCCGTGACGCCCTGACCGCCATCGGCGTTCACGGTCTCACGGTGACGGAAGTCAAGGGATATGGCCGCCAGAAAGGCCATACGGAAATCTACCGCGGCGCTGAATACGCCGTCAGTTTCCTGCCCAAGATCAAGATCGAGGTCGCTGTCGCCTCGTCCCAAGTCGACAAGACCATCGAAGCGATCACCGCCGCTGCAAAGACCGGCCAGATCGGCGACGGCAAAATCTTCGTCATCAATCTCGACCATGCGGTTCGCATCCGCACGGGCGAGGCCGATGACGCGGCGCTTTGATTTCGCGCAAACCTCATCTTATCAGGAGTACAAACAAATGACGTTCAAGCGTCCCACCAGCGCGGGATTGGCAGCTCTCGCCGTCGGCCTCTTCGCTACGACAGCCGCCTACGCCGCGCCAACCGTCAACAAGGGCGACAATGCCTGGATGATGACAGCAACGGTTCTCGTGCTGTTAATGACCATCCCGGGCCTCGCGCTGTTCTACGGCGGTCTCGTCCGCTCCAAGAACATGCTGTCGGTGCTGATGCAGGTCTTCTACACCGTCTGCATCGTCTGCGTCATCTGGGCTCTCTACGGCTACAGCCTCGCATTCACCGGCGGCTCGGATTTCATCGGCGGCTTCTCCAAGGCCTTCATGTCCGGCATCACGACTGACTCTATGGCTGCGACGTTCTCGGTCGACGCCAACATCTCGGAGCTGATCTACTTCTGCTTCCAGATGACCTTCGCCGCGATCACGCCGGCCCTCATCGTCGGCGCCTTTGCCGAGCGCATGAAGTTCGCAGCGATCGCGCTGTTCATCCCGCTCTGGGTGACGCTGATCTACTTCCCGATGGCCCACATGGTTTGGTACTGGGCCGGACCGGACGCGATCACCGATGCCGCCAAGGCGCTTGCAGCCGCGGCTGATGGCGCTGCAAAGACCGCGGCACAGGCGAAACTCGACGAAGTGATGGCTGACGGCGGCTTCCTGTTCAAGAAGGGCGCGCTCGACTTCGCAGGCGGCACCGTGGTGCATATCAACGCCGGCATCGCCGGTCTCGTCGGTGCTCTTCTGATCGGCAAGCGCACCGGTTACGGCAAGGAACTGATGGCTCCGCACTCGCTGACCATGACCATGATCGGCGCTTCGCTGCTCTGGGTGGGCTGGTTCGGCTTCAACGCCGGATCGAACCTCGAAGCTTCGGGCGGCGCTGCGCTCGCGATGACCAACTCCTTCCTGGCAACCGCTGCAGCGGCGCTGTCCTGGATGTTCGCGGAGTGGATGATCAAGGGCCATCCGTCAGTCCTCGGTGCGTTGTCGGGCGCGGTCGCCGGTCTGGTTGCCGTCACTCCGGCTTGCGGTTTCGCAGGCCCGATGGGCGCGATCGTTCTCGGCCTCGTCGTCGGTGTGGTCTGCCTGTTCTTCTGTACGGTCGTGAAGAACGCACTTGGCTATGACGACTCCCTCGACGTGTTCGGCGTCCACTGCATCGGCGGCATCGTCGGCGCGCTCGGCACCGGCATCCTGGTCAACCCTGCCCTCGGCGGCACCGGCGTCATGGATTACGTCACCGGCAAGATCGGCGACTACGACATGGTCGCTCAGATGATCTCGCAGGGCTGGGGCGTGGGCACCACGCTGCTGTTCTCGGGCATCGGTTCGGCGATCATCTACAAGGTCGTCGACGTCATCGTCGGCCTGCGCGTTCCGGTCGAGCAGGAGCGCGAGGGTCTGGATCTCACCGACCACACCGAGCGCGCCTACAACATGTAAGCGAGTTCAGGAACAACGGTTGGGGCACAAACCCGGCAATGCCCCGTCCGTCGGAGGGCCCCAGCGCAAGCTGGGGCCCTTACTTTTTGGCCGCGACATCCTCAAAAAGAGGCCGGCTTCGGGGTAAGATCAGCCCCCGAAGGGAGCCGCAAACCACGTCCGCGCCGCGATGGTTAATCGCGTCTTAACCTCGCCGCACCTATGGTGACGTGATCAAATCCTGCGTGGCCCCCTGACCCACCCGCAGGATCGACGGACCTTAAAAGTGCTGGCGTTTTTCGAATGGCCATGACCGCTTCTTCCCGCTCGGCTTCCGCCGCCGGCGCCCAAGACGGCGAGCGCTCCCCGTTTGCCCGGCTGACCGAGTTGCTGAGCGCCTACTCGCCGGGTAAGCCATTGATAAATATGTCAATTGGAGAGCCCCAGCACCCGGTGCCGGGCTTTGTCGGGCCAGTGCTGGCCGGCCATATCAACGAGTTCGGCCGCTACCCGATTGCAAGAGGCGTCGAACCGTTCCGGCAGGCCGCCGCTGCCTGGGTCTCACGGCGATTCGCCCTGGCCAAAGTGATCGATCCCGAAACCGAAATTCTGGTGCTCAACGGCAGCCGCGAGGGCCTGTTTTTCGCGGCGATCGCCGCCGCGCGGTATGTCAGCCCCCGCAAGGGTAAGCCCGCGATCCTGATGCCCAATCCGTTCTATCCGGCCTATGCGGCCGGCGCGCGGGCCGCTGGATGTGAAGCGGTATTTCTGCCGACCACGCGCGAGAACGGCTTTCTGCCCGACCTCGATTCCCTGAGCGCGGAAACGCTCGACCGCACCGTGGCCTTCTACCTCGCGTCGCCCGCGAACCCGCAAGGCTCGGTGCCATCGCGCGCCTACTTCGACCGCGTGAAGCAGCTCGCCGACCGTCATGGCTTCATCGTGCTCAGCGACGAATGCTATTCCGAAATCTACACCGGCGAAGCGCCGGGCAGCATGCTTGCGTCCGCCGGAAATGATTTTGCCAACGTGGTCGCGTTCCAGTCGCTTTCCAAGCGATCGAACCTGCCGGGCCTGCGCGTCGGCTTCGTCGCCGGCGACAGGACTTTTCTCGCGCGCTTTCATGAGCTGCGCAATGTCGCGGCGCCTCAGGTGCCGGTCCCGTTGCAGCATGTCGCCGTCGCCGCCTACGGCGACGAGACTCATGTCGACGAGAACCGCAGGCTCTACCGGATCAAATTCGATCTCGCGGACCAGATCCTCGGCAACCGCTTCGGTTACCGGCGGCCCGCAGGCGGATTCTGCATCTGGCTCGACGTCTCCGCCCATGGCGGCGACGAAGCCGCGACTGTGAAACTTTTCAGGGATGGTGGCGTGCGCGTCATCCCGGGAAGTTATCTGGCGCGGCCGCAGGCCGATGGCAGCAACCCCGGCACCGGATACATCCGCGTCGCCCTGGTGCAGCAGGACAGTGAAACAACGGCTGAAGCGTTGCACCGTATGGTCGACGTCTTGAACGAAGCTCGGGGCTAAACCTATGCCAGCGATCGAACGCGTCATTCCCATCGTCGGCCAGATCTCCGATCCATTGCGCGAGATGCTGGCGCGCCGCCTGCGCGAACTCGCCGGGCTCGGCGTCATCGCGCTCTCCTGTGCCGTCGCCGCCGCTCTCATGACGTGGTCGGTGCAGGACCCCAGCCTCAGCCACGCGACCTCGGGTCCGATCCGCAACCTGATGGGCCGTCCGGGCGCCATCGGTGCCGACCTGCTGATGCAGATCCTCGGCCTTGGCGCGATCATGCTGATCCTGCCGGTCGCGATCTGGGGCTGGCGGCTGGTGACGCATCGTCATTTCGACCGTGAAGCATTGCGGATTGCCTGCTGGATTCTGTGCGCGGTGATCGCGGCTGGATTTGCAAGCTGCCTGCAGCGCAGCGGCGCATGGCCGTTGCCAACCGGACTTGGCGGCGTTGTCGGCGACGCGCTGGTGCGTTTTCCGGCGGTGGTGTTCGGTCCGCCCGGACTGATCTATCGCATCGTACTCGGCGTCATCCTGTTCGCCGCGATGACCGGAAGCTTCGTCTTCGCATGCGGCGCGGGCGCGCAGGAGAAGATCGTCGAACGCACACGGCCGCCGATGATCGAGGATGAAGACAATTTCGAAGAGGACGACCGCCGCTCGATCTCGCTCGGCTGGATCGTTCATACCGCCATGAGCGCAAAAACGCGTGTGGCACGGGCACTTTCAGCCTTCTTCGCAATGCTGGTCGGACGCACGGAATCACGGCGCTCCGCATCGTTCGAGCGCATGGAACCAAACCTCGGCGGCGGACGGCGCGCGCCCTCGCTGGTGCCGCAAGACGAATACGAAGAGGAAGAAGAGGAGGACGAGGAGGAGGAAGAAGAAGAAGACGAAGAGCCCGTCGCCCGTGCGCCGCGCAAGCGCGCTGAGCCAAAGGCGTCGAACCGCAAGGGCGTGTTCGTACTGCCGCCGATCTCCGTGCTGGCTGCGCCGAAGGCGTCGGATCGCCTGACTCTCAGCAAGGACGAACTGGAAGAAAACTCGCGCGCTCTGGAGGGCGTGTTGCAGGACTTCGGCGTGCGCGGCGAAATCGTGAAGGCCAATCCCGGCCCCGTCGTCACGCTGTACGAACTGGAGCCTGCCCCCGGTATCAAGTCGTCCCGCGTCATCGGCCTTTCCGACGATATTGCGCGCTCAATGAGCGCGGTCTCGGCGCGAGTCGCCGTCGTTGCCGGCCGCAACGCCATCGGCATCGAACTGCCCAATGCGAAGCGCGAGAAAGTCTATCTGCGCGAACTGCTCACGACCAAGGAAGGCACCGAGAGCAACGCCAAGCTGCCGCTCTGTCTCGGCAAGACCATCGGCGGCGACCCGGTTATCATCGACCTCGCCCGCACGCCGCATATGCTGATCGCCGGCACCACCGGCTCGGGCAAATCGGTCGCCATCAACACCATGATCCTGTCGCTGGTCTATCGCCTGCGCCCCGATCAGTGCCGCCTGATCATGGTCGACCCGAAGATGCTCGAACTGTCGGTCTATGACGGCATCCCGCATCTGCTGACGCCGGTCGTGACCGATCCGAAGAAAGCCGTGGTCGCGCTGAAATGGGCGGTGCGCGAGATGGAGCAGCGCTACAAGAACATGTCGAAGCTCGGCGTGCGCAATATCGACGGCTACAATGCCCGCGTCGCCGAAGCCAAGGCCAAGGGCGAAGAACTGACGCGCACCGTTCATACCGGCTTCGACAAGGAAACCGGCAAGGCAATCTACGAGGAAGAGAAACTCGAACTCGAGCCGCTGCCCTTCATCGTCATCATCGTGGACGAAATGGCCGATCTGATGATGGTCGCCGGCAAGGATATCGAAGGCGCGGTGCAGCGCCTCGCGCAGATGGCGCGTGCCGCCGGCCTGCATGTGATCCTCGCTACCCAGCGTCCGTCGGTGGATGTCATCACCGGCACCATCAAGGCAAACTTCCCGACCCGCATTTCCTTCCAGGTGACGTCGAAGATCGACAGCCGCACCATCCTGGGCGAGATGGGCGCCGAGCAACTGCTCGGTCAGGGCGACATGCTTTACATGGCCGGCGGCGGCCGCATCAGCCGCGTCCACGGCCCGTTCGTGTCGGACGAGGAAGTCGAAAAGATCGTCCGTCATCTCAAGTCGCAGGGTCAGCCCGAATATCTCGAAGCGGTCACCGCGGAAGAAGAGACCGACGAGGACGGCAACGCCGTATTCGACGGCACCAGCATGGGCGCCAACGGCGGCGAAGGCGACCTGTTCTCGCAAGCCGTTGCCATCGTCAAACGCGACCGCAAGGCCTCGACCAGCTACATCCAGCGCCGCCTCCAGATCGGCTACAACCGCGCCGCCACCTTGATGGAGCGGATGGAGCTGGAGGGCATCGTCGGGCAGGCCAATCACGCCGGAAAACGCGAGATTCTCGTGGCCGAGGAAGAAGATCGATTTGGCTGAGACCCTGTTCGCAGCCGCGAAAACGCCATAGCTTGGGGCTAGCCCCGACGGAAAGATCACAAGACATCCCTGACAGGACGAACCGTTGAGAAAATTCCATCGCCATCAGCCGTTCTGCCAGCCCCGGCGCCTCACATGTGCTGTTTCTGTTGCGAAAATGCCGATGATGGCGTTGGCGGCAACGATTGCAGCGTCGCTCATGATGCCATCGGCACTGGCCCAGGCTGTTCCTGTCCCAAAGCCCGCACCGAAAGCCCGCGCCGGCGACACCCCCGCACCGCAGGTGCAGGCACCCGCAACGTCGACACCACCGACGCCGATCATTCCGGATCTGCGCAGCCTGTTCGGCGGCGGAACGCCGAACCAGAATTTCGACGCCAATCAAAAGGCCTTGGCCGGCAAGGTCAGCACTTATCTCTCGTCCTTGCAGAACGTCTCAGGCAATTTCGTGCAGGTCGGTCCCGACGGCAAACGCACGACCGGCGATTTTTATATCCAGAAGCCCGGCAAGATCCGCTTCGAGTATGACGATCCGTCGCCGATCGCGCTTGTGGCTGACGGCACATCGGTGGTCGTGCTGGACCGCAGGCTCGCGACCCAGGATGTCTATCCGTTGTCGCAAACGCCGTTGCGCTATCTTCTGTCCGACCGCATCGATCTGCTGCGCGACACCAATGTCGTTGGCGTCTCCTCGGACAACATGTTCATCAGCGTAACCATCGAGGAAAAGCAGGCGCTGGTCGGGACCAGCCGGCTGATGCTGATGATCGGGGCCAAGGATAATCAGCTCAAGCAGTGGACCGTCACCGACCCGCAGGGCTACGACACCACCGTCGCGGTCTACAATCTCGACACCACCAAGAAGCTCGATCCTTCGATGTTCAGGATCGACTTCACCAACTATCAGAACTCGAATAATTAGTTTGCCGCCCTCGCCGTCACCCTGAGGTGCGAGCCTCTTCGGCGAGCCTCGAAGGGCGACGGCGTCACCACGCGGCATCCTTCGAGGCACGCAAGCGCGCGCACCTCAGGATGACGTCCTCCCCTGCAAATCCTGCTTACATCCCTCATGCGCCTCACCCTGACCACCTGGAACATCAATTCGGTGCGGCTGCGCATCGATCTCGTCGCGAAGTTCATCAAGTCCGTGCGGCCCGATGTGCTGTGTCTTCAGGAAACAAAATGCATCGATGACGCGTTTCCGCTGAAGCGCTTCAAGCAGCTCGGCTATGAGCACGTCGCCCTCAATGGCCAGAAGGGTTATCACGGCGTCGCCATCGTCTCGAAAATTCCGTTCGAATCGAGCGATGTGCGCACGTTCTGCGGCAAGGTCGATTCGCGGCATATCTCGGTGTCCTTCGGGCCGAAGGCGCAGATCGCCGAGCCGCTGGTCGTGCATAATTTCTACGTGCCTGCCGGCGGCGATATTCCCGATCCCGCGCTTAATCCGAAGTTCGAACACAAGCTCTCGTTCCTCGACGAGATGCGCGATTGCGAACCACTGCACCCGAAGCTCGCCGACCGGCATATTCTTGTCGGCGATCTCAACGTCGCGCCGCACGAACATGACGTGTGGTCGCACAAGCAGCTTCTGAAGATCGTGTCGCATACGCCGATCGAGTGCGAGAAGCTGCTCGGCGTACAGGCGCGCGGCAACTGGATCGACGTGGCGCGGCAGCGAATTCCGTTGTCCGAGAAAGTCTATTCGTGGTGGAGCTATCGTTCCGCGGACTGGAGCGCGGCGAACAAGGGCCGCCGCCTCGACCACATCTGGGTGTCAAAGGCGCTGGGCGACAGCGTTCGCGATTTCAGGATCACCAAGGATGCGCGCGGCTGGGAACGCCCGTCGGATCATGTGCCGGTGACCGCTGTTCTCGATGTGTGAGATCTTATAAGCGCGAGGATCAGCGCAGCGTCTCTGTCGCCCGAACCATCGCACCCGCCGCCGCGTTGGTGCGCGCGGCGAAATCATCGCGCAGACGCCGTGCCGCTTCAGGATGGCTTTCAAGTACGCGCTGAAACAGGCTGCGCGAAATGCGCAGCACCGACGACGGTTCGAGAGCCGTCGCTGTCGCCGGCCGCGCCATCGGAACCACGAGCGCGAGTTCGCCGATCAGGACATTCTGGCCGGCAATGGCTTCATGGCCGTCGTCGGAAGCGACGCGAAACGCGCCGTGCCGGACAATGAAGCCGGAATCCGCAGGATCGCCCTCTTCGAACAGCCGCTCGCCGAATCCGTATTCGCGCTGCTCGGCGCCGATCGCAAGCACCTGCAATGCCGCCGCGCCCAACAAATTCAATGTCGGGACCCGCGAAAACAGGGCGATGTCGTCTTCAATGGCCATAGCGTGCCGAAATAAATCGGCGATTGATTCGCCTCATGGCACCAGCTTATAGCCGCCGGATTCAGTCACAAGAATTTCGGGGTTCGCAGCGTCTTTCTCCACCTTCTGACGCAAGCGATAGATATGCGTTTCCAGCGTGTGGGTGGTCACGCCGGAATTATAGCCCCAGACCTCCTGAAGCAAGGTCTCGCGCGATACCGGCATCTGCCCGGCCCGGTAGAGAAAGCGCAAAATTGCCGTTTCCTTCTCGGTGAGCCGGACCTTCTTGGCGTTGGCGCCGGTCAGCATCTTGGAGCCCGGGCGGAAGCTGTAGGGGCCAACCGAAAACACCGCGTCTTCGCTGGCTTCATGCTGGCGCAGTTGCGCGCGGATCCGGGCCAGCAGCACGGCAAAGCGGAACGGTTTCGCGACATAATCGTTCGCACCCGATTCGAGGCCGAGAACCGTGTCCGAATCGGTGTCGTGCCCGGTCAGCATGATGATCGGCGACTTGAAGCCGCCCTTGCGCAGGCTGCGGACAACCTCGCGGCCGTCGGTATCGGGCAGGCCGACATCCATCAGCACGAGGTCGGGTGAGTTGCTTTTCGCCGCCAGCGCGCCCTTCGCACCGGTATCGACGGCGGATGCCTCGAACTCCTCGTGAAGCGACAACTGCTCCACCAGGGCATCGCGCAGATCGGTATCGTCATCCACGATCAAGATCTTGCGGGCGTTGGCCATTGCATCCAGTCCTTTAAAATTCGGCTTGTATAAGAGGGTCTGGAGAACGATCTCGAAGAACCTCGGCGAAATAGAGCATTTGCAGGCGAAAGCGCAAGCGAGTGGTCCGATTCTAACATTCGCATCCCGTTTCAGCAGGCCGTTTGCGAATGTTAGAATCAAAGGACCACTCGCAAAATATAAGTTCCTCGTGGAGTTTGGATTTGACATTCGCTTCGCGAATTCGCTGCCAGCAGGGCGAATGTCAAATCCACTCCACGAGGGTTGTACGCAGTCACGGGAACCAATTATGGGAAATCTAGGCTTTCCAAGGGCTTATCGAACACCGTTGCGTGATCGGCCGCTTTCCGCTGTCAGGGTCAGTGCCGCCGCCGGCCGGCCGAACCAGGGTTGGCTGGTGGCCGGCGCACATATCCTACCGGTCGCGCTTGGACGCGGCGGAATCAAGGCCAACAAATTCGAAGGCGATGGCGGAACACCCCGCGGCATCTTCCGGCCGGTGCGGCTGTGGTGGCGCGCCGACAGACACCCCCGGCCGCGAACCTATCTGCCGATCCGGGCGATCGGTCCCACGGACGCCTGGTCGGAGGATCCCGCCGACCGGCGCTACAATCGCGCAGTCAAACGCGCGACCGGCGAAGATGGCGACCGGCTGAGACGCGACGACCATCTCTATGACTTCATCATCGAGATCGACCACAACACCCGGCCACGCATCGCAGGGCGGGGCAGCGCCGTTTTCCTGCATCTCGCCCGCGAGAAATTTTCCCCGACCGCCGGTTGCGTCGGGCTCACCAAAAACGCGATGGTGAGATTGCTGTCGCGATTAGGGCCAGATACGAAAATCGTGATCGGATGATCGCTCGGTAAAATCAGCGATGTCCGAAGATCGCGGACCCGACGCGCACATGCGTCGCACCGAGCTGGATCGCCGTCGCAAAATCCGCGCTCATGCCCATCGACAATAATTTCAATCCATTGCGCGCGGCGATCTTGGCGGTCAGCGCAAAGTGCGCCGCCGGCGGATCCTCGGCCGGCGGAATGCACATCAGTCCGGAAATTTGCAGACCGTAAACGTCACGGCAGCTCGCGATGAATGCGTCGGCGTCCGCCGGCGCAATCCCCGCCTTCTGCGGTTCTTCGCCGGTGTTCAGTTGAACGAACAGTTGCGGCTGCCGGCCCTGCTTAACGATTTCCTTCGCCAGCGCTTCGCACAGACTGGCGCGATCCACCGAGTGAATGGCGTCGAACAGCGCCACGGCTTCCCTGGCCTTGTTCGATTGCAAGGGCCCAATCAGGTGAAGCGCGAGGCCGGGATGTTCAGCCAGCAACGGCGGCCACTTGGCCTTCGCTTCCTGCACGCGGTTCTCACCGAACACACGCTGGCCCGCGCGGATCACCGGTGCGATGGCGTCGCCATCGAACGTCTTCGACACCGCAACCAGCGTCACCGAAGAGCGATCACGGCGAGCGTCCTTGCACGCACGAGAAATCTCGCGCTCCACAGCGGCAAGGCCGCTTGGTGAATCAGATGTTACCGGCGACATTTTATCCACAGCCATCGAAGTAAACTTGCCCTCAAATTAAGGATCATTCGAATTTTAGCGAATTCAAAAAAGGGTCCTTGAAGCCTTTTTTTTGTAATGTTGGCGTGGGGCAAGGGAATACCGATGTCAATCGCCAGCTTCGGCCGCAACACGTCAAAACTCAAGGCGCTATTGGGGATTCGCGCGCGCCTTGTGCTTCTGGCGCTGATCCTGGTTGTACCGCTAATGCTCGATCGCGTCCGCCTGCTGGAAGACTCGCGGTCCAGGCAGATGATCCAGGCCGCAAACGAGCTGTCGGAGCTCGCACAACACACCGCCGATGCACAGCGCGAAATCATATCGACGGTCCAGGCTGTTGTGAAATCCTCCGCCTACATCTACGCCGCTGCCTCCCAACAGGGCCGCGGTTGCGCAGTGATGCGCGCAAGCCTGCGGGTCGACCTGCCATGGATTCGGGCTGTCTCGATTGTGGGACCGGACGGCAAGATAGCTTGCTCCACTGTGCCGGCCGTTGTCGGCGTCTATCTCGGTGATCGCGACTATTTCCTGAAAGCCCGCGAGTTTCACGAGTTTATAGTGAGCGATTACATCCAAAGCCGCACCACCGGACTTCCGACCATTGTCGCCGCTTACCCCGTGTCAGCGATCGACGGCGGACAGGAATCGGTGGTGATAGCGACAATCGATCTGAAATGGATGTCGCAGTTGCTGAGCAATCGCGGCGGGCGTTCGGGGGTATCGGTCGTTCTTGTCGACAGCACGGGAACGATTCTGGCGTCTCCGCCCGAAAGCGCGAATCTGATCGGGCAAAAGCTCAAGGACACTTCGTTGTTCGAAGCCGTAACGCTGCGCGAGATGAATCTCGATCGCGAGTACGGCTCGATCTCCTTCGAATCCGCGGACGGTGAGAAGAAGGCCGTATCGTTCGCGCGGGTCAGCGGCACGCGCGCCCGCATGATTGTCAGCATCAATCAGTCGGTGATGCTGGGTGACGTCAATCGGGATATCCGCACCGCTTATCTGCAACTGGCGCTTGTGGGGCTCTTCACGCTGCTCGGCGCATGGTTCGCGGGCGAACGCCTTATCATCCGGCCGCTCCGCATGATGACCGATACGGCCAATCGTTTTGGCCGCGGCGAGTTTTCGGCCAGGACATCGAACGCCTCGCTGCCGCTTGAGTTCATTCCGCTCGCGAGGGCCTTTGATGCCATGGCGTCGCAGCTGTCCGAGCGCGAGCGCGAAATGGCCGCCGCCAACGACCGGCTGACCGTGATCGCATCGCTCGACCTTGTGTCCGGTCTGGCCAATCGCCGGGGCTTCCAGAGCCGGCTGGAATTCGAATGGATGAAGGCGCTGCAAATCGATGGCCGGCTTTCGCTGCTGATGATCGACGTCGATCATTTCAAGCTTTTCAACGACACCTACGGCCACCCGGAAGGTGACGCCTGTCTGAGCCGCGTCGGCGAAGTCCTTGCGACAATCGCCAATTCATGCGGCGGCTTCGCGGCCCGATACGGCGGCGAGGAATTCTGCCTGTTGCTGCCCAACAGCGATCCCGCCCATTCCGTACAGATGGGCGAACAGGTTCGCGCGACGGTGGAAGCTCTCGCGATTGCGCACGTCACCAGCGACTTCAGGCGCGTCACCGTCAGTGTGGGCGTCGCGACGGTCGCGCCGGGCAGCGCCCAGCCGCAAAACGATCTGATCGAGGCGGCCGACGCGGCGCTGTACGCGGCCAAACGCCGGGGCAGGAACGCGGTGGTCGAACACGGCCTGATCCGGCCCGTGGATCGGCCGGTTTCACTGGCCGGCTAGTGGTCCGATTCTAACATTCGCATCCCATTTCGGCAGGAAGCCTAGCGAATGTTAGAATCGAAGGACCACTAGCAATTATAAGCCTCTAGTGGTGTTTTGGATTTGACATTCGCTTGCGGACTCGCGGCTAGGCGGGAGCGAATGTCAAATCCACTCCACTAGGCCGCGCAGACCCTATTTGCGCCTAAAGCGTTGACCCATCGCGGTCTTTTGTGGCTAGTCTGCCGCCTTCTGAATCCCCTTTTTGGCAGACGACCGATCCGATGAGTACCGAACGCTATAACGCCCGCGAATCCGAGCCACGCTGGCAAAAGCTCTGGGACGAGCGGGCGATTTTCGCCACGCGCAACGACGATCCCCGGCCGAAATACTACGTGCTCGAGATGTTCCCCTATCCGTCGGGGCGCATCCACATGGGTCATGTCCGCAATTACACCATGGGCGACGTGGTCGCGCGCTACATGCGCGCCAAGGGCTTCAACGTGCTGCATCCGATGGGCTGGGACGCCTTCGGCCTGCCTGCCGAAAATGCGGCGATCGAACGCAAGGTCGCGCCGAAGGCGTGGACCTACGAGAATATCGCCACGATGAAGAAGCAGCTCCAGACCATGGGGCTGTCGCTCGACTGGTCACGCGAGTTCGCGACCTGCGACCCGGGCTACTACAAACATCAGCAGAAGATGTTTCTGGATTTCATGAAGGCGGGGCTGGCCGAGCGCGAAAAGCGCAAGATCAACTGGGACCCGGTCGACATGACCGTACTCGCCAACGAGCAGGTGATCGACGGGCGCGGCTGGCGCTCGGGCGCTGTCGTCGAACAGCGCGAGATGAACCAGTGGGTCTTCAAGATCACGAAATACTCACAGGACCTGCTCGACGCACTCGACACGCTCGATCGCTGGCCCGACAAGGTGCGGCTGATGCAGCGCAACTGGATCGGCCGCTCCGAAGGCCTGCTGGTCCGTTTCGCGCTCGACCCCGCGACGGTACCGGGCGGCGAGAACGAACTGAAGGTTTTCACGACGCGGCCCGACACGCTGTTCGGCGCCAGGTTCATGGCGATCGCGGCGGATCATCCGCTCGCGCAGGCGGCTGCGTTGAAGAACCCGAAGCTTGCCGGATTCATCGCCGAGACCAAGCGTCAGGGCACCGCGCAGGAAATCATCGACACCGCCGAGAAGCAGGGCTTCGACACCGGCATCAAGGCCGTGCATCCGTTCGATCCGGACTGGAAGCTGCCGGTCTACGTCGCCAACTTCGTGCTGATGGAATACGGCACCGGCGCGATCTTTGGTTGCCCCGCGCACGATCAGCGCGACCTCGATTTCGTCAACAAGTACGGTCTTGGAAATACGCCGGTGGTCTGCCCGCCGGACGCCGATCCGAAATCGTTCGTCATTACGGACATCGCTTATGACGGCGAAGGCCGCATGATCAATTCGCGCTTCCTCGATGGCATGACCATCGAAGAGGCGAAGGAAGATGTCGCCAGGCGCCTCGAAGGCACAACGCGCGGCAATACGCCGGTCGGCGAGCGGCAGGTCAACTTCCGCCTGCGCGACTGGGGTATTTCGCGCCAGCGCTACTGGGGTTGTCCGATCCCCGTGATCCATTGCCCGAAATGCGATGTGGTGCCGGTGCCGGACAAGGATTTGCCGGTGGTGCTGCCGGAGGATGCGACCTTCGACAAGCCAGGCAATGCGCTTGACCATCATCCGACCTGGAAGCACGTCACCTGTCCTCAGTGCGGGGGCAAGGCCACGCGCGAAACCGACACGATGGATACGTTCGTCGACTCGTCATGGTATTTCGCGCGCTTCACCGATCCGTGGAATGAGAACGCGCCGACGACCCGCAAGGTCGCCGACCGCATGATGCCGGTCGACCAGTATATCGGCGGCGTCGAGCACGCGATCCTGCATCTGCTGTACAGCCGCTTCTTCGTCCGCGCGATGAAGGCGACGGGACACATCGGCATGGACGAACCGTTCGCCGGCATGTTCACGCAGGGCATGGTGGTGCATGAAACCTACAAGAAGCAGGACGGCACCTTCGCCTCGCCCGCCGAGATCAACATCGAGACTGTCGGCGACAAGCGCAGCGCGACATTGCTGACGACGAAGGAGCTGATCGAGATCGGTCCGATCGAAAAGATGTCGAAGTCGAAGCGCAACACGGTCGACCCCGACGACATCATCGGCACCTACGGCGCCGACACCGCGCGCTGGTTCATGTTGTCCGACTCGCCGCCCGACCGCGACGTGATCTGGAGCGAGGAAGGCGTGCAGGGCGCCGGCCGCTTCGTGCAGCGCATCTGGCGGCTGGTGAACGCCGCCGCGCCGCATCTGCCGGCACCGGGCACGGTCATCGCGGAGAACAGCGACGGCGCGATGGCGCTCCGGCGCATCGCCCACCGCACCCTCGCGGATGTCTCGGCCGCGATCGAGCGGCTGCGTTTCAACACCGCGATTGCAAAGCTCTATACCTTTGCCGGCGCGCTGGGGGACGTGGTCGACGGCCCGGCGAAATCCTTGCAGACCGACCCCGCCGTCGCGGCCGCGGCGCGGGAGGCGTTCGACATCCTGGTCCGGCTGATCTCGCCGATGATGCCGCACCTGGCCGAGCAATGCTGGCAGGCCCTGGGCCATCAGGGGCTGGTCTCGGAGGCCAATTGGCCCGAAACCGAAGCCAAATTGCTGGTCGATGACACAATTACGCTGCCAGTGCAGGTTAATGGCAAGAAGCGCGCGGATGTCACGGTCGCCCGAAATGCTTCAAACGGGGAAATTGAGGCTGCCGTTTTGACACTCGATGCAGTAAAATCAGCGCTGGACGGGAAACCTCCCCGAAAAGTCATTGTCGTTCCGCAGAGGATCGTGAATGTCGTGGTTTGATAAGCGCATCGCTGTCCGGCTCGTCGCCGTGGCCGCCCTTGCGGCCCTGACGGCCGGGTGCTTCCAGCCGATGTACGGCGAGCGCAGCGCGACCGGCGGCTCGGCTTTGCGCGAAAAGCTGCAAGGCGTCGAGGTTCCTCCGCTCAACGTGCCGAACGGGTCGCGCGAGGCGCGGCTTGGCGTCGAGATCCGCAACCACCTGATGTTCAGCATGTACGGCAGCGCCGTCGGCGGACCGCCGACCCACCGTCTGGTGATGCGGCTCAGCACATCCCGGCTGTCGATTATCGTTGACCCGACCACCGCCCGGCCCGACATCGAGAACTACGGCATCGATGCGACCTATGAGCTGAAGGACAACGCCACCGACAAGACGGTGCTGACCGGCACGACCTTCTCGCGCGTCTCCTACGACATTCCGGGACAGGCGCAGCGCTTCGCCCGTTCGCGCGGACTGCGTGACGCGGAAGACCGCGCCGCCAAGGTTATCGCAGATAACATCAGTCAGCGCCTCGCGTCGTTCTTCATCGCCGGCACCTGATCCGACAACCTGATTCGGAATAATTGTGGTCGCGCTTCGCGGGAAAGAAATCGACGCGTTTCTGGCCCGGCCCGATCCGTCGCGGCCGATCATCCTGCTCTATGGTCCCGACGCCGGCCTGGTGCGCGAGCGCGCCGATGCCTTGATGGCGTCGGCCGTCGACGATCCGAACGATCCGTTTTCTCTGGTTAAAATGGACGGCGACGAGCTCGCCGCCGAACCATCGCGTCTTGTCGATGAAGCCATGACGGTGCCGCTGTTCGGCGGCCGGCGCGCCATCCGGATTCGCGCCGGTTCGCGCAGCTTCGCCAGCGGCATCGATACGCTGGCCGAGATGCAGCCAAAGGATTGCCGCATCGTGATCGAGGCCGGCGAGCTGCGCCCCGACGCGCCGCTGCGAAAGGCCTGCGAGAGGGCAAAGTCCGCGGTCGCGATCGCCTGCTACGCCGACACCGAGCGCGATCTTGCGAAGCTGATCGACGACGAACTGCGCCTGTCGAATCTGAAGATTGCACCGGACGCGCGCGCAGCGCTGACGTCATTGCTCGGCGGTGACCGGCAGGCGTCACGCAACGAAATCCGCAAGGTCGCGCTTTACGCGCACGGTCAGCGCGAAGTCACCCTCGATGACGTCGTCGCCATCGTCACCGACGCATCGGGTCTGGCGCTCGATCCGATCGTCGACAATGCATTTGCGGGACGCGCCGCCGACGTCGAATCCGCGTTCGCCAAGGCGATGGCCGCCGGGACCTATCCCGGGTTGATCATCATGTCGGCACAGCGCCACGCCGCGCAGCTGCACAAGGCGCGGCTGTCGATCGAAGAAGGCCGCAGCGAACTTGAAGCGCTCGACAGCGGTTTTCCGCGGCTGCACTTTTCGCGCAAGACGCTGGTCGAAACGGCGCTGCGAAACACCAGTTCCGAACGCATGGCGCGGGTGATGGCGCAACTGGCCGACGCCGCATTCGACATGCGCAAACAGTCGTCACTGGCGGAAGTCATCGCGCAGCGCGCACTGCTTGCAATCGCGGTGAACGCGCGGCGGCGCGGATAAACGGGAACGACGGCACCTGCAACGGCCCGTTATCAGCATTTTCCGATTCAGTTTTCAAACAGCCACTTCATTTGCGCACGCGCGATCGCTCTCGCGCACTGCGCGAGGTGAGCTTTTAGTCTCGCCCCTCACAGCGCGCGCGAGGCCTGCCTCGTTCGCGCCCCTGACGAGGGGCATGGAGCGCCGCGAGGCGCA